>CAMVFY010000001.1 GCA_947166895.1 uncultured Candidatus Saccharibacteria bacterium
AAATAATTGCAAGTTTGCCATCAACAGAGTTATACCGAAAGAACTACGCTTCGCCGGTGTGGGCGCCGACTTTGACGGGTTTTGTAATTTTGCTTACGCTGATAATCATTGTTGTAATTTTTATTCGGGGGGTAGTTTGGGTGGTATTACGGTTATCCCTGTTGTTTGTATAAAACCCCTAAAAACCCCTTGACAATTGCGGTGTGCGGTCATAAGATAAGGTTATATTAACTTAAGGAGGAAAGCTCAATGGCTTACGAACATACCAACGGCAAGGGAGTAAAGTACTACTTGCATAAATCTGAAGTTACTCTTCGCGGTGGTAAACCACAGACAATCTATTTCTTCACTAAGGACGAAAAGGGCGGTAAGGGCACGCCATGTGATCTTCCAGCAGACCGTGTTGTTTGCGAGAACCCACGCAATGGATTCCTAACTCTTAAGAAGAAATAATTTAGGCGTATAAGAAAAAGTGTTGTAAATTTTACAACACTTTTTTGATGGTTTGGCCTCTGGTGAGCTGGTTTGTTGCTTGTGTTTATTTTGGGAATATGTTATTTTGTGGATACAAAGTTCATACATAAAAAAGGAAAATAAAATGAGCCGATTTTATGTGAATGTTGGTGCAGCAGGGACTTTGCAGATACCCAGTACTGGTGCTAACACACAAAATTATACAAAAAATAAAGCTGACGTTACGCTTGGTTTAGAAGCGATGTTGGCAGTTTCAATAACGCTGATGGCGTTGTTTTTTCTGGCCGGTAGGTTTTTGAAACGACAAAACACGAAGATGTTTTTCAAAAAGAGGAAGATGGTGTTTGGATTGATGGCGCTAGCACTGATTTCTGGTGGAGTTGTATTTACCGCACTTAATTACACGGAAGGCAGCGTGCAACCAGCGATAGCTCACGGTGATGAGAATGCTTTAAACATCACGACGGAAGACACAAACATAACCATCAACCTAGAAGACGGACCAGTGTATGCGGTAGCCCCAAATACTGTAAAAGTAAATGCGCCCACAAATAATGGTTACACACTAAGTGTTTATACTGAAAACTCAAAACTAGTAGCAGATAATGGCGGAGTAATTGAAAGTGTTGATGATTCGTCTGGACTAGTTGTTCTTGGTGAAAATACTTGGGGAATAAGTTTAGCGGAACCGGAAGGTCATGAAGCAGCTACATGGCAAGCTTTGCCAGCATCGCAAGACGCAGCTTTAATAATAAAAAATACGGCCAATGCAACTGCTGCTAACGATGAAACTACTATTTATTATGGTGTGCACGTAACGCCCGATTTACCAGAGGGTGTATATGAAAGTGGAGTGATAAATTATGTTGCGGTGGCGAATGTGGCGACACATTTTACGATTGTCTTTGATGCAAACGGCGGGGTGGGGGCTCCGGAAAATATTGTTTTGGAAGAAGGGGAACAAGGGGTTTTTATTCCAGCAGTGGAGCCGGAGTTAGAGCATTATGTTTTTATGGGCTGGTCGCTGGAGCCGAATGACTATAGGCCGGTATTTCATTCTGGCAATTGGGTGTTGCTAGGCGATGAGCCGACGACGTTATATTTATATGCAGTGTGGATGGAGGAGAGGTTTGCCATGTTGGAAAATGGCGCAGCCATAAATAATAAGTTAAGGTCCTTTGCTGAAGTAAAAGCGATCAAAAGGGCGGATGCTTTGCCGGAGAACTTTGTGGGGTCGGCCAGTAACACAATTAGTTTTTGGGGAGAGCCAGTTTACATTTTTTACGACAATACGAACAGTGCTGGGATTGTGTATTATTATACTGAGGCTGATGCGGTATATATGAACGTGGATTCTAGTTCAATGTTCTATAATTTGTATTCGCTGTCGGACATTTCAGGCATAGCAGGCTGGAGAGCAGAGATAGTAGAGGATATGGGTTGGATGTTTTATGCCACAGAGATTAGCAGCCTAGATGTACTATCTGACTGGCAAACAATAAATCTGACTAGTTTAGAGTATACTTTTGTTCAAACTAGACTGTCAAATTTAGTTGGTTTAGCTAATTGGGATGTTTCAAACGTGTCCAATATGTGGGGAACGTTCAGTAACGTGACTGGTTTAGCAGATCTTCGGGCTATTGCAAATTGGGATGTTTCTAATGTGACTGATATGAGCGAGATGTTTGTGTGGGACGTCGCTCTTAATGACGTTTCGCCTCTTTCTAATTGGAATACTTCCAAGGTGACCAATCTGCATGGAATGTTCTTTATGGTAGATAATATCGACGGAACGGTACTGAATAATTGGGATGTTTCTAATGTGACTGATATGTCAGAGGTATTTTCGTGTAGTAACGTACCGAATTGGTATCAACCATAAAAAATGGTGGGGGTACTTGGACTCGAACCAAGGACACTGCGTGTATAAGACGCATGCTCTGACCAACTGAGCTATACCCCCCGCTACATTATTTTATCACAAAATGATATAATGATAAGCATGAGCGGGGTGATGAACAAGTTGAGGCAGTTTAGGTATAAAATGAAGCATGATTTTTTGACGCTAGAAAATGTGGTTTTGGTTGCAGCGATTATCCTATGTTTAACTTGGACTTATCAGTCGATTGTGGCGATGTCGAGAAACTGGGAGCTTTCGGAGAGGTTAACAACCGAAAGAAAGACATTAGAGCTTCTTAGCATGGAGGCTAAAACAGCGGAACTTGAAAATGACTATTATAGAACAGAGGAATATCAGGAATTGATGGCGCGAAAATACCTGGAAAAGAAATTGCCCGGTGAACAAATGGTGGTGATGCCGGAAAATTCTGAGGCTGCTAAGAGTAGGTTCCGGCAAGATTCTGAGGAGATTAAGGAAAAGGAGTATTCGAATTTTGAAAAATGGATGATGTATTTGTTCCCGAGCTATTAAGCTTATGATATAATATACAGTATGAAGGGCCGAAGAACCGGATTTACTCTGATTGAAGTGTCGCTGTTTTTGGCGGTGACGGCATTGCTTTTTTTCGGGGTGACGCTTGGGGTGAGGGGCTCGATTTTCCAGCAGCGGTATACCGATTCGGTGCAAAATTTTGCCGAATTTTTGAGAAGCGCATATTCTGAGACTATGAATGTGGAGCATGCCGGAACTGGTAGGACGGAGCAAGCGGTTTACGGAAAAATGATTACTTTCGGTGAGGCATACGATCTTAACGGAAATAAGATATCTGATGGAGATAATCGGGTTTTTTCTTATACGGTGGTGGGTAGTATTGGTGATATTGGATCGGGCGACGTGATTGGTTCACTCAAAACGCTAAATGCAAACGTGGCGGTCAAAGACGGTTCAACTTACAGGTTAGCTGGTATAACGCAGGAATATGTGCCTAGGTGGGGGGCGGGGATTCAAACAACAGCTGGTTACTCTAGTGGGTACAAACCATTTAAGGGAACGCTTTTGATAGTGCGGCATCCGCGATCGGGGACTGTGTATACTTTTTACTACAGTGCGACGATTGAAGTGAATGGAATAATGCGGGGCAATAATACTGCGGCAAAGAGGGATTTGCTGGTAAGCAAGCTGACCACAACTAATTTTGTGGCAAAGGAGTTGGATTTTTGCATAAACCCATCGGGGGCGGCAAAGACTAATACCAGGAGAGATATTCGCTTGGTCGAAAATGCCAGAAATGCCTCAGGGATAGAAATAATCAATCAAGATAGTGCGGAGAACAGATGTAAATGATGATGCGCAAAATGAAGGGCAAAATCAGAAGAGAGCAATTAAGCGGTTTTACGCTAATTGAGTTATCGCTTTCGCTGGTTTTTATTGCGACGCTATCGCTTATTATTGCTTTTTTGGTTAGTAATACCGTATCTTCATATCGGCGGGGAGTGATTTTGAAGCAAATAAATACGGTGGGGATGGATATTGTTGATGATATGCGAGCGGCGGTACAAAATTCTTCAACGAAATCGGTGACGAGCGATTGTAATATAGTTTTTAATACCACGGGTGACATAACGGACTGTGAGAATAGCGGTGCGGTGGATTTTGTTATCGTAAAGAAAAATGCTTCAAAAATTGAACTTGGTGCGGGCGAGATAATTACTAATACTCCGATGTTCGGCGCTTTTTGCTCGGGTACGTATTCCTACATTTGGAATTCGGGGTACTTTTTTACAGCAAAGAACAGTGCTGGGTATCCTAAAATCGAAGGAGTGGAAATGGCTAAATTTATTTACGGCACAGGAAGCGGAAAAACACTGAGAGATTTTAGATTGTTAAAGGTCAGAGATGATGATAGGGCTGTGTGTATTACAGCAAGCATTAATGGACTTTCCAATAATACGTTTGATATCAGAAGCTATGGTGAAATTGTGAG
This sequence comes from uncultured Candidatus Saccharibacteria bacterium, assembly GCA_947166895.1. Classification (GTDB taxonomy): domain Bacteria; phylum Patescibacteriota; class Saccharimonadia; order Saccharimonadales; family Saccharimonadaceae; genus Nanosyncoccus. Next base: position 4,359 of record CAMVFY010000001.1, read on the forward strand.
TGAAGAGCCAATTGACTTACTAAAATCAAACGATATTGGTTTGGCTTTGTATGATCTGTCTACATCGGCGCCGGCGGATAGCGTAGCGTTAAATAGTTTGTTCTATTCGGTTTCGTTTGTTTTGGGAACCGCTCAGGGTGGAATCAACGTGGCGGCATCTGGGAACTTTTGTTCCACACCAAATGATTACGTAGATCAAAATTTTGATTATTGTGCGATTAATAAATTTAATTTTGCCGCGCGGGCAACAGGAGATTAGAATATGGCGAGCAGCATAAGATTAAAATTTAAAGAAGGAGCGGCGTCGTTTTACGTGGTGGCGTTTTCGACTTTGGTACTCGTAATTATCGCGGCGAGTTTTGCGGCGATAATTTTGTCGGAAATGACGCGAACCGAGAATGACGATTTGTCGCAATCAGCATACGATTCGGCGCTTGCTGGGATTGAGGATGCGAAACTGGCTTTTTATAATTACCAGTCTTGTAAGGAGCAGGGAATAAGTTCTGCGACATCCAAACCTACAGGTGCAGGATCGATTACTTGTGCGGAAATAATCTATTGGATGGAACATCCGGATTGTGATATGGTGGCGCATATTCTTGGCCGAATCGGGAAGGACGAAAATGGTGAAGTGATGATTCAGGAGACTAAGGAGGGCGGTGATAACTCAATGCAGCAGGCCTATACTTGTGTTAGGATAAATACTAAGGTTAATGATTATCGCTCAACGTTGACGGAAGACAACCCGACAAGAGTAGTTAAGGTAAAATTGTCGAGTACGGCGGCAAATAACATTGAAAGAGTGAGGGTGAGTTGGTATTCAAGAACAGATGGTACTGATTTGGCTTACACGAATGTTTCGAGTTCAAGAGTACAATTCCCGACGTTAAGAGATGGAAAGGCGGCTACCCCGCCAACGCTTGCAGTGGGGCTAGTGCAGACAGCTGATTCTTTTTACTTTAGTAGTTTTGATGAAGTGACTAGTAGTGCCACTAATCGGGCAACTGTTTATTTGGTTCCGACTGATAGTGTGACCATGGCTAGTAGCAGTAGTAGGCCGGATAATTATATTGGGGCTTATGCTGACGGCGAAAATACTTTGACGGCCGCTCAAGTAATTAAATCTAATGATCGCGCCGTGAAAAATATCCCATTTGCCGTATATTGCCCGCGAAATCTTGAATATAACGGATTTGCGTGCTCTACGATTATAGATTTACCAGATGCAATTGGTGGTGCAAGGAACGACGATACGTTTATGTTTGTGATATCAATTCCTTATGGACAGCCGAGCACGGATTTTGCTTTGGAGTTTTTGTGTGCTGAAGGCCAGACGTGCGGTACGGTTTCGGTTGAGGGGACGGAAGTGGCCTCGGAGCAGGCGGTGCTAGAGGGGGTGCAGGTAAACATTGATTCAACGGGGCGAGCAAACAATTTGTACAGGCGAGTTGAAGCAAGGCTTGATTCGGCGGATACGTTTTTCCCGTATCCACTTTATGCGATTGAGCTTTTGAACGATAAGGCTAGCGGTTATCTTTTGAATAAAAATATGACGGTTACGCGAGAATTTAGTGAAGGGACGTATGGTGGTAATTTGGAAGATTTGCGTGCGAGATAAAGGCTAATAGTTGACAAAAGTTGGTTTCTGAGGTATAATGGAGGGCGTGAACAGATGACTGTGCACACGGTTTTCTGTTGTGCAAATTGATATCGTGGGGTAGAGCAGCCTGGTAGCTCGTTTGGCTCATAACCAAAAGGTCGCTGGTTCAAATCCAGCCCCCACAACCAAGTTGGAACAGCTTTTGGTTCAACTTGAGTTACCCCCCTAACTCAAGTTGAACTGAGGGCTGTTTTTTGGATTATTTTTTGGCGAGGAGATTTTTGGCGGCGAGCTTAATGGCGTAATTGTAGCTGTTGATTGGATGTGGGGTGCTAGCAATTTCGACAACTGGAAGATTGTGTCGAATGGCGAGTGACAGTTCGGAGGCTAATAAATCGGCATGCGGCGCGATGATGCAAGCGCCGAGAAGACGATTGTTTTTGTCCGCGATGAGTTTTACGAAGCCGTATGGGGAATTATAGATTTTGCCAGCGGGAATATCGGATAACGGGACGATGGATGTCTTGTATTTGCGGTCGCGTCGCGTAAGATCGTCTTCATTAAAACCAATGGTGACAAGGGTGGGATTGGTGTTAGTTTGGCGAATGAAACCATGATAGTCCGCGGGGTTCTTGGTTTTATTAATTAGATTAGAGGCAAGAAGAGAACCTTCGTAATCGGCGAGTTCGGTGGAAGAATCTTTGCCGAGACAATCCCCAATTGCGTAGATATTTTTGGTGGAAGTTTCGAAATAACGGTCGACAATAATGCCAGAATTCTTGTATTTGACGTTGGCGTTTTCGAGACCGAGGTCAAGAGCGGGTTGGCTGCCGGTTGCAAGTACGACACAATCGGTACGAATCATTTTTTCGGTGCGACTATTGACGAAGATTACACGTTTGGCGGTATTGTCTTGTTCGAGTGCGACGACTTTGGAGTTAGTAAGAACCATGACACCAAGTTCGCGAGTGAAATAATTGGTGATACAATCACTGACGTCTTTGTCCTCGCGGGGGAGCAGACGGGGAGACATTTCGAGGATGATGACTTTGACTCCGAGCTCGGCATAGTAGGTGGCGATTTCGCAACCGGTGGAGCCACCTCCAACAATCACAACGACCTTTGGGGTGCGGTGAACCTTGATGGAGGTTTCGGGGGTGAGATAATTAACTTGTTCGGTGCCGGATATTTCAAGAGTTTTTAGTTTGGCGCCGGTGGCAATAATGAAATTTTTTGCGGTGTATTTTTGGTTGCCAACAGCGATAGTGTCATTGTCGAGAAAACTGGCGTAACCGTTGATACAAGTGACGCCGGAAATTTTGAAGAGATTTTGATTGTTGCCGCCGCAGTTTAAGACGGTTTGAAGTTGATGTGAAACTGCGGTGGGTAAACTGAAGGTAATATCCTGGTTTCTGAATTCGGGTAAGGTTAAGGTTCTTCGATAGGCATGGGAAAAGTTTAGAGCAACTGCAAAAGGGACATCGCGGGTGTTAAGGTTGGAGCCGCCGAAAAAACGTCCTTCGACTAAACCAACGTGTTTTTTGGCCTTGGCAAGATTTATTGCGGCGGCGGAACCAGCAGGGCCGCTGCCGATGACAATGTATTCAAAATCGTATTTCTTACCCATTTTATATTATTTTATCACGATTTTTATAAACATAAGCTAAATCGGCGTGATATTTCTTTAATTCTTTATAAACTATCCTTTTTAGATCGTTATTGGTGATTATAGATTTTCCTTTGAGCGTTTTAAGGGTGCTTTTGATAGTTTCGTTGATGAAACTTTCGGCGGCGCCGGCGGGAATTCCGAGCGCACGAGCATCGATCTTTAGTTCTTTTCGTAGACTATTTTCATTAAAAGTTGTCATAGGATAAGCCCTCCAATAAGTAGGGTGGCAAGGATAAAATATAGTAGGCCAAGAAAAATACGGAAGAAAGTTTGATTTTTGAGACGATGGCGCAAGAAGTCAGCGAGGTTGTGTCCGGTCCTGAAATAAAGATGGGTGGCAAAAAGCGGACAAACAGCCAAAATGGCGTAAAAAATGATAAGTCCCGCACAGGGAAATGGTGACAGGCTGACATTTGAGATGGCAAGAATAGAAACAAAATATAGTGGTAAAGTGAATGGAAGCTCTGGGATACCAGACATCAGGCCAAAGACAAAAGCGTCGGAGGAATTTTTAATAGATTTTGGACGGTCAATGAGCGTGGCGGCGGTTTTCCTAGAGATGAAGAGCTGACCGTTTTTGCGAAAATATACAAAAAAAGCAGTGAGGCTTAGACCAAAAAAGATGCCGGCGAGTATCCAGACTAAAATGGGATTTTCGAGGTTGACGGTGGAGGGGGGCAAAGTCCAAATAATTGTGGCGATAAGAAAAAGACCTAAAACGACCATAGTTTCAGTACCAAGAATGAAGAAAAGGCTGAGCGAGTCGGCTTTGGTACGAGTGTATTTACCGGAAGCATGATGGAAGAAATTGGCGAAAATTCCGGGAATAAGCATTAAAAAAGATGAGATAAGCACAGCCAGAATTAAGATTCCCAAAGAGGTGAAAACACTCATGCTTAAATTATAGCACAAAGGGGGTTGTATTTCTAGATTGAGCATGTTAGCCTCGCGGCATGAAAAACTTATTCATCAAGGCCATCAACCCGGGATATTCCACAGATGGCAAGAACAATGTCGGAGAAATGATTGAAATTGCCCGTAGAGACTCCGATGAACCGATTTCGCTCGCTGGTACTACTGTAAGCTATACTAATTCGAGCGGGAACGAATCGATTTTGTTTGAGTTTCCCGAGAACAGTTGGATGACCGGCGAGAGCATCCTCCTTCGTTTAGCTAGCTCGCCAGAAAGCGAGCTAGCGGCCGGGAACTATACAAAGACATTGGCGTTTAAGGCGGGATTAACATTAAGCGTGCAAGGTGAAGTGATAGATGAGGTGTGTTGGACTGGAAAGAGTGGCTGCTATACGGAATTTAAATCGGCTACTTCGACGACTTTAGTGAGAGATGCAGAAACCGGGGAGTTTAGGCATGTGCCGAGCTATACTCCAGAATACGATGCAGAGGCCTATAAGGTAGAAAAAGATGAGGAAATAGAGCCAGTGAGTCAGTGCAAGGGGCTGATTTTTTCGGAGATTTTAAGTTACTATGAATCTTCACGGTCGGAGCAGTTCGTTGAATTATACAATGTAGGACCCGGGCAAATACTGCTTGATGGTTGTGGTATTCGCTATAAAAACAAGATATATGGGCTAACGGGTGTAGTGCGGGAAGAGGAGTATTTTAGATATTTGCCGACAGAGTTTAGTTTAACAAAAAATCCAACTAACGAAGGTGTGCTTGAAATAATTGATACTACTGGTGAGGTGGTGGATAAGTTAGAATATCCGAATGGGCAGCGCAAAGGGACGTCTTATGCCCTGATTGGTTACGATGCTTTGGGGGCCGAAATCTGGCGAACAACTTATGCGCCGACACCGGGTGAGGCTAATCATTATCAGGAGTTTAAGACGTGCGAGGAGGGAAAAGTTATCAACGAAGCGACGGGTAATTGCGTGAAAGTAACGAGCGTAGTGGAAAAGATTTGTCCGGCTGGGCAGTATTTGAATATTTTAACAGGGCGGTGTCGGAAATACGTGGAAACGACCGAAAAAACCTGCAGGGAAGGTTATTACTTGAATTCTGAGACAGGGCGGTGTCGGAAGATTCAGGAGAATCAGGGGGCAGATTACGAAATTAGCCTTGATAGTTATAAGGCAGAATCCTCTTTTGTGGCACTATATGCAGTAATTGGGGTAGTAATAGTGGGGGTGGTGTGTTTGGTTTATGAGTTTAGGCGAGAGATTCAGAAGCTTTGGCGTAAAGTTTTTCGACGATTTCGTTAAAAACTGCATCACGAGGCTGATCGCCGTTTACTTCTACGAGTAAGCCAAGACTTTTGTAGTACTGCAAAACAGGGAGGGTTTTTTGGCGGAACTCTTGGATGCGGGTGCGGAAAACTTCGATATTGCGATCATCTTCGCGTTCACCGCGGTCGCCGAGAGATTTGCTGGCCTCAAAACGGTTTTCGACATCGGCTTCGGAAATATTTAAAATAATGACTGCCTTGATGTGATGACCAGAATCGGCGGCGGCGGATATAACCTTTTCTTCTTCGCCGGACCAGCGGCCGACGGATGAAAGAATGAGAGGATACTCAAGCAAATCGTGACGTTCAAAGTAGGGGAGAACCCACTCATAAAAAATATCGGTGGGGATGAGGGCACCTTTGGTGGAATATTTATTCTTGGTTTCTTTTTCCATGGCGCGGATGATTATGCCGGAAGACAAAAATTTGGCGTTTAAGGCTTCGGCCAGACGAATTCCTTGAGTATCTTTGCCGGACATAGGGAGGCCAAAGATATTGATACTGCCGGTGCCAAGCCAAGTTTTGATAGTTTGAAGTTTGGTTTCCATAGATTTATTTTATCATAATAAAATACACTGAAAAAGCTCCGACAAAAGATGTCGGAGCTTGGACTATTGGATGGATATAGGTTACACACCAAAAGATGTTTCGAACATTTTTTTGACGGTGGTGGGGATGCAGCTCCTGCGACTACAGTCGTTCCAGGATTTGGTTTTGATGTCGTAGGTGCCGGCGCTGATGAGCTGGCCTTTGGCGGTCTGAGAGACCTTGACATTGATGGAGCCGCTGCGTTTGAAACCGATATACTTCTTGTCGTTCCAGTGGATGGTTTTTTGCGAGTGAACCTTCTTAGCCATAATAAATCCTCCTTTAAAAGTACGCTAGTAAATAACTAGTCGAATTTTCGAACGAACAAAATATGTCTTGCTCGTGCGAATGTTATTATTGTAGCACAACCTGAATTTTTTTAAAAATTAGCACTCTTTACATTTTAGTGCTAATTGCATATAATGTAGGTATGGAAATTACTCAGCGCCAAAAGGAAATTCTTTGCCAAATTATTGAGGAGTATGCTGAAACCGCTTCACCAGTAGGGAGTGTGACGTTGGCGAAGTTGTTTGGTGTGTCCTCGGCGACAATTCGGGCGGAGATGGCGCGATTAGAAGCACTAGGTTTGATTGCGCAGCCGCATACGTCGGCGGGACGGGTGCCGACAGATGCGGGGTATCGTTTTTACGTAAATACTTTAAATGGTGAAAGTGGTGGTTTTGGTAGGGATTTTTATGATGATAGTGTGACGGATGTTCGATTATTAGAAGATGGTAATTTGCGGCGTGGGATGCATGCTCTTGAGGTGAGAGTAAATGCACAGTCACGGGCTGATACGGCAATTCGGGGGGCGGTAGATGCCTTGGTGGAACTTACCGGGAACTTGGGACTTGCTACTATTGGTGAGCAATTATACTTGGCTGGAATTTCGCGGTTATTTACGCAGCCGGAGTTTGGCGACACACGGCGGGTGCAATCTGTAGCTAAGTTATTAGATAACTTGGAACCGTGGCTTCGAGAAGCAGCACCAGGAGAGGCTCTTAATATTTTTATTGGTCAGGAAAATCCTATCGGCAAGAATTCGGAAGTATCGTTGATTATATCGAAATTCCGTTCGCCGTTTTCGGACCGAAGTTATATTGGCGTGCTTGGGCCAACGCGACAAAACTATTCAAGGGTAATGTCGCTGGTGAAGTATGCTGGCAATATGTTAGAGGAAATTTTGGAGAATTAAGATGAAAGAAAAAAAATCAGAAGATAAATTTGACGAGAAAATTACTGAGCTGACCAATGATTTACAGCGGACGCGGGCGGATTTTGAAAATTTTAGAAAACAGGTTGAAAATCAGAAGGAGAATGAGCGTAAAGCGACAAGGCTAGCAACCGTGTATAAAGTTTTGCCGCTGCTAGATGATTTAGACAGAGCGATTGCGGCTTACGAGGAGCTAAAGCCGCTCGAAAAATCTCTTACCAAAACTCTAGGTGAGCTAGAACTTAAGAAAATTGACTCGAATGAAGGCGTGGAATTTAATCCGGATTTGTTTGAGGCGGTAATGGTGGAGGGTGAAGGCGAAAAAGAAGTGGTGGCGGAGACTTTGAGGCCAGGATATTATTATGGTGGCGAGGTGTTGCGACCGGCAATGGTTAAAGTTAAACGCATCGAGGGGTAGTTTACAATTTCCTCTAAAAGTGATAAAATAATGAGTAAATTTAAAGGATAAAATATGGCTGAATACAAATTAACGCTAGAGAAGCGTGAGTTAACTGGGAAAAAATTAAGGACTTTGCGGGAAAAGGGTTTGATTCCATCAGTAGTTTATGGTGGTAAGGAGCCGATGCTAATGGCATCAGAATATGTAGCGACCGAAAAGGTTTTGCAAAAGGCTGGTTACCATTCGCCGATCGATCTTGACATGGCTGGTAAGAAGCAGCTAGTGATTGCGAAAAATGTGCATATCGATCCGGTCTCACGGAAAATTATCAACATTGAGTTTCAAGCGATTTCGGCAAACGAAGTGGTTGAAGCTACAACGCCAGTAGTGGTTGTAAACTTTGAGGCTTCTGAGGCGTCGAAAATTTATCATTTTGCTTTAACACAGGCGATCACAGAGCTTGATGTGAAGGCAAAGCCAGCAGATTTACCAAAAAGTCTTGAACTTGATGCCGCTTCCTTGAAGGAAGTCGATGACAAATTGACGATTGCGGATATTGTTTTGCCTAAAGGCGTAGAACTAGCTGATAAGGAATTGGATGCTGAGCAAGTGGTGGTTTCGCTTTATGATCCAGCTGCCGAAGCAGAGAAACGTGAGGCTGAGGCGGAGGGGCCTACCGTCGAAGCGGCAGATGTGCCAGCTGATAATGGTACGAAGCCTGAAGCGGAAGCTACTTCTGAGCAAGCTTAGTTGATTAAAACATTAGTATTTGCAATGAGGCGTTCTTTGAATGCCTCTTTTGCTAATTCAGCGTTGGCGTTGTTGCCAGCCCAAGCATAGAGGGCGGGATCCTGCAAGGCGCGAGCGAAGGAAAAGGTGACTGGCCAAGGAAAGGGTCCGTTTTTGATGATTTCAGCGAGGTTATCGGTGGCTTGCTCCGGGGTTTGACCACCGGAGAGGAAAACGATTCCGGCGAGATCTTTGGGGACATGGTTTCTTAGGACTTCAGCAGTAGTTTGGCCGACGATTGCTGGGGAGGACTTCTCAGGTTGTTTTTTGCCTGCCATAATCATGTTAACTTTGAGGAGGCAGGCTCTTAGGTTAACGTTTTGTTTTTTCAGTTCGTCAAAAAGAACGTCGAGGACATGGGCGGTGACTTCGGCGCATTTGTCAATAGAATAATTACCATCGTAAACAATTTCAGGTTCAACAATTGGGACGATGCCGGCGGATTGGCAAGCTAGAGCGTATTTTGCAAGGATCTGACAGTTTTCTTCGATGGCGATATCGGTCGGGGTCAGAATCTCGCCGGATTCAGAGAGAGTGATATTAAAAGCGGCGCGCCATTTAGCGAAGCGGAGCCCCATTTGATAGTACTCATTCAAGCGGGGTTCAAGGCCGTCTAGCCCTTTGGTATAATTTTCGGTGGTTTCTCCGATTTCTGGACGGATTTCGTTTAGAGGGGCGAGACCTTGGTCGACTTTGATGCCAGGAATAATGCATTTACTGGTGAGATAATTGACAAAGTTTTGGCCATCGTCGGCAGTTTGGCGAGCAGTTTCGTCAAAAAGGATGACACCGTTGACGTACTTTTCTAGTTCTGGGGTGGTAAAAAAGAGATTACGATAATCACGACGATTATCATAGGTATCCTCGATGTCTAGTTGTGCGAATTTTTTCTGGATAGACCCACCAGATTCGTCAGCGGCTAGGATACCTTTACCATTTAATACCAGACTGGCTGCGAGAAGTTCGAGTTCGTTTTCGGAGCCATAAGTAGTGGCAATGTCTTGGAGCTCGGATAAGGATAGAGTGGAATTGATTTTTGCGTTTTCGACGTTGGCACGAGCCATCTTTAGGCTATCTTCGACAGAAAATCCGAGCACAAAACCGCCAAGAATGGTGGCTGACATGATTGAGTAAGCTGAAAGGTGAGTTAATACATCGACGCGTTCGATGTTGATGTTTTCGGTGATGCTTAAGTAAGAAAGCTGAGCTTCGGTAATGTGAATGATTTTTTCAGGCGGGACAGACGCCAAAGCCGACTTTAAATCTGGTGAAGCGAGCGCGTAAGGTTTTTCCGATTGGCCCCTGTTATTTTCAAGAAAGATTAAGTTGGCAAGCGGAATAAGCTCGGAGAGATTATGTTTACTGTCGCCTCCGAGATACAAGACGAGCTTGGTTTTTGAGGAAAGTTCAAGGTAGGTTTTGATTTGCTGGATGGCAGTATGGTCCAAACTAGCGGAACGGTCAATATAAAGATAATCGACTGATTCGGCGGGAGCAATAAAAGTAGTACTGCAAAATTCGCTCGGAGTAAAGTAAGTGACGTTATCGTTAACGAGTAAAATATAGCGATAAGTAGAAGGGGCGGTTTTGGAATTGGTATCTGAAGCGATAGCAGAGAGGTTCATTTTTTGTAAAACTTCAATGGAAACAGCTGCGCCACCAAAATTGCTACTGCGGTTAAAAAAATGGTGTTTACTGGCATTAAAGCTGAGGTTGAGCCATTCGGTATGATCACTATCGGTTTCGAAGTTTTCTGAGCGAGTATCGAGATTTAGATAGACGTCTTTTGTAATGTTGCCCACCACTAAGATTTTCATAGGACTCCTAAAATACCCCTCAAGGCAAAGGCGGTGTCTTCGTGGTTTCGGACGGTGATGGTGTCGATACCCATTTGAACAATGGGGTAGTCGTTGCCACCAGGTTGAGTCATGTCGCCAAAGTATAAAATATCGTCTTTTTTGACATTTAGTTCCTCTAAGAGATGAGTCATGCCGAATGTCTTGTTCATACCTGGTATGATGGCGTTGATTGAGGTAGTGCCACCGATTTCGTAGTCAAATTCAGGCGTAAGCTCTTTACAGCGCTTGACGATGGCTTCGCGCTTTTTGTGATCGGGGTCCCAGGCATATTTGGCTTCGGTACCGGCTTTTTGACCAAGGGCAGAAAAGGTGACTTGGGAGAGACGGTTTTCGATAATTTCATCACCTTCGGCGAGCTTGTCTTCTTCCCAAAATCCAAGTTCACGAGCGGCTTGCTCGATAGTTTGGCTGATTTTGGCGACTTGTTCATCGGTCATAGGGTAGTTGTAGATTTGTTGCCATTCTCCATCTTCGTAGCGATAATATTGAGTACCCTGAGCAACGAAAAGATGCAGATGCGTTAGGGCTTCTGGTGTAACGCCACAATCGAGTAAACGATTAACAATTTGAATTAAAAATTGATCAAATTTTTGGCCGGAAATGGGACAAATCTCAAAATGATTAAGGCATTTGATTAAAAGTTCGGCGATGTCGTCGGTGATGGGGGTTTTTGCGACATTTAAAGTTTGGTCAATATCAAAGGCTAAAACTTTTTTCATGTTATAATTGTAACATGAAAACTTATATTGTGGGCAACTGGAAGCTGAATTTTACGGTCGGAGAGGCTTCCATCTATCTTCATAAGCTACTGAAGGCTTTACCAAATTACAGAGATATCGAGGTGGTGGTGGCGCCATCTACGATTGCTTTGCAGCCTTTGTCACTTCAGGTTGATAGACACAAAATAAAGCTTGCTGCACAAAATGCTTTTTATAGGGATTATGGGGCTTTTACGGGTGAAACTTCTTTTTCGCAACTGAGGGGAATAGCTGACTACACGATAGTAGGACACTCTGAAAGACGGTATATTTTTGGTGAAAATGACAAAATGATAGAAAAAAAGGTAGCGGCAGCCATTCGAAATAAGATTACGCCAATTTTGTGCGTGGGGGAGACGGAGTCGGAGAGGTCGTTTGGCGAGACGGCGGATGTGATTCGGGATCAGGTGATTGGTGGATTGACGGACGTAGCAGACGATGATTTGGATAAAGTTGTAATTGCCTATGAGCCAGTATGGGCGATTTCGTCCACTAAAGCGGCGAAGTTAGCGACTCCAGATGAGATAGCGGAGGTGGTAGCGTTGATCCGAAAGACGCTTGCCGATACTTACGGCAAAGAGGTGGCCGAGAAAGTTCCGGTGCTGTTTGGTGGGAGTGTAAACCCATCTAATGCGGGGGCATATCTTACGGTGCCGGGCGTGAATGGTTTGTTGGTTGGTGGATCGAGTTTGATTCTTAGCGAGTTTACTGATATAATCGAAGTAGCAAAAAGAGTGAGATCATGAATAAAAGATATATGGATTTTGTTCCGACCAAGAAAGCTAGTGGTGAGGTTTCGACTGCGCCAAAATCATCCAGGCCGGCAGTAAGGAACGAAGTAAAGTTGCCACCGAGAATGACTGTCAAAAAGGCCACGACTAGGCCTATGCAGCCAGCGGTGAGGGCTAAGGATGAAGCCGAATTGGGTGTGATCGAGAATCTGGGAGTAGTAGAGAGCAAAACCGAAACGACACCCGCAAAGAAAGTTGATCTAAAAACCGAGGAAAAACCTAAAAAAGAAGCGAGCAAATCTTTTCAAGTTCCCCGTAATCCATTTATCAACCAAAACAAAGTGGAAAAACGGCCATTATCTAAGAATGTCTACCCAAAGAAGATAGTGGTGCCAAAAGAGGAGCCGAAGGGACCGGTGACGATTATTACAAAGCCGGAGAAAGATGCTCATGTTAGCTTGATTGTGGCGGTGATTTTGACAATTATATTAGGTGCTGCTGCTGGAACGGTGGCGTTTCTTCTTTTACCTAAGTAAGGAGTAAATAAAATGACAAATAATCCATTCCTAAAACGCCTGATGAAAGCGAAAATGGAGGATGTGGCACATTCTTCGGCCTATGCAAAGGCGCAAAATCCTGGGGGGATGGGATCCGCTTCGGCTGAAAGCTTTGGGGCTAGGATGATGATGGAGCAGAACCGCAAGAATGTTAGAGGGTATGGAGATTCACGGGTAGTTAGCGATATGCGCGCAGGCGCGCCAAGGGCAAAAACCTTTGAAGGCGCGGTTGGTGCTGGTGGTACGAATACGAAGCCAGTAACGCCACCTATACGGAAAAATCCTGGGATTTCAAGATAATATGATATAATTGGGGTATGGTGGGATTAGCTCAGATGGTTAGAGCGTCTGATTGTGGTCCAGAAGGTCGTCGGTTCGATCCCGATATCCCACCCCATTAAAAATATGTTGCGAGTGTAGTACAGCGGTTAGTATACAAGTTTTCCAAACTTGGGATGAGGGTTCGACTCCCTCCACTCGCACCATTTTTGTGTCAGAAAAACTTTACAGTCGGGAGTCGGACCTTCGGTGCGACTCCCTCCACTTGCACCATTTTTGTGTCTTTATAATTGACATTTTGAGTAAAGTGTGATATAATTGAGGTATGTAGCTTAAAATCTGGGAGCAAATTAGAGTAAAAGGAGGACATAACTATGTCTAAGCAGGCGGTACGCAAGGAAAAAGAGGCTGGGCCCGTTGAGCCCGCAAAGGCCACTCCCAGCGACAAGGTCGACAACGAGATCAGACTTGAGGATCTCAAGGCCGAGGTCGCTCAAAAGGTAAAGGAGATCGAGGAGCTCGAGAAGGCTGAGGCTGAGCGCAAAGCGGAAGAAGAGCGCAAAGCGGAGGCAGAAGCCAAGAAAAAGCGGGCCAAAACCGACAAGCTGAAGGATTTGGCTCAATCCTACGAAGGGGTCGGACGTGCTTACAAGTACTACGATCCCGTGACGAAAACCTACGGGCTTTCGTCGGACATCTGGAAGGCAAAACAGATTTCGAATGGGAATTATGAGCCCATTTGGGTCTGGTATGCCACCGGAGAAATCGATCACGTCCTCTCGAAGGACGAACTGGAAGAATACCTTCCGTAACCCAGATTTTAAGCTCAAGTACCTTGAAAGAGGTCCGGCAATCGTCGGGCCTTTTTCATGCGGTTTTTTTGGCGTTTTTGGCGGCGAATTCTCTAATTAATACGCTAATGTATAATAAAATAGACATAAGCTCAAAATACTGATATTTATATTGACAAAAAAGCTAAAGTGTGATACAATGTAGGCAGTCTGAGTTTTGGTGTGTTTTCAAAACAAGAAGACCATTTACAACCAAATCATCTCAGATTTCAAATGAAATCTGAGAGCTATCTAACTAACTCCCCACCCCCGGGGGCGTTAGCCTCCGGAAAAAATTATGAAGGAGGCTAAAAGCCATGATTTTAAGCATTATTTTGGCAATCATTGTGGCGCTGGCGATTGCTACGGCAACGCATTTGCTCCACGGGGGCGGGTTGACTGAAGAGGTCGAAACCCGTACAGGAAAAAAGAGGAGCAAGTTTGCTTTTCTGAAGGAAGTAGGTTCGGATGAATGGATAAAGGCCATTTGTGTCGGTCTGATAGTGGGGGCGATAAATTATTTTACGCCCAAGCTGTCGGCTGCACTGTGGCTGGCTCCGGTTTTCTTGGCCGTAATGGTGGCCTGGTATATTTATTTGATGTACTGGTGGCACCGTGATGGTTCTGAGTGGATCGAAGTAATTCCGTTTGTCGTGCTAGCGGTTGTGTCGTTTTTTACGATGCGGGCTACAGCGATGGCAACAGCGGCGCTCTGGAACAGTGCGTTTTGGACTTCTGTTGTTGTAACTATTCCGTGGCTGTTCATTATGGCAACGATCGGATTTATCATTATCGATGCGTTTTATTTCCGCTATCGGGAAATGTATGAAGCTGAAGATGGTGACTCCGATGAAGTGCTTGATGAAAAGGATGAGAAGAAGGGACATTATCATGCACTAGGCATTCTTGCCAGCGTGGTGACGACGATTATCCTGATTGTCATTTTGGCAACTGGGGTAAAGTGGTCTAGTTTCAATCTTCCGGCACGGAATGTGACTCAGCCAGTAGTGGTGGAGACGCCAACTGTAACGCCGAATGAGCCGGTGATAACTGAACGAGCGGCGCAGCCGTTCATAGCCTTTTTTAATCCGTCGATGCTGAAGGACGAGGACTCTTCGAACGATTTTAACTTTGGTTATAATCCGAGAGAGTTCTTTCCGGAGTGGACGGAGGCGAAGGATTTCGACCGTGATTTTCGCGATCGGATTGAAGTTGACCCGGCGCTACTCGCGGCAGATGCGGCTTGGCTTGATGCAGTGGTCGGAACCAGATACACTGGTAAATTTTATGACTCTTGCAAGGGTGACTGGGCGGAAACTATGAATCAGGCTAAAGTCAAGTTCATGGAAGATCCGGAGCTTTATAAGGCGACTCGGGAAGCGTGTTTCGCTTTTCTCGATTCGGCGACAAAGGTCGAGCTGAAGGAAGCTGAGGATATGGACGATCAGATGTATATGAACCCGTTCACGGTGGACGGAGTGCCTGACATCATCGTCATGAAAACGAACGACCACACTGGATTGTTCCTAGTGTATAGTTTCGAAATTAAGGGAGAAGTGTTTGAAGTGGCGTACCGGATTGACTGTGGGTATCAGCCCACGAACGTCGAGAAGGTGATGAAGATTCCTCCGGTGAAACCGCCGGTGAATCCTACTCCGACACCCACTCCTACGCCCACTCCGACTCCGACTCCGACGCCTACGCCTACACCGACGCCCACACCGACTCCCACGCCTACTCCGACTCCGACACCGACTCCCACGCCGACTCCGACACCCACGCCTACTCCGACTCCGACGCCGGAACCGACGCCGGATCCTCCGGAGCCGTGGTGGCCTTATTATGATAAGGATCCGCGCGAAGGAGTCCAGGGCGATCCAGTCGCCCCGAATGACAATCCGGGACCTGGACCGAACACCAACAACGGTCGCGGCGCGATGGAATCCACTGAGGATTTGGATACAAATTCCAATCACTATAACAGATATCGGGATTACCAGAAGGACCTCGATGAGTTGGAGGAAATCAACGACAATCAGAGAACTGGGGACGATAATAATCGGCCCTCGACTCCGGCACCGACGCCTGGCACAAACGTTGATAACAACGGAAACCGGGGCACTGGAAACGGCGGCATTAACAACCCGACTCCGGTGGAACCGTTGGTGGAAGAAGAAGACGGAGACACAATTGTCAACAATCCCTCGAATCCGGCTGGCGAATGGGGAGGCCCGCCGGATTAAGCACCATAGATAGCTATGTGGGTGAAGTCCATGGGCGGGACGGCCCAAGTACCTTAGTAAAAAGTCCGGCGGTTTTGAACCGTCGGACTTCATCCAAGATTTGAGACTGAGATGATTTGGCTGTACAGACGAATATTAACAATTCGGCTAGCAACACAAAATTATTATCAATTATTTAAAGAAAGGAATAATATGCGTAATATTTACAAAAGCATTTTAGGCTTATCTGCTGCTGTAGTTATAGCAGCCGGTACGCTAACTCCTGCTATCGTAAATGCTTGGGGTGACTCTAACAATGGTCGTCCGAGCTATACGTTGTCGCAGATTGAAAATGGGGTACTTGGTAATACAATTACCTTTAACTCCATTTCAAATAACCAAAAAATCGGAAACGAAAAGAATTTCGTCGGTGCAAAAGTAGCTGGTGAAAAGGTCACCACTTGGAATGCCGACACGATAAATGTGAAAGATGGCGAAACTTATACGATTCGTCTTTATGTTCACAACAATAACCCCAAGGGGTTAAATGCAATTGCTAAAGATGTAAGAGCTACCTTTAGCGTTCCTACTACAGTTGCTAAAACTCAAACGATTATCGGGTATCTTGATTCTTCAAATGCCTACCCGGCTCGTTATTGGGATGAAGTAACCCTTAAAGCTAGTGAGGATGTTTACCTTGAGTATGTTGACGGTTCGGCTAGGTATGTAAATGCCAAGCTTGGCACCGTTAAACTTGCAAACTCAGTGGTAACCTCTGGTGCGCTTTTGGGTTATGATAAATTGGACGGCAATATCCCTGGTTGTTATAAATATGACGGCGTAGTGATGATTGACGTTAAGGTCCATAGCTCTGTAGCTGCGAAGGTCTCTAAAACTGTGCGAATTAAGGGCAGCTCTGACAAGACTTGGAAAGAATCTGTTACCGCTAAAGTTGGTGATGAAGTAGAATTCCAAATTGAGTACGTGAATTTACTTGCATCGCAAGTGAATAATGTGATGATTCGGGATGTGCTTCCGACTAACATCGAGTACGTAAAAGATTCTACTTATCTTTATAATGCTGCTTACCAAAAGGGTATTTTGCTAAATGATAATACTTTGGTTACCAATGGTATTAACATCGGTAGTTACAGCCCTAAGGGTAATGCTTATGTTCGCTTTACTGGTAAAGTAGTGAATAAGACTTTGGCTTGTGGTTCTAACCAGTTAGTTAACTGGGCAAGCGCTACGGTCAATAAGGATGTTTACAAGGATGATGCGTCAGTGATGGTTAATAGGGATGATGAAACCTGTAAGACCACTCCGACACCGACTCCTACTCCGACACCAACTCCTACTCCAGAACCGACTCCAACCCCAACCACAATAGTGTCGACGGGTCCGGAGACGATTGTAACTGGTGCGATTGGTGCTGGTTCGATCGTAACCGCTGCTGGTTACTTTATTGCTAGCCGTAAAAAGTTAATGTAATTGACCGCTTC
This sequence comes from uncultured Candidatus Saccharibacteria bacterium, assembly GCA_947166895.1. Taxonomy (GTDB): domain Bacteria; phylum Patescibacteriota; class Saccharimonadia; order Saccharimonadales; family Saccharimonadaceae; genus Nanosyncoccus. The sequence continues at coordinate 21,601 of CAMVFY010000001.1, forward strand.
ACTAGGGTGGTCTCAAAAATAAACTCCGTAACAGGGGTTTATTTTTTTGTGAAAAAGGAATTAAGCTTGACATTTTTTGTGAAGTGTGGTATAATGAGAGTATAAAGTTAGAGGCAGCTTTGGTAGATTAAGTATTAGGAAGATTGTCAGAATTTCACTACATTTTGAAAATTAATATGGGGAGGATATTAAAATGAAAAAGGTATTTTGTGTCATTTTGGTCATGGTGGCGCTTTTGACTCTCGTGGCGTGTAAGAAAAAGACGCCCACAGTGTCGACGACGCCCAGTGTGGCAAGCGGTGGCTATGTTACGAGTGGACCTGACGAGCCGCGTGTGACAGAGTCGCGGCCAACCGAGTCGCCCAAGTGGGAAGAGTTTCCGGAAGTGAAACTGGTCCCAAAACAAACTCCAGGAGTAGAGGATGAATATGCAGGTTTGGAAATGTCGGGTTTTGATTTGGAAAGAGCGGGAGTGTATCTTCTAAGAAATGATAAGATCTACACTATTGATGATCTGGCAGAAGTGAAGGAGAAATACCCCGGGTATGGCTATTTCATCTCGCCAGGCAGAATGGAAATCTATCGTTTAAGGGGTATGGAAGTAGTTTCGCATGGCGACGTGCCGGTATTAGTACTTGAAGAGTCGGATAAGATAGTGATGTGTTCGCCTAAGGGTGACGTGCCAATACTGCGGTTATACACTACGGTGTATGAGGGTTACACTTTGCCGGTTTATGGTCGCGAATACTATGATTACAGTATTCATTCGAGTAAAGCTTGGGTAGGAAAGTATGATGCAAAAAGCATCACTATAACAGATAGTGAGGGCAACGAGAGGGGAGTCAATGGTCTGGATAGGGGAGCAGAGTACACGATTTCGTGGTACATAGGAACTTTGTACGATGAGACGACTCTCGTTGCAAACTGCCGAGCTTATAGCCTGGAAGGGACTACCCTCACCGAGATCAAAGGAACGTTGACAACTGGCTGCAGGATATTACTGCGTGTCTGGTGAAGGAGCAGGGCGAGGAATAATCGAAATTCGATAATCTTTTAACCTAAAAACGTGTCGGTTTTCCGGCACGTTTTTCTTTTGCAAAAATAAAAATGCTTATGTTATAATGAGGATATATGAATCCGTCATCCAATAATGTTTTTGGTGATACTCCTTTAGGCCAGGGTAGTATTTTGGTGTCTACTCCTGAAAAAACTACTGATAAAAAATGGGTGATTTTTGTGGTGATTGCGTTTTTGATTCTGATTGGTGCGATTGTGGCGCTTGTAATCATTAATCGTAGCGCGGGAGAAAAAAGGAACGTGGAGGGGGTAGAAACTGCGTTAGGGAGGTTAGCAAATTATACCTATTATGGTGGCGATGGTTATTCGGATAGTATTTCTGCAATGCGACCAGAGCAAAGTTATTTGATGGGAACACTGATGGGGGTGTTTGATAAAAATGTTTTGCAAGGTTATTATTCGGAGAGTCTTTTACTTTATGATGAGTATGTGAAATTATCAGATGATTTTTATGCGGATGAGGGTGAGGGAAAGATGCTTGCGGATAATGATGCCTATATGAAAGGTATTTTAACTTTCTTGCAGGCATATACGATGAATGTTCCGCAGGTGATGCCAGAAGATTATAACCTGACCGAGGCGGAGTATCTAGCTAAGTTTACGGGGATTTCGGATTTGGATTCCGAGGTATCGCGGGATTATCTTGAGCTTCAGGGAGAAAATTACAGAGCAGGTAGAAGCGTTTTTGCAATATACTTGGCAAAAGGTTGCTATCAAAATTCGGTCCTATCGCCGGAGTGTGTTGACGGGCTAGAATATTCTGCAGATGAAGCGGATTTGTTGGCTGAGTTAGATGTTATTTCAACGAATTTGTTTGAATATCCAAGTTTATTGGTGAGAAAATTTTACAATCGGTGCTTAGATAACTACAACATAATTCAAGGTGGCGAAGAAAATGCTTAGGAAAACTAATCGAAAAATTGCTGTAGTAATTGCGATGTTCGGGTTACTTTTGAGCGTGGTTTGTGGAGGGCGAGTATTTGCCGATAGTGTAACGGATTACAGTAATTCGCAAATACGAAAAGCTTTTTTGACGGCAATGTATAATTGCTATACAAGTGGAAAGTTGGAAACTACGGCGGGGTACTATTCGGATTTTAATGTGGTTGATTATAAGCGTGATGAAGCCTTGGAAAAAATCATTAATGGTACCAATAATGTTTATTTGCCGGCTGGGCAAACGGATGTCGCTAGCGATAAATTAAGCTGTCGCCAGCTTTTATTGGGGGCAAAATCGTTTTTCGGAGATCAGATTTTTGCTGGATTACTAAGACTTAGTGGGCACTATAACGATGGGGCTGAAACATTGTTGAAAGGGTTGGGATATACAAATACTACAGTGGTGGGTGCTGGCGGTGAGGAGGTAAGTGGTCGAAAATGTATGTCGTTTGCTTATGATTGGAAAACTTATGAATTTAGCGTTTGGGGTGGGTTTAGATATGTACTTAAGGATACTAAAACTTGGACCAGTCAGAACGTTTGCGCGGACACGGATGGCGACACTATTACTGGGTTTAGTATAGAGCCAGATAATTGCCCTTCCTCTGGTGATGGGTGGGATAGATGTTTATTCTTCAGATTTCGCGAAACTAACGATGGCAAAATAACCGTCACTACAGAGGGTGCGGGCTATAGTGGGATTGGGCTTACGGTTACCTCTGGGCTTCCTGTAACAACTACACAAGGGGTTGGTAGTAGTTGGAATGACTTTAGCAGAGAACTGGGGAATTTGGTAGGCAGTAGTGTACAAAGAGTAGAAACAGGCTCTTCTTCTGTAGGTAGTAACCCGTCGTATTATGTGATTGATAATCTGCATGCCCAAGGAGTGGAGGATACGGAATCAATTTCAAACGATACTTTGTACAGTATGCCGTCTGGAAGATCGCAGGACGAAGTTTATCGGCTAGCTGGGGATGCGGCCATTAGATATTTATCTAATGGTACCATCACTGAAGGTGATGATTTAAAATTTGATCCAAACGATAAACTGAACTTCTACCTTTATATGCTGAAAAATCATTTTTTTGAAGGAGTAGCTGCATCGGATTATTGGGTTTGTAATATTGATGAAAATAATTTTTCGCAGGCGAGATTTGATTACGATATTTTAATTTCGGCGAGTGGGGCGAAGGGTGAGAGATGTAAGATTGACGGGGATATGGCTTCGAAAACGGATACGATCGAGGGGATTTCGGGCGATTACTACGATTCGACTGGTGCTACGAGGATGAATTTGGAGCAGGTGATTGCCGCGATTAATGAGCTTTTGGCCGAATATGATATTGACGATCCAAATTCAGGAATTATCGTTGACCCCGATATTGATGATACTGAAGGCGTAGAACAAACATGTGCTAGTTCGGGGGCGGCGGGTTCACTGGGATGGATTGTGTGCCCGATTATAGAATGGATGAGCACCGCTGCTACAGATGTTTATAATGACTATGTGAAGCCGAGCTTGCAAGTACAACCGACGATTTTTACCGGTGCTAATGACGGTGTACGCGGAGCGTGGGAGACATTCAGAAATTTTGCAAATATTATTTTTATAATTATCCTCATGGTGGTGATTTTCTCCCAGTTGACTGGATATGGGATTGATAATTACGGTGTAAAGAAGATACTGCCGAGACTAATTATAGCGGCGGTATTGATTAACTTGTCGCTTTTGATTTGCCAAATCTGTGTGGACCTTTCAAATATAGTTGGTAATGGACTGCAAAATTTGTTTGATGGCCTGGCGAACGGAGGGGGGTTAACAGACAAAATAACAATTAGCGGAAAAAGTGGTTCGATAGGTAGTGGTGATGCTATTTCGGCGATCGTAATACTTGTCACTTTGTTTGGTGCAATCGGAATCATCGCTAATCCGGCCATATTATTAACTTTGCTAGTGTCGGCCCTTGGGGTGCTGATATCGATTTTGTTCCTGTTTGTTTTACTGGCTGGTCGTAAAGCGGCAATTGTAATACTTACTGTGATTGCGCCGATAGCCTTAATCCTATTTATGCTACCAAACACAAAGAAATACTTTGATAAATGGCTGAAGTTGTGGGGGGCGATGTTGCTTTTGTATCCGATTTGTGGTTTGTTGGTGGGGGGCGGTAATTATGTATCGAAATTGCTACTTTCGATTGGTACGGCGGCGGAAACGAGCCCGTTTGAAGCCTTTACGGCGATGATTATCGGAGTGTTGCCTATTTTCTTTATTCCTTCACTACTTAAAGGATCATTTGCGGCGATGGGAAATATCGGAGCAAAGGTGTCTGGTATTGGAGCGAAACTTCGAAGTGGAGCGACGAGTAGGATGCGTGGATCGGAGTTGTACAAGGGAGCACAGGAGCGAGGTCAAGAACGGCGAACGAGGTTACGGGCCGGCCTAAATAGGAGAGGGGAAGAATCTGTTACTGGTAGTATAAGAAATAGTTTGGGGATTGGTAGGCGAGGAATGGCGAGAGCCAGGGCGCAGTACTTGAAGAATCAGGATGCGAGAACGAGGGAAGGAAGTTTGATGGGTGTGGGATATGCGGCTGCGGCAATTGGTTTACAGAAGAAGGCAGAAAAAGATGAGACGGCGGACTATATGACACTCATCAATAACGAAACAAGGAATGGTGAAAATACGGATAGACTGTATCAGATGTTTGATGAATACATGGAGGCAGGCAATAAGGCTGGCGCGGTGGCAGTGGCGAGAATTGCTGGGCGACGAAAAGATACGGCTGACGATTTCTTGTCGAAAAAAATTACTGGTGTCAGAGTTTCTAGAGGTGAAAATGGGGAATTGGTAGAAACGATGTCGAATGTGTCGGCTGGATACAATAAGAAGACTTTGTCGTCGGTAATGAAAGAGATTTCAACTGGTGAAAGTAGCGGAATGTATCGTTCTTCGTCGCCACTTGGCTTTGAATTTGCGGCGCAATTTAACCGTGAATACCGTGAAGATGAAAACGGTGCGCCTGTGGATGGGGCGGGAGAAGCAAACTATGAGGTTTGGAGAGGTGCAACAGCTACCGATGAAAGTGGACGTACTATCAGGAATGTAAATACTGACAGATCGATGAGTAACTATGTTACTGATAGCAGGGAGCTTGTGGGGGTAAAGAATTCGTCGCTTCGTGAAATGAACAAATTGATAGAGGATGGAGCGATTTCCCCAGAAGAAATTGGACGCTTGAGGAGATTAGCTAACGATACTATTAATAATAAAGACTCTACCGGTGTGTGGGATACGACTAAAGCAGAAAACATTTATCGTATGGCTGGAAGGTTGGATGAATACAGGGCTATAGCGGCTTCTGATGACGGGAGAAGTGGCACCACGACTACTGGCGGTGGTGCTAGCGAGGGTGGCTCTGGCGCGGCTTCTGGTGCGACTTCTGGTGCGGCTACGCCGACTCAAACTTCGGCTCCGCAGCCTGTGGTAACGGGGCAGAGTACCCAAAGGCCTCAGGCGATTAGGGAGCCTCGAAATAGTAGCAATGACTCTACGCCTCGACGTGAAATAATTTTAGACACTACCGGCGAGCAAGCACGACAAGCGATGCGTGAGTTTGATGAACGGCAGAGAGGCAATCGTAATTGGCCAGGAAACCAGATAGGGGACCAGACGCGATAAAAATCATTTATAGCGTAGCTTGAATAACGTGATCAAAAAGGCAGGAGACAGTGAGAGGCCCGACGCCGCCTTTGACGGGGGTAATGGCGGCGAGGTCGGTGCGAGAGCGAATTTCATCATCGATGTCGCCTTTTAACACGCCGTTTTCGGAAGCTGTGCCGGCGTCGATTACTACGGTGCCGGGTTTAATCATAGAACTAGAAATCAGACCGGGAACACCAGTCGCTGTGATGATTATATCATATTGGTTAAGCTTTGTCAAGTCAGAACCGCGGTGAAAGAGGTCGACGTGGTAGTTTGAGTTTGTAAAAATTTTATAAAGTGGTGCACCGACGAGCTTGCCACGGCCAACGATGGCGATTCTTTGGTTGTCCAATTTGATGTCGTAACCGGCAAGAAGCCAAAGAATGGCGGTGGCGGTGGCGGAGTCGAAGTTGGCATGGATACCTAGGCCGTCGACGTCTTTTTCGGGTGCGATGAGGTCGCAGAGAGTTTCGGTATGAGATTTATTGATGAGGGGGAGTTGGATGATAATGCCGTTGATAGATGGGTTTGAATTTGCACGAATGATTTCTTCTCGGAGCGCATCGGATACGAGGCGATCCTCAACGACGATACCGATATCGTTGCCGTAACGTTTTTTTAGTTCGACATATTTTGTGATGACGGGATTGTCGGAGTCACGAAGAATGAGAAGTTTGGGTTTTATCGTCATGGTGGCGACTTGGTGAGCTTGGCGCTCCTTAATAAAACCGGCAAGTTCACGGCCGTTTAATTCTTTCATTTGATTTCCTCGGGCTCTTGTTGGAGCCAGTAGCCGAATTTATCGTAAACTTTGCCTACGATTTCGGTACGGGCGGCGACGAGGTCTTGATAGGACTTGGCAGATTCGTTAATGAGGATGAGAGAGGCTTTGTCGCTGACGCGGAAACCATGAAGTAGTTTGCCTTTGAGGCCGGCTTTTTCGATTAGCCAGCCGGAGTTGATTTTGTTGCCATCATGACCACGGTGGACTGGGTAGCCTTTGGCCTCAGCGGCGTCGGCTTCTTCGTTGGTGAGGTAGATGTTTTTGAAGAAAGAACCAGCGCTGGGGGTGGTTGATGGATCCGGTAGCTTGTCGGTGCGGATGCGACTTACGATGTCACGGATGCCTTGGGGTGAGAAGTCGGTGCAGTTGTTTTCGGCGATGTAGCGTTCGACAGAATTGTAAAAAGGACGAGACATTTGGCCTTTTTTTAAGGCAAGTGTAACGGAGACGACGAAGTAGCGACCTTTTTCAGTGGTGTTGAGTAGGCTTTTACGGTATGAAAATTGAAGGTCGGACTTTGCTAAAGTTTTGAAAGTGTTAGTGACGGAATCGAAAACTTCGATTTCGACTAACGTGTCGGCAATTTCTTGACCGTAGGCACCGATGTTTTGGACAGGGGCAGCGCCGGCGAGACCAGGGATTTTGCTTAAGGCTTCGATGCCAGTAAGACCACGTTTACAAGCGAAGGCGACAACATCATCCCAGTATTCGCCACCCATAACTTTCAAGCACGTTCCGCTCGGCGGGTCCTGCCGCGCCTTTTCCTCCCCCATTTCGCTGACGCTCAATGGGGGGCCCCCTCCAGGCGCGTCACCCGCTGATGTAATGTCTTGCTCGGATATGCCACGGATGCGGTTGGTGAGGATGACGCCGGGATAGCCTTCGTCGTGGCCGATGGTGTTGGCGCCATAGCCGAGGATGAAAATCGGGAGATTGTTGGTACGAGCAAAATTATAAGCTTCGGGAATATCTTCGGGCTTTTCGATTTCGATAACATATCTTGCTGGGCCACCAAGACGCATGGTGGTAAGGCTAGAAATCAAAACGTTTTCACTGATTCGCATACTGTTATTATACTATATTTATAAGCCTAGGCGGGATAAAAGTGTTGATTATAGTTTTGGGGTGTGATACAAGGGGGCGCAGAGGGTAGGGTTGGTGTAGTTTAATAGAATGTGGTCAGAAGAAAGGAGGTTTATGGAAGTTGAAGTTGAAAACATAAAGTTGATAATCAGACTAAAAATTTCTCCTCGCAAAGCGAAGAGAAATTAACCAAAACTTAATTGATTCTACCATACAAAGTTGCTAAAATCAACCCTATCTTCATTTTACTAAATAATATATAATAATCAACAGAAAGGTAATACTATTATGGCAAAAAAGGATGCGGTGGCGGAAAAGAAAAACGACAATGACGGAAAAAGTGAGGCTTTGAAACTCGCGATTTCGCAGATTACAAAACAATTTGGTGACGGTTCTATCATGAAACTAGGTGAGACTCCAAAAATGGACGTGGAGCTACTCCCGTCGGGTTCTTTGTCTTTGGATTTAGCATTAGGTGGTGGATATCCAAAGGGGCGAATTATTGAAATATACGGACCGGAATCTTCAGGCAAAACGACTTTGGCTTTGCATGCGATTGCGGAGATTCAGAAACAGGGTGGACAGGCGGCGTTTATTGACGCGGAGCATGCACTTGATCCGGCTTACGCAAAAAGGATTGGTGTGGATACGGCGAATTTACTAATTTCGCAGCCGGACAATGGTGAGCAAGCACTCGAAATTACCGAGACTTTGGTGCGTTCTAACGCGGTGGATTTGATCGTGGTTGATTCAGTGGCGGCACTAGTGCCACAGGCCGAGATTGATGGCGACATGGGTGAGGCTCAAATGGGACTTCAGGCAAGGCTAATGTCGCAGGCGATGCGAAAACTTACGGGTATTATTTCGAAGTCGCGTGCGACGGTGATATTTATCAACCAAATCCGGATGAAGATTGGCGTGATGTTTGGCAACCCAGAAACTACGACGGGTGGTAATGCACTGAAATTTTATGCGTCGGTGCGGATTGATATTCGGCGAATTGGGCAGATTAAGGAAGGCGATAACATTTCGGGTAACCGTACTAAAATTAAGGTCGTGAAGAATAAGATAGCGGCGCCTTTTCGCACGGCGGAATTTGACATTATGTATAATGAGGGGATTTCAAAAGCTGGTGATGTATTGGACCTTGGTGTGCAATATAATGTGCTGGAGAAGTCTGGTGCGTTTATTAAGTATAACGGTGAAACATTGGGGCAAGGTCGCGAAGCGGTGAAAAAGTTATTCAAGGAAAAACCGGAATTGATGGCGGAAATTGAAGCCAAGGTACGCGAGAAAGCTTCTGCGGAAGAATAATGATAATCACTAACTTAAAGCAGGGGGTGAAGAATCCGAATCGGGTGAATGTGTTTGTTGACGGAAAGTTTGAGTTTTCGTTAGATATCACGCAGGTAGTGGATTATAAATTGAAGGTCGGAAAGGAATTAACGGTTAAGGAGTTTGACGAGTTAAAAAAGGCGAGTGAATTTGGAAAGTTATATCAAAGGACTTTGGAATGGGTGCTAACGCGACCGAGGAGTGAGAAAGAGGTCCGAGATTACTTGGTGAGAAAACTGAAAACATCTTCTTCGGGACGCTCCTCGCTCCCGTCTTCACGGGGCTCGTCGCTGCGTCCTCGTAGCAACTGCGGATGCCCCTCAGAAGATATTTTCCAGTTTTCTCAGGCAATCATCGACCGTCTAATCACCAAGGGGTATCTGGATGATAGAAAGTTTGCAGAGTGGTACGTTCAGAATCGGTTTGTGAAGAAGGGGGTGTCGAGGAAACGTCTTCAGATGGAACTGATGAAAAAAGGGATTTCTCGCGAGATTATTGATGAAGTATTAAATGCACGAAATGATGAGGAAGAAATTTTAAAGATAATCGCCAAAAAGCGGACAAAATATACGGACGAAAAGCTTATTCAGTATCTTTGTCGGCAGGGGTTTTCGTACGAGCTGGTGCGTAATCTTGTTCAGACTTACGAAAAGGATTGACGAAATTGGGGACAAAATCTTCTTTTTCGGCGCGGGATTTTAGGACTTTTTCTTCGTCTTTTACGATGACTTTGTAATCGGTGATTTCGACAATTTCCTTTCTTGAAATGGTGAGTTCGGGATCGATAAAACTTTTAACAAGTGGGCGTTTTACAATAATCTGTTGGACAACAAAGTCATTGTCAGTGACGGTGTAGTCAGCAATACGGCCGAGTTTGTTACCTTTTTTGGTTTCGACTTTGAGGCCAGGGAGTTTGAAATTAAGGGTGAGGATTTTCTGAATTTTAATGACGTCATCGGCGGAGACTAACTCGTCGATATTATCAATGACGGCGCCGAGGCTGGAATATTCACGGATACTGGTAACGTCGAGAATGTTGGCGGATTTGGAGACGAGGGGACCGTCGGCGACAAAAGCGATGATTTTAAGATTGTCGGGATCGATGATGGGTTCGGCGAGATAGCCAATGGGGCCGCCGGCTTGGATGCTAAGAATAGGGGTACCAATGAGGCGTGAACTTGTGACTAACATAAGTTTATTATATCATATCGGTAAAATTTGAAAGTGGCGTAGAATCTTTGATGTCATAGGTTCCAACCTTGGTGCGGCGCAGGGCGGTGAGATAGGCGCCAGTTTGAAGCTTGGCGCCGATATCTTCGGCTAACGTGCGGATGTAAGTGCCGGAGCTGCAGTGGATGCGGAGTTTGAGTTCGGGGTAGTTATAGCTTAAAATGTCGATGGAATAGATTTCAACTTCGCGAGAGGGGATTTTGAAATCTTGGCCTTTGCGAGCGAGCTTGTAGGCACGTTCACCGCCTATTTTGATGGCGGAGAATTTGGGTGGGGTTTGCACAATTTTACCAACGAATGTTCTGGTAATTGTCTCAACAGCATCCAACTCGGGGCGCGTCGCTCGCGCTCGTCGGCACGGGGCGAGCGCGCTACTCCTCGCCTTGCCAGGCTCCGGACCCCCTTCGTTTGGATACTGTTGAGACTTTGAAAATGGTTGAATCATTCCCTCCGGGTCGCCGGTGGTGGAGGTGTAGCCGAGTTTCAGGGTGGCTTCATAGATTTTGTCGAGTTTTAGAAAATCGGTGGATTTTTTGGTCATTTGGCCGGTTAAGAGGATTAAGAGGCCGGTGGCGAAAGGGTCTAATGTCCCAGTGTGGCCGACTTTGACTTTGTGGCCGAGTTTGGCTTTTAGATACCCACGGACTTTGGCGACGACGCCGAAGCTAGAAATCCCCGCGGGTTTGTCGATTAGGATAACTTGATTATCGGGAGTATTTTCCATAAGATTATTTTATAAAAAAGTGTTGACATTGTTAAGCATAATCGATATACTTAGAAGTAGCTGGGGGCGGTCATACATTAATTAAATAAAAAAAGATGAAAAACAAAAATTATTTTTGGAACTTGTTGGACTATTGTGGCGGTAAAGTATTGTTGTTGGTGGGCTGTGCATTTATCGGGTTGAATTGTGGTTTTGCAGGTGAAGCATTTGCTTATACGGCTTCGATTGCTACTTCGGGTACCGTATCGATGGAGGTTTCGGCTTCGGGAAACCAGGCTAATATCGGTGTAGATAATGTGGTGGTAAACTCAACTTGCCCGCTAGGTTATGTTGTTTCTATTGTTGGGCCTTCAGATAGTGCTTTGTATAAAAACGGCAACAATGCTGACGGTAATAAGATAGATCCGTCTGCTGGAACTAGCGATGCCCCACGCCCTATTTTGGGTAGCGACGGCGGTAATAGTTATTTAGGTACTTGGGGTTATACCACTCAAGAAAATGCAACGGTTAGCTCTAATTTTATCGGCCTCACTGGAACTCCTGCGGTATTAGTCACCAAAAACTCTGCTTCTACTAGTGGGGGTGATACTATTTCGGTCCATTATGGCGTGTCGGTGACAAGTACGACTGAGCCAGGTATTTATACGCTGGCAGAATCTTCTCCTGGCGCTAACGATAATGTTATTACCTACTACTTGACTACTAGTCCGAATTGTAACAGTTTTATTATTAAGTATAATGATAACGGCGCTAATTCGCCTACTACCATGGCGGGAGTAAGTCATGTTGTGGCGGAGAATGATGAGGTGACTTTGATGCCGTCGAATTATCAGCGTTCTAATTATGGTTTTGCGGGTTGGTCTACTGAGCAACTCAACCCGGATGCTACGGATTTTGATACGAAGCTTGCAACGGCAAGGGCCAATGGTCATGTTTTTGGGCCAATGGAGACGATTACAGTAGATCAATCCTTGATAAGCCAGTCTGTAGTTGACAATAATACACAGGTTATTACCTTGTATGCAATTTGGGTTAAGCCAAAAACTAATCCTACCACTTCTCAACCGGAAACTCTCCAAGATTGGACTGGTTGTAGTACTTTGTCGCAAGGACAGGTGACTGCCCTGAAAGATATTAGAGACAATAATACTTATGCGATTGCTAAGTTGCCTGATGGCGATTGTTGGATGATTGAAAATTTGAGGCTTGACAATACTGCTACGATAAACAGTACCAATACGGATAATCCTGCCAGTGAATTTGCTTTTGTGGCACCACAGAATCCTACCGCGACGAATCCCTGGTGCAATGAATCGACAGAAGCGTGTGTGAACCAACCATTATTAGCGACATTCAACACGGCCGATACGGTGGCTGAAATGACTTCGATTAATCAAAATATCTATAGTTATGGAAATTTGTATAACTGGTATTCGGCTACTGCGGGTAGAGGGACGCTCTCTACTGATGGTGGACAGAATGTTTCGGGTAGTATTTGTCCGGCGGGGTGGAGATTGCCTACCGGTGGAGGCTCCGGTGATACTAATAGTGATTTTTGGAGATTATCTGTGGCTACAGTAGGTTTTGAGCCACAGGATAACACTTGGGCAGAAGCTTCGAGATACCGCTATGGTAACCTGGACAACAATAATCATGGTGTGCAAGCCTCTTTGGCGATGAGATCTTATCCGGCGAATTTTATTTATTCTCATGCGTTGCATTGGTCTCCGGGGGTAGTTAATACTGGATATTTGTGGACGTCGACAGCCTATAACACCAATAATGGTTTCCTGTTTGTGGTTAATAATAGCTATGAATATCCTGGTTCTGGTAGCAATACGAAAAACAGTGGCTTTGGCGTGCGATGCGTGGTGGATGACTTTGTTCAATATGACGAAAATGGCGCTAATAGTCCTACTACGATGGGTAACCAAGTGATTGAGCCTTCTGACAGCGAGATAGTTCTTTGGGCTTCGAACTTTAAGAGGCCGGGATATGGGTTTGCTGGCTGGAACACCAAGGCGGATGGGACCGGAACTTCTTACGGCCCTAACGAGACTATTACGGATACAACTACTGTTAATAATATCAAAGACGATGGGCTTAAGCTTTATGCTATGTGGGTGCCTAGTGCGGGAAATTTGCAGGCCTGGGATGGATGCTCTGCGCTTTCGATTGGTGCTGTTACTGCTTTGACCGACACCCGCGACAACAACACTTATGCGATTGCGAAACTTGCTGATGGTCAGTGCTGGATGATAGAAAATCTAAGGCTGGATAGTACGGCCACTATCAATAGTACTAACACGAATAATCCTGTTAGCGGGTTCACTTTGGCGACAGCACATAACCCTACTGAGGCTAATCCTTGGTGTACTGATCTTACTGAGGCTTGCGTTAATCAGTCGCAGCTGGTAAACGCTAATACTGTTGATACTGTCGAGAAAATGACAGATAGAAGTCAAAATGTTTATGGATATGGTAATTATTATAATTGGTATGCAGCTACGGCGGGTAATGGTACGTATGGGACGATTGATGTTTCTTCTAATGTTGCTGGCAGTATTTGTCCGGCGGGGTGGCGTTTGCCGACTGGTGGAAGTGATGTTTCAAACACCGACTTTGGAAGATTAGCGATTCAGAGTATAGGGAGTGCACCGAACGAACTGTATGGTGCTGATGCTCAGAGCAATAGGCTCAGCCGATATGGAAACTTGGATGGTGGGACTCTTGGTACTGAAGCATCAAATAAGCTGAGAACTTACCCGTATAACTATGTGTATTCTGGGCTTGTCGATAGTAGCGCAATTAGTTATCATGGCATTTCTTATGTTTCGTATTGGTCTTCTACACCCAATGGGCGAAACGGCGTGCTTAGTACGGTTATGGTTAGTAGTAGACTTTATCCTGGAACCGCTAACACGACGTATATACTGAAACGATATGGGCTTTCGGTACGGTGCGTCAAATAGTGCGCTAGGTTGCTTTAGATAGTAGACAATTTGGGCAAGAGGTGATATAATAGAGCGCATGATAACAAAAGAGAATAAAGACAAGGCTATTGCCAAGGTTGCTCGTAATAAGAACGACGTTGGTTCTCCTGAAGTTCAAGTTTCGATTTTGACTGAGCGCATCAAAGAGGTGACGGAACATGTCAAAAACAATAAACATGACTTTATGGCCAAAAGAGGTTTAATGCAGATGGTAGGCAAGCGCAAGAAGCTCTTACGCTATCTAGAAGAGACCGATTTTGAGCTGTATAAGAAAACTGTGAAGAAACTTGGGCTTAGGAAATAGCTTAGACGTTAGGAAAATCCCGCCTGAAATTCAGGCGGGGTTTTGGAGTTGGAGTTAATTGGGGAGATGGGGGATTTCTTTGGTGATTTCGTCGGCGACGTTTTGAATATACATCGAGGCGAAATAATTGATTTCGTCATCAGTGTATCGTTTTTTCAGTGACACCAGGTCGCTGACGAGTACGCGAATGATTAAACCATCGCCCAATGGCGTCACCAGGTAGACGAAGCAGATTTCAGGGCATTTTGCCCATTTTTTGAGCTTGAGGTTGTTTTTCTTGCGGGTTTTGCGCCCGCAAGGGTATCCATCCAGGTAAAGGTGTTTAATTTTGTGGCAGGCTTTCAGAATTTGCTCTATTTCGGCTTTCGAATTGATATCCACCCCGGATAGTTCGATGGTGGAAGTGGTGATTTTTCTGATCTCCATTTTTATCCTCCTAAGGTACAAGATTTGAGCATCCTCTGCCTATATTATAGCACAGATTGCGAATTTTGTCAATAACTGATATAATAAAAATAACATTAACAATAGGGAAGACGGCAGATATGGGTTTAGGAGCCATCATAATCTCCTCTTCGGACACGCTCAAGGGCGCTCGCCCAAGCTTACGGTCCTCAGAAGAGATTATGATGGCTTCTAGGTCAATACCTGAAGTTTTCCCCAAGAAAGGATTATTTTTATGGAAATAATTAACCCGAGTGGGAAGAAAACGGTGCGGGTTTCGACCGAGTGGCTAGGGCGAGAATTGACGCTCGAGGTGAACCGAGTCGGGTTTCGGTCAACTTCGTCGGTTTTGGTGACCTACGGTGACACTGTGGTGCTTGGAAGTGTAGTGGTTGGAACGAAGCCGGTGGTGCAGGACTTCTTCCCTCTCTCGATTGATTACGAAGAAAAATTTTACGCGGCGGGGAAAATTAGTGGATCGAAATTCATTAAACGTGAGGGTAAGCCAGCGGATGAGGCAGTGCTAGTAGGGCGACTGATTGATCGACCGATTCGCCCGTTGTTTCCGAAGGGTTATCGGCAAGAAGTACAGGTGGTATGTACGGTATTATCAATGGATCCAGCGTTTCGGCCAGATTGCGTGGCGATGATTGCGGCATCGTCGGCACTAATGAATGCGGGTGTGCCGTTTGATGGGCCAGTAGCCGGGGTGAGAATTGGGCAGATTGCTGGGGAATTTAAGGCGTTCCTTAGCCCTGAAGAACGAGAGGTGTCGCCGCTTGACCTAGTAGTGGCTTGTAGAGACGGTAAAGTGATGATGGTGGAAGCTGGTGCAAATGAGGTGACAGAAGCTACTATTATTGATGCGATGAAATGGGCGGTGAAGAACGTACAGCCGGTATTAGATTTGCAAAGAGAGTTGTCGCGGCAGGTAGCGGCTCCGGCGCAAGAATATGAGTTAGTGCTACCTGATGAAGCGATTTTGAAGGAAGTTGAGGAATGGACGAAGGGTAAATTTGGTTCGAAGGTGCGCGGTAATGTAATGGAGCGAGCACACATTTTGGATGACATTAAGTACGCGATGCATGATGAGTTTGCGCTTTCCAAGGGGCAGGGCGAGACAGACAACGAGAAAGTAGAATGGTATGATGAGAATTTGCGCGACGTATATGATCAAGCGTTTGAGCTGGCGGTATTTAAGGAAGTACGCCGAGGGATTGTGGAAGAAGGCGTGCGACCGGATGGACGAAAGCTAAATGAGGTACGGCCGCTGTCGAGCCAGGTGTCGATTTTGCCGAGAGTACATGGGTCTTCCCTCTTTACGCGTGGGGTGACACAGGCGATGAACATTGTAACGCTTGCGCCGTTGTCGTATTCGCAAGAAGTGGACACAATGGAAGTGACTGACGGTAAAAGGCGTTATATGCATCACTATAATGCGCCGTCTTATACGGTGGGTGAGCCAGGGAGAATGGGGTCGCCTGGGCGTCGAGAAATTGGCCACGGATATTTGGCGGAAAGGGCGTTACTCCCGGTATTGCCTTCCGAGGAAGAGTTCCCTTACGCGATTCGCTCGGTGACTGAGATTATGTCGCAAAATGGTTCGACTTCGATGGCAGCGACATGCTCGTCATGTATGGCATTGATGGATGCGGGTGTGCCTCTTAAGCGGCCGGTGTCGGGCGTGGCGATGGGGCTAATGGTAGATGTACCCAAGGGGACTGAAATCACAGCGGATGATGTAGATAAAGCGTATGTTTTGACCGATTTGATGGATGCGGAAGATTTTGCTGGAGATATGGATTTTAAGGTAACGGGTACGACTGAAGGCGTGACGGCACTCCAGATGGACATGAAAGTGCACGGACTTCCGGTAGAAATCATGGAGAAGGCTTTGAAACAGAGCCATGAAGGGCGGATGTTTATTTTGAAACATATCCTTGAAGTGATTCCGGAACCGAGGAAAGAAATTTCAAAGTATGCACCACGAATTGAAAAGTTGATGATTAAGCCCGAAAAGATTGGTGCGGTGATTGGCAAGGGCGGCGAGATGATCAATAAAATCACTACGGAGACTGGCGCCGAGGTTGATATTGAGGATTCAGGTCTCGTAACGGTATCTGGTAAAGATCCGGAAAAAATTGCAAAAGCTTTGGAGTGGATTAAAGGGCTAGTGGAAGAGCCGGAAGTAGGGAAAGTTTATAATGGCACGGTGGTGACGATTAAGGATTTTGGTGCGTTTGTAAATATCATGCCGGGGATTGACGGAATGCTTCATATTTCACAGATTGTGGAAGGACGACGTTTGAAGAAGGTTGAGGAAGTTTTACATGTGGGTGATAAAGTACGGGTGCGCCTAGTCGCGATTGATAACGGAAAGCTGTCACTCACGATGATTGGTGTCGACAAATAAATCAAAAATAGCCCCGTGGGGCTTTTTTGATTGAGAATATTTAAAATCCGGTTCGGTTCTAAAACTAAAAGAGTTACCATTCGGATAGAGTGGTAACTCAAACAACCCGTGGCGGTGGCTAGGCGCCGCCCTTATAAGTTAAGTGTAGGCTATATGGCAAAATCTGTCAAGATTGTGGCGTGTGCCAGAAAAAAGAACAAGGGAAGTTTTTGTCTTATAAGGTGGATGTTGTATAATTGGAAGAATGGAAAAGATACGGAATTTTTGTATTATTGCGCATATTGATCACGGGAAGTCGACGATTGCAGATCGGATGATGGAGCTCACGGGGACGGTGGAAAAGCGCGAGATGAAAGCGCAGCTGCTCGATTCGATGGAGCTGGAGCGGGAAAAGGGGATTACGATTAAGCTCACTCCAGTGACGATGCAATGGAAGGGCTACACCTTGAACCTGATTGACACGCCGGGGCATGTGGATTTTTCGTACGAAGTGTCGCGGTCTTTGCAAGCGGTGGAGTCGGCGGTGCTAGTGGTAGATGCGACGCAAGGAATACAGGCGCAGACGCTGGCGAATGTATATCTAGCTTTGGAGCAAGATTTGATGATTATTCCGGTAATTAACAAAGTGGATTTGCCGGCAGCGGATGTTCCGAGGGTTGCGGCGCAAATTATAGATTTACTTGGATGTAAGCGGGAAGAAATTATTGAGGCGTCTGGCAAAACTGGGCTTGGTGTTGATAAGATTTTGGATGCAGTAGTGGAACGAGGCCCGGCGCCAAGAAAACCGTAAAATTAAAGCGAAAGCGGGTTGACTTTGAATTGTGGAGTGATATACTAATATACAATATAGAACTCTAAAATAAGGCGTATGAAAATGGCAATAAAAAAAGAACCCGTGGGCGGGGATAATTACAAGGTAAATGCCGGTAAAAGTGGCATAGTGAAGCTTTTTGCGTGCGATGCGGCGGCGTTGATGCTGACGGTGCTGGTGGGGACAGTGTTAGCTAGCGTAAGAGCTGCGGCAAGCGACACGGTACAATCTAGAGCGGCGGTGACGGTGTCGTCATCTTGCCAGCTTGAGGCCGAGGTGGACACGGCACATGAAGCGGAGGTAACCGCCAGCACCTATCGGGACAACATCGGGCAAACGACGATTACTGCGACTTGTAATGACGTGAATGGTTATGCGGTATATGCGATTGGCTATACTAATACGGAGTTTGGTCGTAATGATATGCTGGGTGAGAATACCGGCAGGACGATTGCAACGGGTTCCGCTACATCGGGTAGCGTGTCTAACTGGGCGATGAAGCTAACTGCTGTATCGGGCGAAGTAGCGCCGACGATCGAGACGGGTTACCAGGCCTACCATGCGGTGCCAGATGAATACGAAAAGGTGGCGAGCTATGGTGGTAGTACGGTAAACTACGTGGCGGGCTCACAGTTTAGGACGACATACGCAACATATGTAGCAAGTGACCAGGCGCCAGATACGTACGTTGGTAAGGTAAAGTACACCTTAGTACACCCAGCGGATACAACCAATGCGCCTTGCTCAGCAACTTATACAATTGGCTATAATGCGAATGGTGGTACTGGCAGTATGGATAGCCAGACGGGATGTCTTGATACACCAATTACATTACTGCCAAACGGCTTTACGCCGAAGGCACCTCTAAACGAATACCAATTCGGTGCATGGAACACAGAGGCGGATGGTAGTGGGTACATTTACTGGCCGGGCCAAGCGGTGACGAACCTTTCTGCCCCGGATGGAATGGTGATACTTTATGCAATGTGGATTCCGCGCTATATTCAGGACCTTACTCCTGGGGTGTGCCAGGCGATGACGGCCGAAGATCCGCTTACGATGATTGACCGTAGGGATGGTAATGATTATACGGTCCGATACCTGCAAAACGCTTGCTGGATGACGCAAAACCTAAGACTAACCGATACGGTAAGCTCACAATACTCAAACTTTAGCACTAACCCTACCTTTAACCCGTGTGTGGGTGACCTAACTGCAGGTAACACTTACGATGAGGCACGATGCCATGATTCGGGAAGTACTGAAACGGGTGTATGGTATAACTACGCTTCAGCTTCGGCTGGCACCATCACAGGAAGCAGTAATAGTACAGCCGCTACTGAAGATATCTGCCCTGCTGGATGGCACTTACCAAGCTACGATACAGCTAAGCCAGCTGGCTCCGTTAATAGTCTACTAGATTTGCCGATTAAATCTTACTTCTCCCCGGTTACCGGCGGCTACTACAGCGGCGGTAATATCAGCAGTACCGGCATCGGTTACTGGTGGTCGTCTATCGCCCTCAATACCACGAATCGCTACGCCCTGTACTACAGTGGTAGTAGCCTGAATACCCGCAGCCTCGTCAGGAACAGCGGGTTCTATATTCGCTGCGTTAGAGAGTAGCTAGTCCCCCTACAGGCCTCCACCCCAGGAGAACGCGCCTCGGTCTGAGACCGAGGCGCAGAGGTAATAAAAGAGGATTGACGAGATGTTGCCAAAAACTGATCTGAACAAGAAAGAAGTTAGAGAAGCGATTTCGCACAATTCGCGTGGGCGTGGCAGAAGTGATGCGGAAAAGCGTGATTCGTTTGCTAAGTATCAAGACAACAAGAAAAAGGTAATTGAGCTGGAGCGCAAAAATTTACAATATCTCATTTTGTTTCCTGCTTCGGATGTTGATGTGAATAAAAAATATCGGTTTTATAACATGGGTGGTAATTCGGCGATTATTTACGTTCACGAAATTGCTCCAAGGCTAAAGCGCAAGGCCAAGATGCGTCGCGATATGGATCCTTGTTCGGAGAAAGAGAAGTTTCACAGTGGCATCTGTTCGATTGCAAATCTTGAAGGTTTGGAAGCGGCACTTCTTACTATCGACGTGAAGCGAATGAGCGTGAAAGGTGAAATTGTAATTTTTAAGCTAAACCGCGAGTATTCAAAAGACGAAATCAAAAACATGTTGAAGCTGGAGCAGCAGAGGCTCGATTCTTTGAACGAACTAATTTACTCAAAAGTACTTTATCCGGATGTACACAAAAAAATCATTGATTTGAAACGTTCGATTCCGGCGAAGGTTAAAAACATGGAGAAAACTTATCGTGAAGTGGTGGGTATGGAGATGATAAAGTCTTTGATGACGCTTGTAAAAACATATTCGCAGGTTGCCCATGGTAATGATTCTCCAGAAAACGGTGGTAATGTAATGCTTGCTGCGTGCGATAATCTGCTCGCGGAAGTGTCGATGATGAATGAGCTTCGGGTGGGGGAAGTTGATGCGTGTATTCGGATAGCAAGTACAATAGTTGAACTAAAAAGAGCAATAAAGGGGAGGCTAAACAAGATACAATGAAGGTAAGTGATGGGAACAACCGAGAATGGCTGCATGACGTGGAGAATCGGTTGTTGTTTGAACTATACATAGCTTACTTACAGGCGAGGGCTGGTGGAAAGCGTGGAACTTTTGATGAACATAAGTTTGAGGTGAATGAGTTTGAGAATTTAATAAACTTGCGAGATAGCTTGATTGATAAAACTTATCGTCCGTCGAGAGGGACGGCACACGTGATTTTTAAGCCTGTGATTAGAGAAATATTTGCGGCGTCTTTTCGCGATAGGGTGGTGCATCATTTTATTTACAATACGGTTTGTGATTGGTGGGATAGACATTTTATTTATGATTCATATTCGTGTCGGGAAAATAAGGGAACGGATTTTGGAATTAAGAGGTTAAGCAGAATGTTGCAATCGGTAACGGATAATTATAAAAAAGAAGCTTGGGTAATAAAACTGGATGTGCAAGGATATTTTATGAGTTTGCCACGTAAGCAGCTGTATCGGCGAGCAATATGGGGGCTTGATAGACAATTTGAAAATAATCATAATTGGAAATACGAACTAGTAAAGTTCCTGTGGGCACAAACAATATTTGATGATCCGTGTGCTGGGGTGCGAAAGAAAGGCTGGCCTGAGGATTGGAAAGATTTGCCGGCTTCGAAAAGTTTGTTCACGCAATTGCCGGGGGTCGGGATTGTAATTGGTAATTTGACTTCACAATTGCTGTCGAACATCTATTTGGACCAGCTGGATAGATATATTAAGTATGAGTTAGGCTGGAAGTATTACGGTAGATATGTGGATGATTTTTTTATCATTGTAACTGAAGAACAGTTGCCGCGAGCTTTAGAGGACGTAAAGAGGATAGAGGCATTTTTGGGGAGACTAGGACTAACGTTGCATCCTAATAAACGCAAAGTACAGCCGGCTCGGAATGGAGTGGAGTTTTTGGGGGCAGTTGTATATCCTGGTAGAGTACATCCTGGGAAACGAATAGTAAAAAATGCTGGGATGGCGTTTTCTGAAGTTGTTGAGGGGGTGAAAGATGTTGAGAGTGTCGTGTCTTATATGGGGCACATGAAACACTATAATACCCAGATGTTAATGACAAAATTGTTTGACAAAGCTGGGTGGGACTATAGGAGTTAATGGGTGGAGTCCTGTAGGGGGACTAGCTACTCTCTAACGCAGCGAATATAGTTCCCGTTGTTCCTGTTGTTGTTGTTGGTATTCAGGCTACTACCATTGTAGTTCAGGTTGTAGCGATTCGTGGTATTGTTGGCGATAGACGACCACCAGTAACCGTTGCCGGTATTGTTGATATTACCGCCGTTGTAGTTGCCGCCGGTAACCGGGGAGAAGTAAGATGCTTGGAGGACGCACTACTTCTTACAACAAATACACCGAAAGGAACTTCAGCCTAATACCCATTAGGAACGGAACGAAGAAGAAGCAACTTAAAACCTACTTGGTTCGTAAGTCAGGTAGGCGCTATGACCTTCACTCATCACGAAGGGTGCTTCTGGCCTCCACCCTTACTGCGACCTTTTAGCGACACCGTGATCTACTGCCAGGTCGGAGGGATATTCCCCCATGTTGTTATTATATTATGTTATAATTATCTTAGTAATGAGAGAGGTGTATGATGCGAAATGATATGTTTTTAATTACGCCGATGAACCAAAAGGTGTATCTAAATCGGGGGGAAGAATACCGTGGGTCGATTCGGGTGGTGAACCCGGCGGAAGCAACAAGAGATTTTCACTACCGGGTGGACGTGGCACCATACGGTGTAGTGGGCGAGGGGTATGATGCGGACCTTACGAGCGAGTCGCAATGGACGCAGATAGTGGATTGGATTACGATTGAAAATAACGAAGGCGTGCTGGCGCCAAACGAAGTGCGGGATGTGGAGTTTGTAATAAAAGTGCCTGAGGATGCGATAGTGGGGGCGCAAACGGCAGCACTAGTAGTGAGGCAGGAAGATGACGAGAAGGCTATCGATGGGGTGAAGGTAGAGAACGTTTTTGAGATGGCGAGTATTATTTATGGCCAGGTGCTTGGAATTGAGGAGCACGATGCGTCGATACTAGCGATGGATGTTCCGGGGTTTTCGACAACGCCGGACGTAGCGGTGACGGCGAGTTTTGACAATCATGGGAACGTGTTTGAAGAGGCAGAAACCAAGATTGTTGTAAAAAATGCACTGAGCGGTGAAGTGATACTTCCGACTAGTGAGGCTTCTGGTGAATATACCGAGATAGTAATGCCCGACACTACTCGTAAAGTGACGCGTAAGATAGACGATTTGCCGATGCTGGGGGTGGTACATGTTGAATACCAAGTGAAATATAACGGTGAAGAAATGATGATGGAGAGGGATTTGGTGATTTGCCCGATTTGGTTTATGGTGATGATGGCGGTAGTAGTAGGGATGATCATAACGACGATTGTAATGCTGATAAAAAAATATCATAAAAAAGCTTGACATTTTATAGCATTAGCGTTATATTGAGGTTACAAAAGGTCATACAAAAATAAAAAGGTCATACAAACATACCAAGCTTTGGTGTTTTGTGCCAAGGAAAACACATGAAAAACACAATAAAACAAAAACGAGTAATCGCTGGTGCGGTGTTTTTTGGTATTGTTGCGGTAGTTGCTAGTATCGCAGGCTCTGAGAAAAGTTATGCTGAGGGTATTTTGTGTAACCCTAACGCAAGGACGATAGAAAGCGCAGTGTGTATTCAGGATGTGAACCAGTCGGTGATTAACAGTATGGAAGAAGGAAATGAATACTATTTGATCGATTCGCGTGATGAGGAAGAGTACATCGTGGGGAAGCTAGCGGATGGGAAGGTATGGATGCTCGACAATTTGCGCCTAGGTGGTACAAGCGAGATACGCTTGACATCGAGAGATACGAATATAGATGAAAGTGTGAACGGTGGGGAGTTTATTTTGCCTTCTGCAGACGACTGGGCGGATAGTTATGAGGAGCCATATTTGAACGACTATTATAAGTGGGATTGGAGCATTGATGAGGATTGGCTAATTGGCAATTATTACAACTACTGTGCGGCGTCGGCGGGGACCTATTGTGGCGAAGAGGGGGAAGAATTTGGTGACGCTAAGTATGATATTTGTCCGGCGGGATGGAGAATGCCAACTGGTGGATATGGTGGTGAGTACGAAACTTTGTATAATGCGTATGGGGCTGAGCTTGAACCTTTTGGCATGGCGTTTCACCTGACGCTTTCGGGAAGATTTTATGATTATGGTGCGGGTTATATTGATGAAGACGGGTATTTTTGGAGTTCATCTTACCGAGATGGAGCTAGAATGAGATATTTGCTCGTGAGCCGTAACGATGGCGTGGCCGCAACATCCGGATTTAATCGTGATCGGGGGTATTCGATGAGGTGTGTGGCTAAGGGTAATGAGGCGCCGGAGCCTGAACCAGAAGCGGTGGTGTGTAATGCGAGTGCTAAGAATATTGACGAGGCATCTTGTATGCAAGATATGAATCCGCTAGTAAAGCACAGTATGTCGGTGGGGCAGCGCTATACCTTGGTGGATAAGCGTGATGGCGAAAAATACACTGTGGCTAAACTTAGAGATGGCAATGTGTGGCTGCTAGATAACTTGAGGCTGGGCAAGAATGAGCCGATTACCTTGACTGCCGAGGATACTAACCTTGTAGGTGGTTCGTTTGTTTTGCCGGCTGGCGGAAATTGGGAAAATACTTATGTTGAGCCGAAGCTGAGCATATCGAATATTTACGAGAAAGTGGAAGCTGTGGTGCCACTAGACGTAAATCCTGACATTAACGTTATTAAAAGTAATTTACTTAAGGGAAGTGCGAATATTGTGAACGGGCTAACGATTGGTAATTATTATAATTACTGTGCGGCGTCGGCGGGAACTGTGTGTGATGAGAGAAATACGAATTTTGCGAGTGCGGAATCGGACATTTGTCCGGCTGGTTGGAGAATGCCAACCGATGCGGCGGATGGGGAGTTTGCCAGATTGTATAGCCTTTACGATAATAATTATGATAGTTTTATGGGGGCGCTTAGATTACCTTTAAGTGGGCGGTTTTATAATGGCCATGTAGGGTACCTGAATTATTCGGGGTACACTTGGTCATCGACTTATCGAGACGAGGAGAGAATGAGGATTGCGACGGTATCTAGAGGTAGCCTGGATTTGGTGAGTAGTCACTATCGGGATCGAGGATTTTCGATGAGATGCGTGGCGAAGGTGGGGGATTATGGAAGTGGTGAATACGAATGGGTGTACGGGAATGTGTATAGCGATGAGGATGATAACAGGTTGGTCTTAAAAATTGACTTTGACATTGATGCGTTAATTCGGGTTGAAGTTGATGGCAACGAACTTGATGTTAGTAAGTATGTTTTGGAAGAAGGAAGTACCATAATTAATTTTAAGGATGAGTATTTAGACACATTAGCGGATGGAACTTACGCGGTAAAGGCAGTGTACAAGGATGGGTTAGAGATTAATACGGATTTTATCGTGATAAATTCGGTGGTGGTGCCAAATACTGGAACGATTGCTTCTGGTGAAATTAACTCTAAAAATGACCTTACGGGGATTGCGGTGATGGGCGGCGTGTTAGCTACGGTTACCTCACTTGGCGGATTTGTTGTTTATAAAAGATACCACAGAAAAATGTCCTTTTAGAGTGAAACGGAGGGAGACGAGGCCACAATATGGTATAATACGGGTATGAATGGTACTCGGGCTTTGATATTTGATTCGTATTTTGATGATTACCGTGGGGTGGTACTATACGTTAGGATTTTTGAGGGGAAAATTCCGAAGGGGGCGGAAATTTTGATGATGGCAGCAGGGACAAAGGGGTTAGCGCTTGAAGTGGGGGTGTTAACTCCCAAAATGTCACCGCGAGACAAACTTGACACTGGTGAAATAGGCTATATTGTAACAAACCTTAAAACAACGCGTGAGGCAAAGGTGGGCGACACGGTTACTTTGGTGCATGAGCCAGCTAGTGAGGCTTTGCCTGGATATAAAAACGTGTTGCCCTTTGTGTACGCGGGGTTTTTTCCTGTTTCGAACGACCAATATAAGGAGCTAAAGGAAGCGATAGAAAAACTGAGTTTGTCGGACTCGGCCTTGCGATACGAACCGGAGAACTCGCCGGTTTTAGGATTTGGGCTACGAATTGGGTTTTTGGGGCTTCTTCACATGGATATTATACGAGAGAGGTTGGAACGGGAGTTCGGACTAGATTTGATTGTAACAAACCCGTCAACGAATTATGAAGTAGTAATGGCGAACGGTGAGGTTCGTGAAATTAAATCAGCAGCGGATTTGCCGGACGTGTCGGAGATTTCTGAAATACGAGAGCCTTGGGTAAAGGGCGAAATAATTTTACCAAAATCAATGATTGGAAACGTGCTGAATTTAATCAACGAGAAGCGTGGGCATCAGACGAATTTGTCGTATATTGAGACCAAAGCGGTGATAGATTTTGAGGCGCCGATGGCAAATTTGCTGACGGATTTTTATGACCAGTTAAAATCGGTAACTTCGGGGTATGCATCCTTTAATTATGAGATTAATGGTTATCGGGCGGGAGATTTGGTGCGAGTGGATTTTTTGGTGGCAGGGCACAAGATGGATGCTCTCTCGGTGATGGCGCATCGAAGTGAGGCGGATGCAATTGGGCGAGAAGTGACAAAAAAGTTGAAAGAGGTAATTCCACGTCAAAATTACGAGGTGGCTCTCCAGGCGGCGATTGGGGCGCGAGTGATAGCGCGTGAAACGATTGGTGCGTACCGAAAGGACGTGACAGTAAAAATTCACACTGGGGATCGCGATCGTAAGGCAAAACTGCTAGACAAGCAGAAGCGTGGTAAGGCGCGGATGAAGAGGTTTGGTAAGATCGACATCCCATCGGAAGCCTTTACGGTGATGCTAAAACGTGATTAAATAAGAGTATGATTAAAAAAATAGTGCTTTTTTGTCTGATGGCCAGCTTGCTGTCGTTGCCGGTAAGTGCGATTTCGGAGGTGCAAAAAAATGCGGTTTCGAATAACTGTATTTCGATAAAAGAGAGTCTAAAAACGACGCAACGAATGGACGCGAGGACGAGGGTGTATCTTGGTGGTAAATTCGAGACGATTTTGACGAAATTTATTACACCACTAAACGTCAAGTTGGTGGAGAAAAACATTTCTAACCCTGGGCTAATCGAAAATCAAAGTAGTTTTGCTGAGATGAAGGCGATGTTTTCGAGTGATTTTATTAGATATCAGCAGAGCTTGGAGGAACTTATTGGAACGGATTGTGAAGCAGAGCCGGAGGTTTTTTACAATAGGCTACTCGTAGTGCGGGAGCGACGGAAATTGATGGGACAGGATGTAGCTAGACTAAAGAGGCTAACTACAGATAACGTGAGATTAGTGACTGAACTTAGGAGTAAATTGTGATGCGAGAAGAAAAAGTTAGAAAAATAACGCGTGGGGGGAGAAATTTGATACTCCTAGGAGTGTTATCGGTTTTGATTGCTGGAGCAACGACTGGAGTGAGCCTAGCGATTTATCATAACTCCGGAGATATTTACCTAGATCGGTCACGACCGGGATTTTTGCCGGACCAGGAAGAAATTGAGCAAGAAGAAGAAAATGAACCTGATGTAATATATGATTACGCAACGGAGGGGGACGTGACGGTGGAAGGTTTGACGGAATATTTGGAAAAATTGGACTTAGAAATAAAGTTAATTGATGCTTATGAGAAACCGTTTGATATGGAAATCTTGTCGGATGAGCATTTTGGAATACCGACGGAATAGAGGGCTTGATTTTAGTAAACAAAAGTTTTATATTTTAATTAAGTAAATATGAATAAGGCGATTAAAATGAAACAAAAAAAGCAGAACTCAATGATTGTTGGGGTGTTTGCGTTGACTGCGATGGTTGTTGTGACAGCGATGGCTATTTATGGGCTTTCTAGTACGGTGGGAGAGATTCGGGAGTTGGCGGTGGCGGAAACGCCAGAGGCGGTTTTAGCTAGCGCTGGGGTGGAGAACGCAGGCGACGTCATGGTGCCAGTGGCATATTTTGATCAAAGGGCGGATGAGTGCGTGAATATGTATGATGATGCACTGAGAGCAATTTTACTAGCTAGACAGTTTGAGTGGACTAGGTGCGGATATGGGGGACAGTGGGCCGAGGAAGGCCTGGTCGATTATTATCTCGGCAACGATAGTTTACCAGTTGGAGTGGGGGGGAGGTTGACAGTTAATCGTAGCCTCAATGACTTAACTCGATGGTTTAAAGAGGTTGACAACAAAAGCAAAAGATATGCAAAGACATTGCCCCTGAGATATGTAGCTCAGGAGCTAAAATTTTTTTATGAGGGTAGTGAGTTTTACCCACTAGACGATGTTGATTTTAGTAATGATGACTATGTAAACGGGGATGGACATAATCATTTGTTTACTATGAGTTTAGCGGTGCCGTTTAGAGTTGCTGGTAATGGTAGCGAAGCGCTAGAAATAGAAGCTGATGATGACACTTTTGTGTTTGTGAATGAGAGGTTGGCAATTGACCTAGGTGGAGTTCATGAGCCGATGAAAGGCGTTTTTCGGATCAATGAGCAGGGTGAGGTGATGGCTGGTAAGCAAGGGGAAGAGCTAGCGTTTACTGGTATAAAATTAGAACTAGGCGATAATGCAATAATTCGGATTTTTCATGCGGATAGGGATGCGGAGAGCTCAGTATTCAATATGAGTCTGATTGGTATAGAACCAAAAATCGTTAATACACAGATAGCGGATAGTGACGGAGTACAGGTGGCCTATGATCCGAATGATCCATTGTATGCAAAGCCACTAGGTGTAAGCAAGACCGTACAGTTAGATAATAAAAGAAGCTATATCATAATAGCGACAATTTATGGCGTGACCATTATAGTGGTGGCGATGGGGGTTGTGGTGCTAGCACGATATTTGATGAGGGTGCGACGGTAGATTATTTGCGAGGTTTAGATATATTGGCGGGGCGGTCGTAGATTGGCAGAATGATGGGGTGTTTGTTGCCGAGGTGGTCGTAGAGAGGGATATTTAGCTCGTGTGCGAGAGTGTTGACGATAGAAGCGCCGATGCGGAGTCCGGTAAAAGAGCCAGGACCGGACATGAAAGTGATTTCGGTGATGTCGCGAAAAGTACAGTCATTCTCTTGCAACTTGTCGCGAATGAAAGCAAGGAGCTTTTCGGCGAGAGTATTGTCAAAAACATAACGATATTCGTGGTCGTTTAATCTTAGGATGGTTTCGGGAGTAGAGGTATCGAGATACAATTTCATGGTATAATATTATACAATGGACATCAAATCTGAACAAGAGATGCTGAATTTTGGGCGTGAATACGCATCAAAAATAGTAAGACCGGTCGTAATCGAGTTGGTGGGAGATGTGGGGACTGGAAAAACGACTTTTGTGAGAGGATTAGCGGAAGGGTTAGGTGTACGAGAACCGGTTACGAGTCCGAGTTTTACGATTTCGAAATCTTATGCCTTGCCAGAGGGCGGGCGATTAATACACTATGATTTTTATCGACTTTCGGAACCGGGAATAATGAAGGATGATTTAGTGGACAATATGAAAGATGAAAAAAATATATTGGTTGTGGAGTGGGGTGAGTCGGTGGCGGAATTGTTGCCCAAGAAGCACACTAAAATTGAAATTGAATATACTGAAGACGGAAGGAGAATTATAATATGAATATTTATATTTCGGGAATTACTGGGACTGGTATGGGGCCACTGGCTTTGATGGCTCGGCAGGCTGGATTTACGGTGTGCGGTTCGGACTTGAATAAGGGAGCGATTTATGATGAGCTAATAAGGGCGGGAATTGAGGTTTGCATAGGACAAGACGGGGAATTTTTGCGTGAGAAATTAGCTGAGGGAGTAGATTGGTTTTGTTATACATCGGCGCTACCAGATGACCACGTAGAGCTTACGTTAGCACGTGGGGCTGGAGTAAAGGTTACGAAGCGAGATGACCTGACGGCTTTTTTGGTAGAAAAATTGGGACTTAAGATGGTGGCGGTAGCGGGAACTCATGGTAAAACGACAACAACGGCGATGATTGTATGGGCGGCAATGAAGTTGGGTTTGCCAATTTCATATTTAGTGGGGACGACTTTGGGGTTTGCCCAAAGTGGCTCGTATCACAAAGGTGACAAGTATTTTGTTTATGAGGCAGATGAATACGATCGGAATTTTTTGAAGTATCATCCCTGGATAGCCGTGGTACCGGCAGTGAGCTACGATCATCCAGATATTTATCCTACGAGGGAGGATTATAGGCTTGCGTTTGAACAGTTTAAGGCGCAAAGTGAAAGAGTGATAGAAGATAGTAGTAGGTATCGGCCTGATGATTTTCGGTTGGCGGGTGAGGCACGGAGACGCGATGCGAGCCTTGCGGCAGAGGCGGTTTTGCAAGTGGCGCAGGATGAAGCTAAAGGAAGGGGAGAAAAACTTTCGTTTGACGGTTCTCGGTTAGTTGAGATTTTGGACGAATTTCCGGGTGTAGGCCGGAGGTTCGAGAAAATTAAAGAAGGGGTTTATTCGGATTATGCACATCATCCGGAGGAGATAGCAGCAACGATGGATGTTGTGAAGGACGAAAAGCGACTTCACGGGTACAAGGGGGTGGTAGTGGTATATCAACCGCACCAGAATACGAGGCAGCACGAGGTGCGAGAGGGGTACAAAGATGCGTTTATGGGGGCGGATAAGATTTTTTGGTTGCCAACGTACTTAACACGAGAGAATCCGAATTTGGCAGTTCTGACGCCGGAAGAGTTAACTAAGGGGCTATCTAACCGAGAGGTGGCGGAGACGGCGGAGGCGAACGAAGTTTTGGCGGATAAATTAAAACAGTACGTGCTGCAGGGGTATTTAGTAATTTTGATGACGGCTGGCCCGGCGGATGGGTGGCTACGTTCGGTTTTTGATAGAGATTAAATAAACCCCCGAATGATCGGGGGTTTATCAGGAGGTGTGCTAACGATTTTTTAGAACTTGCAGTGCGCGATAGGCGGTGACAATGGCTTGCTCGGTAGTGAGTGGACCGTTGGGGTTGAACAAATTGTTCCCCACTCCTTTTAGGATGCCGGTTTGGGACGGCCAGCCTAATTCGGGGCTAGACCAATGTCCGATGACATCGGTAAAGTTGTGGGTGTAGCCACTGGTGTTTACTCCGACGACATTGGCGACGCGATTGACTAGTGCTGCAATCTGAGCGCGGGTAAGTGTGCCATCAGGATAAAATTGGTTGTTGCCGATGCCGTTGATGATGCCAAGGGCGTTGGCAGCAAAGACATTAGGATCATCCGTGTCGGTGAAAGCCTGAGGGTTGACTGTAACGTTTTTGTCGACCAAGATGTCGCTGATGGGCTTGCCGTAGCTTTCCTCGAGCAGGCGCACAATGATAGCGGTAACCTTTCCACGTGTGATGGGCTGCTTATAATTTTTTTGCTCACTTTCTGGGACTAGGTGGCTGGCAATAGCAGCGATAACTTCGTCTCTAGCCCAGTCAGAAGGGTGGTCTTCGTTTACCGTAGTGTCGCCATAGTGGATGGTTGACATCAAGAGAAAATGGTTGTTTTTCTCAAAAACGATGTTTTCCCATTGCTCGGCACTGCCTGCGTAGTAAACGCTCTCTAGATTTTCACAAGCGAAGGCTGCATCGCCTACGCTTGTCAGCGTGGACGGCAAACTGAGGCTGGTTAAATAGCGACAGTAGATGAAGGCTTGCTCGCCGATGGACGTAACTCCTTCTGGAATTACGACATTAGTGAGCCCATCACAGCTGCCAAAAGCGAATTTGCCGATGGTTTGTACGCTGCTAGGAATTTCTACGCTGGTGAGATAAGGATTGTTGTGCCACATAAAGTAAAACGAGCGGTCGCCGATGTGGGTGATACCGTTTTCGATGATGACCGTTTTGACCTTGGTGGTGTCCTTCAACTTTAGCCAGGGAGCCAACGAGGAACTGGTATAATCTTCCATGGGCCCCTGTCCGCTGATGGTGAGTGTGCCGTCATCGGTGAGAGTCCAAGTGGCGTTTTCGCCACAGGAACCACTACCGGTGACTCCTAACGCGTAGGTTTGTGGCGCCAAGACAAGACAGAGAATTAGTGCCAACATAAAGGTATAGATTCTTCTCATTATGATACCTCCTTTTTAAGGTCCATAGTGGGTAACTACAATATAATTATAACATATTTGTTGAAAAAATAAAAGTATTAGCAAAAAACGGGGTTGTTTTTTCTTTATG
Source organism: uncultured Candidatus Saccharibacteria bacterium (assembly GCA_947166895.1). Taxonomy (GTDB): domain Bacteria; phylum Patescibacteriota; class Saccharimonadia; order Saccharimonadales; family Saccharimonadaceae; genus Nanosyncoccus. The sequence goes on from CAMVFY010000001.1 coordinate 53,337, forward strand.
CTTATGCTATAATAGAGAGGTGAGTATAGGTGCAGTACTGACAAATGATAAAAAACAAGGCGTTGGTAGTTTTGTTTTTGTTTTTTTGGTTTTAATGATTCTGATTGTTGGCTTAACGATCGGGATCATTATTTTTAATGTTAGAAATAGTAGGGATGCTGATGAGGTAAGTATTGATGCTGCACAAGAAGATTTGGCGGTTGCCTATTGGGCTGATTCGGTTACAACTGATATCATAGTGAAGTTGGAGGCGGGCGAAGGGTATACTTTGGATGAGGCTAGGTTGGATTTTGAAAAATTGCTAGATGAGAATGAGGGGCGTGAAAAATATTATTTGACGGTGCAATTCGCGTATTTTATTTATTTTTACTATGGCGACATCGGATGGTCGGTCAATGTGCTGAATGGGGTGGACGAGTTGGTGGGGGATAGTTTGCGGATGGATTACTATTTGTCGTATAGGAATTTATATGAGATGGCAGAGGATGAAAGCCAGGCGCGATATTATGACGATTTGATTAAGGAGGTCATGGAGAAAAATGCGACTAAGTAAAAAAAATGGCTTGATTGTGGGGATTTTGGCGTTTGCTTGTTGTGCTTTATGTGGTGGGAATGTGTTTGCGGATGGTGATGGATGGGTGGGGACTGGCGGGACTCCTGGTGGACAATCTGGGGGAGGAGGCAGTAGTTGTTTAGCGAACGTTTACGATACCAATGGAACTATATTGCAGTATGGCTATGATAATTATCGATATAGAATAGACTGTGCTAAAGTTTCGTGGATTTATTATGAGGCCCAGCCTGGCGGGGGAAACTATCCAGTTACGATTGCGCCAGACTCTAGACTTGGCGGTGGTGAAACGGCGCAGATTCCTGAGGTTTGCTATCATGATGGGCAGGGTGGTTTTTGGCACTATGGTGTAAATAGGCAAAGTACGAAAAATGGAATAATAGAATGTTCTTGGTCTGGATGTGTGCCGAATTATAGTGCGATGCCGCACAAGTGGGGGCACTGGATGACGGTGACGGTTGGTGATGGGTACGGAGAGGCGATGCCTGGTCAGGAAGGTTATGACAATCGTTTTAATTTGTCGCCAGATAATCCTTTTGGATGGCATGTAAATGAATTGGGGCATACGATGTATTCGTCTGTCGATAGCGGCACGAGGTATACGGCTACGAGAGCGGCTCTTTCGGGGGATTCCGAACTGCTAGATGATTATAAAAATGCTCTGCTATATTTTGACGACAATAGAAGCGAAAACGAAATAATGAATTTGACGCGGATTGATAATGGCGTGTGGGGATTTTGTGCGTGGGAGGGAATGAATAAAGAGTATTATGCATCGTCGAATATTTCTAATGGAATAAACTGGAAAGGGACCGGAAGAGTTAAGGAAAACGCCACGGTAAACTTAAACCCGGATCGTTTGGTGACAATACCGGACGGTGCGACGAATATAACGGTGGCGGGGGCTTTAAGGTTTAGTCACAATATTTATGCGTCTTTTGAGGATACGTCAAGCTCTAACTGGAGAGTAGAGAGGAGCGGGAATGGTTTTTCTGATTCTAGCGTTTCTATGAGTAGAACCAATACACCTGCTGCACAATATTCTGGTTCGACGACGATAACTAGTAAAATTACTAGCAGTCTTTATCAGGCGACAACGCGGCCGTTTGGGGATGGAGAAAATTATTACATATCTAGGGATGTTTTTGATGTGACTTTTTCGAAAGAGGGGACTTATGAGTTTTGTGAGTCTTTATATTTAAGTAATAGTGCGGTTTCTAATAAAAGATTGACTACTGTATGCACTACTTATAAAGTTTCAAAAGAATCGTCGCCGCCACCGCCACCGCCTAGTGTTGAAATTTGTGATAGATGGACGCCAGCTAGCTACACGAGTTCGTATTTGGATTCCGATAATAATGGTCAGGGGACGACTTCCGTGGTTTCAAAGGTTAGAAATAACACGTTGGGTGGAGATTATGTAAATAGCGTATATGCTAAACCAACGGACAATATAAATTGGGCACACTGTTATTATCCGGGGATACAAAAGATTGCATCGGCGCTAGCTACAAGTGTTCATGGTAGTCATAGCGAAATGCTACCAGACGGAAGTAAGACCACCAATATCAATACCATTATGTCACAACTATATGCGTGGGGTAATTATTTTAGCGTGACTTCGTCTGTGAGTAAAGGGAGCAATTTTAGAAATCCGAATTCTACTAGTACTGGCAACTATCGTGTTGGTACGTTGACGCCGACTATTTATAATGGTGGTAGATATGCGATTGGGAGTTCTGGAGTGAAGTCGCTGCTTGATAACACTTATCGTGTTGAGTACGGTAGCGGAAAAAATAAAGCCGGTGCAACGTTGACTGAAACAAATAAGAGTAGTAGGCCGACTTCTGCAGTGGTCTGGAATGAACACATCCATGTTTGGTCTTGTAATTATGAAGAAAGTTGCGAAAAATGCGGTTCTTATTCGTGTAATTGTGTTTCATGTAATTGCGAGGAAGTTTGTACGGGTGAGGGAGAGGACCAGTCATGTACGATAGTATGTGATACTTGCTGCGATATTTGTTGCTATTCTTGTGCGTGGGGTAGATGTGAACATTCGAACAATTACTATGGGAGTTTTTGTCATGAGAATGTCGCTTCTGACCATGCTGACGTGCTAGTGCCGTATAATTTCATTAATACTGCTACTATTAGTTTAAACTCTAGCTACGTTTATGCTGGTGAAATAGCAACGATTGGTTCGTCGGCTGTACAGATTCGGACTAAAAGTAATAATGTAACGCGGGGGACTTATGCTACACAGGTAGATGATGCCAAAGTGAAATTCGTGGCGTATTTATCTAGTAGTAACTCTGGCTCGGCAAAAGAAGGAGTAGGAAGCGGCAAAGCGTACAATATTTGTAATGCACTAAGTGGCTATGAGGCTTGTAATGAACTGGATTCGCGCGATGGAGCTACGCTAAATTCTAGTGGGGTGTTAGGCCTTGGGACTTCGCCAAGCACACAAGTAGCGTCTAACTCTCTAACTTCGCTCATGGGTTCTTCTTATAATGTTTATGATGGTCGGGCGGGTAAGTATTATTGCGTGGTGGCGGCGGTTTATCCGTATACTAGTGGTACTGATACCAATATGGATGCAAGTGGTAGCAATAATTGGTATGTGTCGGCGCCTTCTTGCGCGGTAATCGCAAAAAAACCAAGCCTCGAAGTATGGGGGAATGGGCTTTATACTGCTGGAAAAGTGTTTACTGCTTCGGCTGAGAAGAGGGTGATAGATGGTTTTGTGGGCTTTACCCCGAGATCATCAAGCAATACTACTGTTTTTGGTTCGTGGGTAGAAACTAACATTATTGCTAATGGGCAAGTGGCGGGATTGGCAAGTGGAGCGGCAACGGGATTTCCGGGTTATACTATCAGGACTCTAACTAATGGAGTTCAGAGACTGAGCGGTAGTAGGGAAGGAAGTACTAGAAGATTTTGTACGTATCGTAGCCCACTAACAATGCCAAATGCTGGTTGTCTTACTACAATAGGGGGGTTACCTGGAGTGAACGTTGGTAGCTTGGGCAGTCCGGCGGCAGGGATGAACAAGCCCGTAGACCGTGACGCCCTAATTGCTCGCTTCATGACTGAAGACGGAACCTTTAAATATAGAAATACCTATACAAGACTCAGTCAACTAGTCTCAGAACTTGGCTCTACTATCATCCCAGCTGGTCAAAACCAAACTTACGTGATTGATGCTAGTGGTAAAACATTTACCATTGATTCCAATATCCAGTATGCAGAACTTTACAATAACTTTACGGATATACCAAAACTAATTATTAGGGCAGACAATATCAATATCAATTGTAACGTTAATAGAATTGATGCAGTACTAATTGCTGACAAAATACAAAATAACACAGTAGCAGGCAACGTAAATACTTGCAGCAATGCTGGTGGGGTTGATGACAGTGCTAGATCTAACCAACTTAAAATCAATGGTGCAGTAATCACTGGTTCGCTTACAGCTAATCGTACTTATGGTGCTGGAGTAGGAGCTTATTCAGTAATTCCAGCTGAAATCGTTGATTATGACTCTTCCCTTTATATTTGGGGTTCACAACGAGCTGAGGCTTCTGCTTCGGGGAAGTTAGATGTAATCTATTTACGCGAATTGTCTCCAAGATTATAAATTATGTTAAATAATAATTAGATTTTATTTTTCTTATGCTATAATGGGAGTATGAAAAATGATGAAGGCGTATCTTTTGGTAGCAGGAAACGTTCTGACAGGTTGCTCATTGGCATTTTTGTTACGTTAATGGTGGTGATTGTTGGCTTGGGTATTGCGGTGACGCTTAGCTTTGTTTTAAATGGTAATTCGGAAGATAAAGAATCTGATTTGCCGGAAAACGCTGTGACACAAAATGACGCTTTTTCGGTGGCTTTTGGAATAAATGAACGCTACGACAATGATCCAGACTACTATTATGATGAAGCGGTGGCCGACTATGAGCAGCAAATGTCTCAGGGTGACGACTGGTATAAGTTTTCGATAGCATGTTATTACGCTCGATTTTTGCGAGATCAGGGCAATGACTTAAATGCTGCGCTTGATGTGATGGGAAGAGCTGGGGAGTATGTAAAGACTGATAATGCGAATCAGATGATTGACTATTATGTAGTTGTTCGGGATTTATACAAAGGTGTTAATGATGAGATGTATGATTATTATAACGGAGAAATAATCAAACTTAGTACGGTAAAGGAGGTTAATGATGCGGGTTTGCCAGTCGAAGAATAATTGGCAGATAAAGCTTGTCGCTATTTTGATGATTTTTTTGGCTTTAGGTATAAGTTTTGCTGCAGGAAAGGAAGTTTTTGCCGAAAATGGGGCGGAGGTACTTACTGGCAACGTTTTGAACAAGTGGGGCGGAGGTGGCAGTGGAGTTAACTGTAATGACCGACTATTTTCGACTTATGCCGCTGAGTGCCAGGGTTACTCATGGGTATTTTACGCAAGCACAGGAAATGTATCAGACATGACTTTTCGGCCGGATATGACTGCCAATGATTGGCCTCAATCTTCTCAGGGTATTTATATTCCGCAAACCTGTTCTGAGCATACGGAAGATGGTGGTGGTTTTTGGCATTTTGGTCAGAATGCTAGGGCGCTGAGTAACAGCGGCTGGAGTTATTTTGGGAACTTTATGTATTTGAATGGCTATGGTGGAAAAGCGACGGATACTTATACTTACTCTACGTCGTCTGGGAGTTATGGTCATATTTTTACGACTAGCTATCAGTATGGAAGCGGTAACTTAACTGTACCGCCTTCTGGGGTGAGCCAATCTTTGTATAAGAATGGTGCTGAAATATATTACGCAAGTAAGGTTGAATCTGGGACGAATCATAGTGGGGATAGTGGAGTTTGGGCTGATTGGTTGAAGGCTTATAAATACAAAAATGGTTCGGAATATACCGGAAGTGATTTCCCCAGTGATTTGTATGCGTTTTGCTACTGGGGGTCAATGGATTCGGAATACTTTGCGCGTTCAAGTATTTCGAACGGGATTGAATGGAAGAGTACAAATTTTGTGGGGACGTCGGATGAAACGCCCCGTAAGGTGACACTCACTAAACGGGTGGTCGTGATTCCTGAAGGTTCTAATGAGGTTAAGGTGGAAGGCGGTTTAAGGTTTAGCCACAACATATATGCGTCGTTTAAAGATAAAGAGAATACGGCGTGGAATGTGGTAAAGGAATTTCCTAGCGACGGAGTGAGTGCAACAAAAACTAATCAGCCAGCGATATACAGTGGTTCTACGCCTTTGAATGTTGATTTTCTTGAGTCTCTTTATCAAGCTCCGGCAAACAAGCAACCATTTGTGGATGGTAATGATACTTATATTTCTAGGGATGTTTATGATTTAGTCTTTACTAAAGCTGGGACTTACACTTTTTGTGAAAAATTGTCGATCAATAATAAGAAGACCGAAAATGCAAATAGAGAGATGACTGCAGTTTGTGCGGTTTATGAAGTTAAGAAGAATGATACTCCTCCAGACGGTGGCGGTGGTGGTGGCGTTACGCCCCCTCCGTCCACATGTGGTTTGTGGACACCGGCTAGCTACACGGCATCTAGCAAAACGTCTGGTAACACTTCGGTGGTGTCAAAGGTGAGAAATGCGACACTTGGTACCAGCTATGAGGACAGCGTATATGCTAAGCCAACTGATAACACACAGTGGATTCACTGTTATTATCCGGGCGCACAAAAGGTGGCTTTTACGGATGCTACAATGGTTCACGGAGCACACGACTCGTCGCTAAGTGCGGGAGGAACTACCGCAAACACGAATGTGGCACTTTCGAGCTTTGCGCCATGGTCTAATCAATTTAAGGTTACATCTACGAACCTTAGAAACCCGTCTCCAAATGGGGGAAGTTATAGCTACGGTGACTCAGCGACTAAATCCTTAGAAGATACGAGTTATAACGTCGAATATGGTACCGGTAAGAATAAGGCCGGCAAAACTTTGGTAGAAACTTCGACTGGCAAGTTGGCCTACGCAAATGTTACCAATGAGGGAAAACACAGCTGGGCGTGTGACTATTACGAGTCATCAAGCTGTAGCAACTGTGGTTCGTATTCTTGTAATTGTTCTACGGATGAAGACGGAAATGAGTCGTGTGATACATGTTGCTATAGTTGTACTTATTCGCATAGTAATTGTACTCACTCAAATGATTATATCGCTCACAGTAATGGTGGAACTGTTACTGATCATGCAGATGTATTAGTGCCATTTAACTTTTACAATGTGACTACAATTACGCTGAAAGACGGGCCTGTGTATTCTGGTGAAACGGCTACGATTAGCTCTTCTAATGTTCAGACGCTAACTAGAACCAATAATGTGACACGAGGGACCTACGCTACGCATGTAGAAAATGCAAAAGTAGTGTTTGCGGCGTATGTTTCGTCTAGCGGTAGCGGCAGTGCGAAAGAAGGTATTGGGAGCGGAAAAAGTTATGACATTTGTGGTGCAGTTAGTGGGGCGGAGGATTGTACGGAGATAGATAGTCGGGATGGACTCGCTTTGAATTCGAGCGGTGTTTTGAAATTAAACTCTTCGGAGAAAACTGAAGCGGCATCGAGCTCGTTAACTTCTCTTATGAGTTCGACGTATAACGCCTTTGATGCTTCGGCCGGTAAGTATTATTGTGTTGTGGCGGCGGTTTATCCATACACGGTGAGTTCTGATACGGATATGAACGCTGCTGGTAGCAATAGCTGGTATGTTTCGGCTCCGAGTTGTAGGGTGATTGCCAAAAAGCCAGCTTTTCAGGTATGGGGAAATGGTTTATACACTGCTGGTAAAGTATACACGATTTCGGCTGAAAAGCGTATAACGAAGGGTTTTTATGATTTATCTAGAAGTACAGCTAAGGACGGGAAGAATTTGACGACCTTTGGCTCTTGGGTGGAAACCAGTATTATTGCTAATGGTCAAGTGGCGGGGTTGGCAAGTGGTGCAGCGACGGGATTTTCTGGCGATACCGCAAGGACCTGGGCGCAAGGCTTAGGGGGAAGTAAAAATAGTATTTCTTCTAGTAGCTCTGGTGTTTGTGTGCTTGGTCCGTTGACTTTTCCGAATATAAGATGTGTAACGCAGGGATCGCTTCCGGGTATATCTGCCAGCGTTGTCGGTGGTTCAGGGGCTAAGATGGCGGAGCCCGTAGACCGTGACGCCCTAATTGCTCGCTTCATGACTGAAGACGGAACCTTTAAATATAGAAATACCTATACAAGACTCAGTCAACTAGTCTCAGAACTTGGCTCTACTATCATCCCAGCTGGTCAAAACCAAACTTACGTGATTGATGCTAGTGGTAAAACATTTACCATTGATTCCAATATCCAGTATGCAGAACTTTACAATAACTTTACGGATATACCAAAACTAATTATTAGGGCAGACAATATCAATATCAATTGTAACGTTAATAGAATTGATGCAGTACTAATTGCTGACAAAATACAAAATAACACAGTAGCAGGCAACGTAAATACTTGCAGCAATGCTGGTGGGGTTGATGACAGTGCTAGATCTAACCAACTTAAAATCAATGGTGCAGTAATCACTGGTTCGCTTACAGCTAATCGTACTTATGGTGCTGGAGTAGGAGCTTATTCAGTAATTCCAGCTGAAATCGTTGATTATGACTCTTCCCTTTATATTTGGGGTTCACAACGAGCTGAGGCTTCTGCTTCGGGGAAGTTAGAGACAGTCTATATCCAAGAACTATCGCCGAGATTATAGGGCATGTTATAATGGGGGTATGAAAAAACGGAGTCAGTTTGTTTGTCAGCAATGCGGGGCTTCCTATGCTAAATGGGTAGGACAGTGCACGAATTGTCGGGCCTGGAACTCTCTGATTGAACAGATTGTTGATGAAGTCGGTGACAAAAAGACGACTTTGGCGAAAGGGCAACTTTCTGGTAAAAAGTTAGATTTTGTAAAATTATCGTCAATCACGCCGTCTGATGCAAAAGCAAGGTTGGTGACGGAGTTTAAGGATTTAAATACTGTGCTGGGTGGTGGGATACTGCTCGGTTCGGTCTCTTTGCTGGCTGGGCAGCCGGGGATTGGGAAGTCGACGCTACTTATGCAGATTTGTGCGGAAGTAGCAAAGACTCGAAAAGTTTTATACATATCGGGCGAAGAGTCGGCAGGGCAAGTGAAGCTTCGGGCGGTGCGGCTTGGTGCGGGTTCAGACAATTTGAGTTTTGCGGCGTCAACATCGGGAAATGATATTGCTAAAACAATTGAGGCGGGTGAGTTTGACCTCGTGATTGTGGATTCGATTCAGACACTTGCGATGGATGAAATATCGTCGGCGCCGGGCACGGTATCGCAAGTAACAAATTGTGGTAATTTGATTATTCGAGCAGCAAAGGCGACTGATACAGCGGTAGTGATTGTGGGGCATGTGACGAAAGAGGGAACCTTGGCGGGGCCGAAAGTTTTGGAGCATTTGGTGGATGTGGTGCTGAATTTTGAGGGGGATAGATACGGTGGGTTTAAAACAGTGCGGGCGGTAAAAAACCGGTTTGGATCGACGAACGAGGTAGCAATTTTTGAAATGGCACCAGAAGGATTAAAAGAAGTACAAAATCCGTCGGCAGCTTTGCTTGCCGAAAGGACTAATACGGATGGTTCAATTATTCTTGCAACTTTGGAAGGGAATCGGCCGATCTTGGTGGAAATACAGGCGCTTGCGACTACGTCAAATTATGGTTACCCAAAAAGAACAGCGAGTGGATTTGATTTGAACCGGCTAAATTTGCTGATTGCGGTACTTGAGCGGCGGACAAAATTGAAATTATCAGATAAAGATATATTCGTAAATGTGGTTGGCGGGATGAAGCTTAATGATTCGGCGGCAGATTTGGCGATCTGTATGGCAATCGCTTCGGCGGTAGCGGGGAGGAAGTTGAGTGAGGAATATGTAGTATTTGGTGAAGTGGGGCTTGGTGGTGAAATTCGGTCGGCGTTTCGGGCGGATCAGAGAATAGCCGAAGCGAAAAAACTTGGATTTAAGCATGCGATTGGTCCGGTGACGATTCGGGATAAATTTGTGGTGCCGGTGAAAGATTTGCGCGAAACTTTAATTAGGTATGTAAAATGAGGATTCTTGGAATTGATCCGGGGATTGGAATCTGTGGGTTTGGGTTGATTGAAACGACGTCGCGGGCGCGGGCGCTAGATTTTGGTGCAGTTACAACGATGGTGGATGCGCCTTTGCCGGCTCGGTTGAAAGAACTATACGATTCCTTGTCGGAAGTATTTGAGGAGACGAAACCAGAGATGGTAGCCGTAGAAAAGTTGTTTTTTGCAAAAAACATTACGACTGGAATTGCGGTGGCTGAGGCGAGGGGGATTGTGCTACTTGTTGCTGAGCAGCATGGGTTACCGGTTTATGAATATACTCCGAACGAAATCAAAAAGAGTTTGACTGGTTATGGTGCGGCGACTAAAACTCAGATTGAGGAAATGGTGCGAGTGCATTTGGGGCTTGAGTGCAAGCCAAAGCCGGATGATGCGGCGGATGCGCTGGCGGTGGCGATTACTTGCAGTTTTCTTTATGAGCATGGTCAAAATCAAGAATATAGTTTTTCAAATTCGCGTCGTTAAAATATGAGATTTTCTTTCTCGGACACGCTCAAGGGCGCTCGCCCGAGCTTATGGTCCTCGAAATGAAAATCTCATATTTTATATGATACAATTAGTATTATGATTGCACATGTGAGAGGTAAAGTTGAGGAAAAGTTTGGTAATTCCCTAATTGTTGATGTGAATGGAGTTGGCTATGAGATTACAGTGCCGACACCGGATTTTGAGGCGGTGAATCTTGATGAAGAAAGAAAATTTTATACCTATCACCAGGTGCGGGAAAATGCGGAGGAACTTTATGGCTTTTCATCACTCACGGCGAAGAAGATATTTGAACTTTTGATTTCGGTGCAGGGGATCGGCCCGAAAGCTGGGATTGCAATTTTGTCTTTAGCTGAGGTGGAAGAGGTGAGAAATGCGATTGCGAATGCGGATGCTGCATTTATTGCCAAGGCTTCAGGAGTAGGCAAGAAATCGGCGGAAAGGGTAATTGTGGATCTTCGTGATAAGGTTGGGATACCGAGCCATTATGGTGCAACGGAAGCAAAATTTGCGAAGGCTACTAACGAGCCCGACGAGGCCCTAGATGCGCTAATTGCGCTGGGTTTCCCTCTGAAAGAGGCGACAGCGGCGTTGGAGAGAGTTGATTCGTCTCTTTCGGTGGAAGAACGGATAAAAATGGCCTTGAAAAAATAAGTAAAGTATGATAATATTATCTTCAATCGTATAATATAAAAGGTAAAATATGAGTTTTTCGATTCTAAAACAGATTGGTGATGCACAAAAAAAGAAAGCCGTTGTTGATGTGCGTTCTGGTGATACCGTGCGTGTAACCCAGAAAATTAAAGAAGGCGGTAAGTTTCGTTTGCAGACTTTTGAAGGCGTGGTGATTCGAGTCGATCGTAAAGAGTCTCATACGGCTCGGATTGTAGTGCGCAAGGTAACTTCAGGGGTGGGCGTAGAGAAGTCTTATTTGATCCACTCGCCACTAGTAGAAAAAATCGAGATTACCAAGCGTTCAAAGGTACGCCGTAATAATCTTTCGTATCTTCGTGAGCGTTCTGGTAAATCAGCAAGGCTTGCCGGTAAAGATTTTGACCGTGCAGCAGTGAATGACGTGACAGTTGAGGAAGAACCAGTTGACGATGTAGCACCAATTGCTGAGGCTGAGGCTAAGACTGAGGAGAAAGTTTCGGTTGAGGAAGCAGCTCCGGCTGAAGAAACTAAAGAAGCCTAATGGCGATTCTCGGAATAGACGAAGTTGGACGCGGACCCCTAGCGGGTCCGCTTGTTGTGGGGGCAGTAATTCTCCCAGACGAAAAACCGGAATGGGTTTTGGAGCTAAAAGATTCAAAAAAATTGTCGGCAAAGAAACGCGAAGCTTTAAATGAAATAATTTTACATGAAGCGGTAGCGGGGCTTGGCTTCGTGATGGCGGAAGAGCTGGATGCAGTGGGGATTTCGGAGGCTTTGCGACTGGCGACGAGACGAGCTGTGAAGTCAGTTCAGGGACTTCACAGGGAATTTTTACAGATAGTAATTGATGGAAAAGTAAATTTTTTGAAGCAAACGGCGCTTGAAGGATATGTATCGACAGTGGTGAAGGGAGATAATTTGATTCGCGAGGTGTCAGCGGCTTCGATTGTGGCGAAGGTGGCACGGGATCATTATATGGTGGAGCTTGCGAGCCGATTCCCGAACTATGGTTTTGAGAAGAATGTAGGTTATGGTACGGCAAAGCATCTAGCAGCGATTTCTGAATTTGGGATTTGCGAGGAACATCGGAAGAGTTTTGAGCCGATTAAAAGTATGGTGGGATTTACTAGGCCGACAGACATGAAGAAAAATACGACTTTGGTTGGTAAGCAGGGTGAAGATGCGGTGGCAGAATATTTGATATCATTGGGGCATCGGATTGTGTCGCGAAATTTTAAGACACGGGGTTGCGAGATCGACATTATTTCCGTTAAAAATGATAAGATTTATTTTACGGAAGTAAAATATCGTCATAATGGTGGCGGATTGATGGCGATTACGGAAACAAAGCGTCAACAAATGGGGTTTGCTGCGAATGTGTTTTTGAAATACAATAAACAATTTAGTGAACTGAATCCACTTCTTGCGGTGGCGGAAGTAGTTGGGGATGATTTTGCGGTAAAAAATTGGTTTTCGCTTGGATTTTAGATTTTTTCAAGATTTTCGTGTATAATAAAGCTTATGGAAAAGGGAGATAATGTTAAACAGCCGGAGAAAACTCCGGAAGAAGTAATTAAGGAAACTGTTGAGGAGATTCGAAGCGAGGATCGGAATGGGGTTCGCGAGGAGGAACCAAAGAAGAAAAGTCGAAAGGGTTTGTTTGCCGGAATTAGCGTTTCATTGGTGGTTTTGATAGCGACAATTGCTGCGGTGGTGACGATTGTAATGCAGCAAAAAAATGAGGAGCCAAATGGAAGTACGGTAGTGGTGGATGACGATGAAGAAGTGGGGGAGCAGGAGATGGATGTGCAGTTGGTAGCAGGAACGGTAACAACGACGATTGGTGGGCAGGCTTTGACCTATAATGCTGCTTACGTGGTAGATGGGGTTGAAGCTACGGTGTCGGCGGGCGAATATGCGTCGGCGAACGATAATGAAGTGGTGTTTTTGGTGATCAACGGTGGAAAGTTAACAATTGATGGTAATGTTGTGGTGAATAAGTCTGGAAGTGCGGATTTTCAGGGTAGGGGCGATAATTATAGTTTTTATGGGTTAAATTCGGCTATTGTGGTGGTTGGTGAAGGGTCTTCGGTTAATATTAACGGAGCGAGGATTAATACCGACGTGTCGGGAGCAAATGCGGTAGTGGCAACCAATGGCGGTGAAGTGACGATTTCGAATTCGAAGATTACGACTTCGAAGGACAATTCGAGAGGGCTTCATGCTACTTATGCTGGTACGATTAACGCCGACAACGTTTCGATTGCGACTAAGGGCGGGTCGTGCGCTTCGCTTGCGACCGATAGAGGTGAGGGGACTATCGTGGCGAAAAAGATGACTCTAAATACTGAAGGTGCGGGTTCGCCGTTGATTTATTCGACCGGTTCGATTACAGTGTCCACTGCAAATGGCGTGGCTAAGGGGGCGCAGATTGCGGTAGTGGAAGGAAAAAATTCGGTTACACTTTCTGACTGTGATTTTTCGGCTAATGGGAATGGTAATCGTAATGAGGTTGATAATGCAGGGATTATGATTTACCAGTCGATGTCGGGGGATGCTGGAGAGGGGACAGGAACGTTTACGGCGGAAGACTGTAGTTTTGCGATTTTGGCGGATTCGAGCGTGTATTATACAACGCCAATGTTTTTCGTGACTAATACAGCGGCAACGATTAAGCTTACCGACGTGAAGGCGGACTTTTATGAGGATGGGTATTTTCTGCTGGCTAAAGGTACGGAAGAATGGGGTAAGTCTGGCAAGAATGGTGGTATTGTAACTTTGGAGACATCGGGGCTTGAGGCGACCAATGCAAGTATTGGCGTGGATGAAATTTCTTCGGTCGAAAGTCTTTAGATCTAGGGTGCTTTAGCCGTGGGGCCGAGGTTCTAGACGTTGAACTTGAATTCGACAACGTCGCCATCTTGCATAATGTAGGTCTTGCCCTCGGTGCGGAGTTTGCCGGCAGCTTTTACGGCCTGTTCTGAACCGAGAGCTTTGAGATCATCGTAATTGCAAATTTGGGCAGCAATGAAACCACGCTGAAAATCAGTATGAATGGTACCGGCGGCTTCGGGCGCGGTGGCACCTTTTTTGATGGTCCAGGCGCGACACTCTTTTTTGCCGGCGGTGAGGAAACTTTGTAAGCCGAGGGTGTCGTAGGCTGCCTTAATTAGTTCTTCCAGGGCATCATGCTCGACGCCGTAGCTTTTTAAGAACTCTTTGCGTTCCTCGCGGTTCATGTCGGACATTTCTTCTTCGAGCTTGGCATTGACAAAAATACAATTAGCTGGAGCTACGAGTTTGTGTAGATTTGATTGCAAAGTTTCATCAGTGAGACCTTCTTCGTCGACGTTAAACATGTAGATGACGGGTTTGTCGGTGAGATAAGGGATGTTTTCGTCGGCTGGGTCTTTTTTACGTTTGGCTGCGATTTTTTCTCTGGTTTCTTCGTCGGCGAGCTGGAGTTCGAGATTGATGATATCGATGTCATCTTTGGCTTGTTTGATGATGTCGTCTTCGGGTTTATTGTCGGCGCGAACGATGTCATTTGACTTGAAAGCGCGGACAACGTGACAGATAGCTTGGCATTCGCGGATGTGAGCAAGAAATTTATTGCCGAGACCTTCGCCTTTAGATGCGCCCGCTACCAGCCCAGCGATGTCGACAAATTCAACCGTAGCTGGGACGATTTTGTCGGTTTCGTACATTTTGGCAAGGACGTCTAGGCGTTCGTCTGGAACCGGTACGATGCCGACGTTTGGTTCGATGGTCGCAAAAGGATAATTCGCGGCGAGTGCGCCAGCGTTTGTGAGGGCGTTAAATAATGTAGATTTGCCGACGTTTGGCAATCCTACGATTCCGATTTTTAAATTCATAACCAATCTTTCTACCTGTTATTATAGATATATTATATCAAATTCGTCATTTAATGGTTATTGCAAAATCTGAGGAAATATTGTTATAATTACCTTAAGATAAAAAGGATAAGCGTAATGGTAAAAAAGAAAAAGACTTCAACGAAAATTAAAAACTTCTTTATTGCGGCGGGGATGATTGCCTTACCGGTGGTGGTGGGGTTAATAGCATCGGCTTTAACTGGCGACGCAATGACTTCGTTTGGTGAATTAAATCAGCCACCACTAGCGCCGCCAGCTTGGCTATTCCCAGTGGCGTGGACTATATTGTATATCTTGATGGGGGTGGCGTCGTATCTAATTTATCGGTTAAAACCGCGCACAAAAAAGGAAAAGATGCTACGGAAGGCCGAGCTTATAGTTTATTTTGTACAACTTGTATTTAATTTCTTCTGGACATTATTCTTCTTTAAGTGGGAGTTTAGGTTTTTTGCGTTTGGGTGGCTAATTGTAATGTGGGCGATGATTCTCGCGCTCATTGTGATGGCGTTTAGGAACCAAAAAGCGGCGGCGTGGTGCTTGGTGCCGTACATATTATGGTGTACGTTTGCGGCATATTTAAATATCATGATTGCCGTGTTAAACTAAAAGAGTGAGATTTCAAAATAAACTGAAGGTGCGGAGAATTTCAGTGATGGGGGTGGCACTGTTAGGGGTAATATTGTGGCTTGTTGTTAATCCGGCGAGCTATGAGGAAATCTTTACTAAGGTAGAAAATACTGGTGCAGAGGCAGGGCTAGACTATTCGGCTGAAGCGGTGACGGAGGCCGAGGCGGGTGCGAGGCTAGCCGTAGAGGTACTTGAAGAGCTAGAAGTGAAGGGACGAGCGCCCAAAACTGGATATAAGCGGGAAGAGTTTTATGGTGGTTGGCCAACGGTAGATGGGTGCAATCTTCGGCAAAGGATTTTGAAGCGGGAGCTGGGGGACACGGCGGTGCTAGATGGATGCACGGTAGTGGCGGGGGAGTTTGATGAGCCGTACACAGGGCAGCATGTGGTGCTAAAAGATAAGATAGAGGTAGCAAAGATTCAGATTGACCATGTAGTGGCTTTGTCGGACGCATGGCAGAAGGGGGCGCGGTATCAAGATTACGAAACGCGGAACAAGCTCGCAACGGATCCTTTGAACTTACTGGCGGTGGATGGCAAAGCGAATCAAGGGAAATCGGATGGTGATGCGGCAACGTGGCTACCGCCGAATAAGAAGTTTCGTTGTCAGTATGTGGCAAGACAAGTTTCGGTGAAATATAAATATGGGTTATGGGTAACTGAGGCGGAGAAGGAAGCAATTTCGCGAGTTTTACAGAATTGTCCAAATGAGCCGGCGGTTGGTGTATAATATAGATAACTAAAGTGGAGATAATATGAAAAAATATATCTGGAGTTTGTCAGTGGGGGTGATGGTTCTGATGATTGGGGCGTTTCTTTTGGGGAGATTTGCTTTCCCGGAGGGAGGTTTAGCTAAGCTACCGGCACCGGAGTTAGCGGAAGGTGAGCGGGGACAACTTGGAATAGACAAAAACATCAACGAGGCGACAATAGATAATTATTTGAATCGACCAGATGCGGTGTATCGTGACGTGCGGATGCTGAAGGACCCGGGGAACTATGAAGCGATAGGTGGTGATTCGTATTTATCGGGGTTTGTGGATGGTTTTGAGGTGGTACCTTTGCCATATATTGTGAATGTGACGGGTTTGCCGGAAGCGGTGGGAGATACTTATACTGGTAAAACGTTATTTACAAATGTTGACGGTAAATATGTAGCGAACTATGAGGAATCAATGGACATTTTGGAATCATTATTTCCGAAAGATAAGGTGATATTCTTGATGTGCGGGGGCGGCGGATACTCTGGGATGCTTAAAAATATGTTGGTAGCGCTAGGCTGGGATGCGACGAAAATATACGATGTGGGTGGCTATTGGTTTTATGATGGGGATAATAAGGTAGAAGTAAAGCGGGAGCTTGCGGATGGCACCGCAGTGTATGATTTTTATAAGGTGCCGTATCATGAGATTGATTTTGATAGCTTAACTAAGGCGAGCCGATGAGCGAAGTGAAACATCCAAATGGTGGAGTGTTGGGACTGGTAGTAGCCTTGGTGGTGGTATTGATTGGTGGGGTGCTATTTGTGGGCGCGGTAAGCGGTTGGTTTGATGATCCAAAGGTGACGCTGGATGCAGAATATTATTGCGAGGTGGATTGCGGCGAGCTTATGGAGATAGGCGCGACTTCGTATGATGATTTAATAGTGGCGAAGAAATCTTTTGTGGTATTTGTAGACCAAGGGGGCTGCACGACGGCGGACAGACTGAGGGGATTTGTGACCGAATACGCAAAGGAGACGGGGATCCGTATTTATCGGATGATGTTTGAGGAAATTAAAAAAACGTCATTATATGAGTCGGTAAAGTATTATCCTTCGGTGGCGGTGGTGGCGAAAGGTATGGTAGTAAGTTGGCTCCGGGCGGATAGCGATGAGGATGCCGGGGCATATAATAGTTATGATGAATTAAAAGGGTGGTTGAGCGGGCGCTTAGAGCTTAGATAAAGATAAGATATGATAGGTTCCAAGAAAGGAACCTATTTTAATGAAAAAAATTAATAAACAAATTGATGAATATTTAGGTTATTGCAAAGAGATAAGGGGGATGTCTCCAGTAACAATTTTGAATAAAAGGTATATTCTCGAAAATTTTGTGATGACAGTTGGGATACGAGATTTGCGGCAATTTACGAATGAAGTATTTGACGAATGGGTGATGAAAGCAGTGGAGCGTAAAGTTGGAGTAAGTTCGATCAACACTTATAGTGCTACGGTATTTGCGATGGTAAAATATCACAAAGAGATTGGTGTGAAGGTGCCGCTTAAAATAAACATAGTGAAAAAGAAAAAGGCGCAAAAAGTTCAGAGAAAATTTTACAGTACGTTTGAGGTGGAAAAAGCAATTGCGTTGGCGGACGACGAAACTGGGTTGATGATACGGATTATGTTTGAGACCGGCATGAGGATAGCTGAGCTTACGAGGTTGAGAATGGGAGATTTTGATAGTTACAGAATAAGATTTGTTGGTAAAGGGCAGAAGCTCAGGGAAGTATACATTAGTGAAAAGACGCTAGTGCTATTGCGAAAATTCGTGGAGGAGGTTGGAGCTTGTGATTATCTGTGGGGAGCAAGATCGATCGATGGGCGACCGCCAACTGTTAATACGGTGCGAAATAGGATGGGGAAGGTATTTGATGCGGCTGGATACAAGGGATTTTACCCTCATGCTTTAAGACATTCGTTTGCGACGAATCTACAGATTCGCGGAGCTTCGATGTCAGAGATAAAGGAAATGATGGGGCATGAGTCTATCGCAACGACAGAGCGGTATTTGCATGGGTTTGAAGGAAGACTTTCGGAGCTATTTAAGAAATATCAGTAGTAAGTTTTATGCGGCGCGATTACCTTTGCGAGATTTTGCTCGAAGCACCAACCATATTATTACGGCTACTATCGCAAATAC
>CAMVFY010000002.1 GCA_947166895.1 uncultured Candidatus Saccharibacteria bacterium
AAAAATGCCCCCTCTTAAGAGGGGGCATTTTTCAATAAAGAAATACCCCCACACTAAAAGTGTGGGGGGTGAGGCAGGGTTTCCCCTGGTACTGGACGTATTCTTACCTTACTTACTTCTTCGTATGGTGTTCTGTGGCATGCGATATTGAATTGTGACGCGATGTTGCTGCTGCTATGCTGCTAATTTGCTGTTAACCCACAGGAGAGACAGATTTGGATAGATTCGCGAATTATTGACGCGAACGACCGAAACGGCAGGTGGTCCTGCGTAAAGGTGGCTGAGCCACTAGGCGCACATAGGCTTGACCTACGACTGCTGCTTTCTTAGGCACGCCTACGTGCGCCAACAGCTAGTCAGGTAACATCTCTCGATAGAAGAAACATACTCCGTTAGGAGACGGCAACCGCGGAATCTCCGCGGGAACTCGGGCCGCATCCGCAGCAGAATTTTCCGTTCGCGTGACCAGATGGTTGCAGTCTACGTTAATGAGAAAATACAAGAAGCGTATCAACATCCTAGAGCCACCCTCCTTTCTTTGGGTAAGATTTTTGTAATCAGCCCCGTTCGCAGTTCTTCGCGCGTTCGTCATGACTGATACAAACCCCAGTACTTTAACGTACGACACTCTTGGAAACCTAGATCTCCCTCAGACCTTGTGGGGGCCAGAAAGCTCGACCACATTTTGCCAGTCTGGAGCCGATTCCCAATCTGTGTGTAACGCCAATTATATTCCTCTGTTCCTAAGATGTCAAGACTATTTTAGCTTTTCTCGGATTATTTTTTGGGCAGACGAAGGGTTGGCTTTTCCTTTTGATTCTTTCATCACCTGACCGACAAGGAACCCGATAACTTTTTCCTCTCCGTTTTTGAAATCCTGCTGAGCTTTCTTCGTCTCGGGCCTAGCTAGTACTGTATCAACTATGGCTTCGAGTGCGCCCATATCATTTTCCTGGATTAAACCCAGTTCTTTCGCAATTGTTTTAGGCTCTCGTCCCCGCATTTGGGGGTCAAATAGTCGCAAGAAAACTTCCTTCGTGGCGGTAGAGGATAACTCCCCCGCCATATTCATCTCGGCTAGCTCCATCAAACTCTTTGCCGACGGTAAATCGTTCAGATACTCTGCCGATTTCTCTTCAGCTAGCAATACTGATGCAAATAGATTGGATATGGCTTTTACGTATTTTTCACTGATATCATTAAGCCTTTGCATTAATTCTGGATAGTCTAGCAAGACCTCTAAAGTATCACTAGCTACGACACCATCAAACTTTTTCCGATAATCGGCCGGCATCAGTGGTAGTCCTGCAATCTCTCCCGCGATAAAATCAGGAGACAAACGAATTGGCGGGATATCTGGCTCCGGCATGTATCGGTAATCTTTGGCCTCTTCTTTGGATCTTTGACCAGTCGTTTTGCCGGTCGCATCATTCCAGCCACGTGTTTCCTGGATAACCTTTTCGCCAGAATCCAAAATCTTAGCCTGACGACTAATTTCGTATTCTACTGCTCTTTCTACCGAACGGAAAGAATTTAGGTTTTTAACTTCCGCCCTGGTGCCTAGCTTCTTTGAGCCTTCGGGTGCCAACGAAACATTCACATCAAAACGCATATTGCCATTATAAAGGTCGCCGTATGTCACGCCTGCAAAACGCATTAGTCGCCAAAGTTCCTTACAGTAATCGTGTGCTTCTTTGGCCGAATGAATGTCTGGTCGTGAAACAATCTCGATTAGGGGTGTATCCACTCGATTCAGATCGACCAAGGAATAAGTATCAAAATGGGTTAATTTTCCAGCATCACCCTCAAGGTGTGCGTGTTCGATTCGAATCCGAACCCCCGACGGTAATTCAACATAGCCGGCTCCAATAATTGGTTGGTAAAACTGTGTAATTTGATACCCCTTAGGTGAATCTGGATAGAAATAATGTTTGCGGTCAAAGCTGGACTCTAAATTAATTTCACAATTCATCGCCCTACCTGCTCGGACCGCATATTTTATTGCTTCCCCATTTAGACGAGGCAACATTCCGGGCAAAGCATAGTCTACTGGCGATACGCAAGAATTAGGTTCCTTCCCCCTCGCATCATTATCAACTTCAGAGAATAATTTTGTTTTAGTGGATAATTGTACGTGGCACTCAATGCCAATTGTAGGTATGTATTTCATTATATCGCTCCTAAATCCTTTAGTGCTTGTTTGTAGATGGCCAGGGCGTTTGTGGCTTGCTTGTAACTTACTTCTGTATCGGATTCATGCGCAATCATGTTTCGCAGTTTATGTGCCCGCCAAACGCCATTTAAATTCGTGAATCTTCCGCCAATTTTCTTAAGCCGATCCCCCATAGTTTTTCCAGAAACCCCCATCTCTACCATCGCTTTATCAAGGAGCTTATCTGCCTCAATGACGGTAGAAATGAAACTGGCCGGATTGTCCTGTCGGAGCTTATTTTCTATTTCCAAAAATTTAGTTTGATATGTAGTGACATTAAAGCGATAACCGCGCTTACCCGTTAATAGAATTGAGACAAATACCAAAACTGCTACAATCAGCACTGCCACTATAAAAGTTACTACACCACCATCCATTACTGCCCCCTCTTGACTTTTATGAATATCTGTGATATAATATAAGAATTAGTCATCCTCTATCAACTCCTTGCTGAATTCAATCAGTCCCTTGTCACTTCGCCTTGGCCCAACTATTTGTAAACCAATAGGAAGTCCAGCACTAGTTTTGCCGGCCGGTATAGCTAATCCGGGCACCCCAGCAAGATTTAGCGATACGCTCATCATGTCCTCTAGGTACATTGCAACCGGATCTCCGATTTTCTCACCTAGCTTAAATGCAGGGTTTGGCGAAACTGGCGTCAGGATATAATCTACCTGCGAAAAAGCCTTATCATATTCATCAATAATAATAGTACGTGCCTTAGCTGCTTTTAGAAAATACGCATCGTAAAAACCCGACGACAATACGAAGTTTCCGATCATGATTCTGCGTTTATTTTCCGGCATAAATCCTTCGCTACGCGTGTTGTCATATAACTCATCTAAAGTTTCAGACTTCTCTGAACGAAAACCGTAGCGCACTCCATCGTATCGGGATAAATTGGAAGCCACCTCAGCTGGCACGATGATATAATATGCCGCAAGTGCGTATCGAAGACTCGGCATTTTTAGTTCAACGATTTCATGGCCTTCCGATTTCAATAATTCAACCTTATGCTTCAACGCCTTCCGAATTTCCGGATCTACCGATTCATTATCGAACTCTTTGATAATTCCAATTTTTTTAGCTCTAGTTATTTTACTTTCGTTATAATAGTCTGGTAAAGTCGTTAAATCTTTCGGATCTTGTCCCGAAGCCACTTCCATCAGAAGGTTCATATCGTCTGGCGTTTTAGTAAAAAATCCAATACAGTCGGTCGACGAAGCCATTGCTACCACGCCATAGCGCGAAATACATCCGTAGGTCGGCTTCAGACCGTAGATCCCGTTAAACGATGCTGGCTGTCTAATTGAACCACCAGTATCTGTTCCGGTTGCAAACTCAACAATGTCCAGTGCGACTGCTACCGCCGAACCTCCCGAAGATCCGCCAGCCACTCGCTCTTTGTCAAAAGCGTTTAGGGTGGGTCCAAAATAGGAGTTTTCTGTTGATGACCCATGCGCGAAGGCGTCAAGGTTAGTGCGACCAATCATAATCGCGCCCTCGTCTTCTAGTTTTTTTACAGAAGTGGCAGTAATCGGTGAATCAAACCCTTCTAGAATGTGTGCCGAGGCCGTAGTTTGTCCCTCGGTACTCAAGAAATTATCTTTCAAAGCATAAGGCACTCCTGCTAACCGCCCGACCTTCTCGCCATTCGCGATTTTACGATCAATCTCACGGGCTTTATTAATTGCATTTTCTTCATTTATGTATGTAAAAATATGATAGTCCGCAAAATGTTTCGCTTTCTCCAGCGCATCCCTTACTAATCTTTCTGCTGATACGGTCTTGTTTGCTATTTTCATTTATAGTACCTTTGGAACCTTAATTTGGTCATCTTTTGCTTCTTTGGTGAGTGCGAGTAGTTGCTCTCGATTCGCTTCTTGTTCTTTTATTTCATCCTCTCGCCAGACGTTATGCATTTCAAATACTTGATAGGTTGGTTCTATGTTTTCGGTGTTCAACGCATCAAGCTGCGAAATGTACTGAATGATTTTTTGCAAATCGTCGCCCAGTGAATCGATTTCTTTTTCTGAAAGCGAAAAATTCGACAATTCTGCCAGATGAATAATATCCTCGCGTTTGATATCCATGCAAGTATTATAACACAAAAAAGATCTTCGGGCGGAACCCACTCTTACTACTTTACGTTCCTAAATAAAATCTTTTTTATGTACCTTAGGATAGGTTTAGCTTCCTTTAGGTCAAGAAAATAACTTGCAGCCAAATAAGCGAATGATGAAATCGCAGCAATCAGCAAGAATTTTGGAATGGTGATAACAAGCGACGTATCAGTAGACATCAAAGGTACGAATTTCGTCATCGAAAAGGCCACGCACCCAGTTATAATTGTGGCGAATAACATCCTAAGAGAAGCCCTCAAAAAGGCTCGGTCGATAAGTTCGCCGTGCGATCTTTTTTGCAAAATAAATAATAATATAATAATCTCAGCGATTGCCCCGATTGATTGTGCCGCACCGAGCCCCTCTACTCCCCAGCCTAGTAAATAAAACCAAATTGATAACACGATGGTAAAGCCAATCGCCACAATCGACACTACAAAGGGCGTCTTGGTGTCCTGGAATGCGTAAAACCCTCTTGAGGCGATATGAAATACTGACCTCGCAAAAATCGCAATTACGAGCGTCCCGAGAATCGAAGCTATAGTCCAGTTGCTATCATTATTGCCGATATTCGAAATGAAGCTCACCACATACCCTCGCGTAAAAAATGTAATTATAGATACCGGCAATGCAATCCAAATAATCGTTCGAAGTGCTGTCCTGAAGGTATCGTAAAACTCTTTTTTATCACCACCACCAAGCTGTTCGGTTAGCTTCGGGAAGAAAGCGGTCGAAATTGCCACGCCAATCAAATTTATCGGCATCTGGTGCAAGGAGGTTGCCTGATTGAACGACCTGACCGCACCGGCTCCCATCCGTGACGACAGGTTAGTATTTACGATGCCGTTAATATAGTCAATCCCCTGGTCGAGTGAGCGAGCGGGTAGCAACTTCAAGATTGACCGGAAGCCCTGGTTGCGCCAGTAAATCTTAAATTCATAGTCCATTCCAAGACCAAATAAACCAATTAGGGCTACAATAAGCTGCATTACGGCGCCCAAAATCACACCCAGCGCCACACCCATAATTCCCCCTTCAAAAATTTGCACACCAAATAGATTTATCCCACCCGTAAACCAAGTAATCCCAATAATAATCCCTATGTTATAAATAGCCGGGGCAAAGGCATAAAATACAAAGCGCCCAACTGCTTGTTGAACAGAAGTTAAGACTGTCGCGATACTAAAGAGGAACGGGTTTATTGCAATTACGCGCGTCATATTAATCGCAAGTATCATTCCACTTTCGTCAAGGCCGGGGCTTACGATATAACGTATTAATGGGTCAGCAAAAATCATAATCAGTGCACTGGTAATTAGCGTCAAGATTGCAAAAAGATTCAGCAAACTTGACGATAGTTCCCAGGCGGATTTTTTGTTACCTGTTGCTAGCCTCTGATTAAAAACTGGTATAAACGAGACCGCAAGTGCGCCGGAAGTCAAGATAAAAAACATAAAATCAGGAATTGTAAAGGCCGCTGTATAGGCATCAATACCAGTTGGATAAGTGCCGAGATAGTAAGAGTTTAGTAAGCGATCCCGAAACAAACCAAGCAACGCCGAAATAAGCGTTGATGATGCAAGCACCACAGCCGCCGACTTTACCGACAGCTTCATGTTGGCCAACTGGACCACCGATCTGAACTTAAAACGCCGCATATAAATACATTGTAACATATAATTACATTCCGCTTTTGTTGTAAAATTTACAACAATAAACAAAAAAACAAATTGACCATCTGCGGCGTCGATGCTATACTGATAAAAGATAGGCTATGTATTAAAAATAGGTGAAGGCACTAGTAGCACAAATTAGTCCTCTCTTCTGGGGCTATAAACAACCCCAGCGTATTACCAAGACGATCGTTTGGACGCCTGGGGAATAGTATGACCAATAACTTCGCTACTGGTGCCCTCACCGGGTATCCTGATGTATTTAATCTTAATTTAATTTATAAACCAACGATATTTTCATTTCTAAAACATAAATGCTATAATAGTTTCTATGAAAAAGAAAAAATCCGAAGTGATTTTGCCGTCAAAAAAGTCTGAAACGGCCAAATCCTCGAAAAAAACTGCGAAATCCTCGTCAAAGACTGCGAAAAACATGAGGCTCTACTCCAGTTTGGCCTACAAACATCGAGCCAAAAAAGAGGCTAATGCTCGCCAGCGGGCCGAAGAATTAGCCAAACTCCCCAAAGAGCCAGTCAAACGTTTCTTTGCGCGTCTCCACCCCAAACGTGTTTTTAAGTGGTGGTTTTCTTGGCGTGGTCAAAAAGCGATTCTCAAATTCTTTGCAGCTTGTATACTTATAGGTATTATTTTTATTGGCGGGCTCTTCCTTTATTATAAAAAGGATCTTGATCAAATCCGTCTTGATGAGATGTCTATCTCCGAAACCGTTAATACATACCTAGACCGTAACGGGGTGGTTTTGTGGCGTGATACTGGTACCGAAGACTACCGGCTAGTTGTAGACAAAGATGATATTTCCCCGTACATGTATCAGGCGACCGTCGCAATCGAGGACAAGAATTTCTACAACCATATCGGTGTAGACTTTTCAGCACTAATCCGCGCGACCTTATCGACTCTCACTGGGCACGGGGTTCAAGGCGGCTCTACCCTAACTCAACAGCTAATCAAGCAAGTATATTTTTCGGACGAAGCGCAAAGCGAAAACCGTGGTGGGCTTTCGCGTAAAATCAAGGAATTAATTCTCTCGATCGAACTAGAGCGTATGTATTCCAAGGACCAAATTATCACCATGTATCTCAACCAGTCACCCTACGGCGGTCGTCGTAACGGGGTTGAGTCTGCCGCCAAAACTTACTTTGGCAAATCCGCCAAAGATTTAACTTTAGCCGAATCAGCACTCCTTGCTGCAATCCCAAATAATCCAGGCGTTTTGAATCCATATAATGTATACGGTAACGAAATGCTAATAGCTCGGCAACACAAAGTTTTGGACGATATGGTCTCGATGGGTTATATTTCCGAAGAAGAAGCGGCAGCGGCCAAAGAAGTCGCAATATTGGATACAATTCAACCGGAAGCTAGCCAATATGCGGGTATTTTAGCGCCTCACTTTGTCTTGGAAGTTAAGTCTCAGCTCGAGGATAAATACGGAATTCAGACAATGCGTGCTGGTGGCTGGACAATTACCACTACCCTTGACTACCGTGCCCAACAAGTCGCCGAAGCCGCTGTCGCCGCTGGGGCCAGCATTTTCTACGACAACAACTCCGACAACATCGCACTAGCCTCACTAGACGTGGAGACCTCGCAAGTGATTGCAATGGTTGGATCGGTAGATTTTAACAACGTTGAGTACGGTTATTATAATGCCGCTAACGCTTTGCTTGAGCCAGGTTCCACTATTAAGCCAATTCTTGACTACACCCCGCTTTTTACCCAACGTGAAGGCATTAATTACGGCCCCGGGACTGTTCTCAAAGACGAAAACATCGATAGCATATATTGTGCTGGCAATACTAGTGGCTGTCGTCTTCGAAATTACACCGGCAGGTTTTACGGGAATATTACCATTCGCCAGGCTCTTTCCAACTCACTCAATATCCCGGCCGTCAAGGCCCTTTACATCAACGGCATCGACAATTCTTTGGAGATAGCTCATGCACTGGGTGATAAATCCTACTGCGAAGACAGGTCCGGCTACGGCCTATCTATTGCTATTGGTTCCGGGTGTAACATCCGCTTGACTGAACATGCAAATGCGTATGCTTCGATCGCGCGCGGCGGTACCTATAAGGATATCACGTACGTGTTGGAGATAAAGAATAGTTCAGGTGAAGTAATAGAAAAATGGACTGATAGTGAAGGTAAGCGTGCAGTTGACAATCAAGTGGCGTACATGATCTGGGATATTTTACACGATGCAAGTGCTAGAGCGTCACTCGTTTTTGGCAGCCAATCCTATGCTTTTGGGTTTAAAGTTCCCGGCGTCGAGACCGCCTCCAAAACCGGCACCACGACTACCTCTAACGCCAATGTTACCAAAGACTCATTAATGATCAGCTTTTCGTCTGCGATTTCAACAGTAGTTTGGAATGGCCGCCACGATGGCTCTGGGCTTAAAAATTCCAATAACACCATAGTAAGACGCGTCATCAATAATTATATGGAAGGCGTACACAAAGATGTTTATGCCGCTGATGGCAAATGGAAATCGGGCGATATGCCGGTTAAGCCAGCCGGAATTAAGACTCTTACCGTCAATGGCAAGACCGATATTTGGCCCAGTTGGTACAACGAATCTAAAAATTCCGGTGTAGTTAAGGAAACTTTAACTTTTAACCGCTATAATCACCTGTTAGCCGCTGAGTGTACTCCTGAAGCCTACAAAATCGAGGTCGAAATTACCAAAGTGACAGATCCGATGACTGGCAACGAAGTTTACAATGTGCCGGAGCCGTACAATCGCGAGGTTAGTGATACGTGTACCTACGTTCCGCCCACTGTTTCCATATCCACTGTTGGCAATCAAATTGTTGCTGTGATCAACAAAGGCACCTACGATATTTATGGACATACGCTCTATGTTAACGGTGTCGAAAAAGAAGGTACTTCACTAGATCTCGCGAGCGGTGTTGTCGGTGGGTTTACTCTCGATGGTACCGAATCGTCAATCAAATTAGTCATCTCCGACACCGCTGGATATATGGCGTCAGACGAAAAGAATTTCTAGCCACGATTCGCTAGGCTCTGCGTTTACTGATTTTTGCAAAAATCATCTTGCCTGCTGATGTTTCATGGAATCTAACAAATTCAACGGATAACTCTTTCCCTAACTTGTTGGCAGCCTTATCGACCACGACCATTGTCCCATCAGGCAGGTGGCCAACGCCTTGACCCTGGTTAGCTCCTCTGTCTGTAATTTTAAGCCGGATCGTCTCACCTGGCAAAAATTCGGTTCTCACAGCGAGGGCTAAATCGTTGATGTTTAGGGTTTCAACTCGTTCCGCTTCGGCAACCTTGATGAGATTGTAATCTAGCGTCAGTATAGCCCCCTTGTTGGTCTTTGCAAACTTCAGCAATTCATCATCAACTAATTTCTTTTCGTCACCATCGTCAATAATATCTACATTGGCATTTATTACACGCTCAAGCTCCGAAACGGTTTCAAGCCCAGCCCTAGCTCGGCTACGCTTATCCGAATCCTTGCCATCCGCCAAAAGTTGAAGTTCCCTTAAAACGCTCTTCAAAATGATTAAATCACCATTTAAAAAACCAGTTCTTGCGATATTCAGTATTCTCCCATCGATTAGTGCCGAGGTATCGACATAAATTTTGCGATAGCCATTACTTAGTTGACGATATTTTCTCAAAACTAAAATAGTAGTTTCACCAAAAATTATTAAACAAATAAATAAAATCAAATATTCCATTCGTCAACTATTTTACCAAATCTTCACCAAAATGAACAGCGTGGAGATGATTTTGCTCCAAAATCGCTTGATACTTCGAAACTAAACCTTCCTTACCTTCAACTCTCGCAACATCAATTGCTAGATCATATCTAGAAGCCATATTTTTTCTTAACATCTCAAATGGTGTTGTAGTAGAACCTTCTTCGTTGAAACCATGCACTCGAAGTCTTCGTCTTTCCGTGTAGTTTTCCAAAATGTTCTCCAGCGTTTCCGGATATCCATGGAAATTAGCCAAAATTGGCTTATCGACCGTAAACAACTCCATAAATTTTTCCTTTGAAAGTTTAGTGGAGGTTGTTCCGATTGCTCGATATGACAAAGAATTAATACCTACGAATCGAATCCGAATTTCCGGCAAATCATTTTTTAAAATCCTAATCGCCTCAAGTGCTTCATGAGTTGCAATATCTCCAGCGGCCGTAAAAACATAATCGGGATTATCGTCGGAAGCAAATTGATATACTGAAGCACCACCATTATCAAACAGGTATTTTGCATGGTGGGAATCGATATACCGCGGTCGTGGATTCTTATCAAACGTTGTAAGATTTACAACGTCCCTCGAATTCAACATAAAGTAAAAGGCTTCTTCAGAAGCTACATCGTCAACTGGAAAAATACAGTTGACGAGATTGGACGGTATTGATAATAGAGTAGAAATTAGAGCCGGCGATTGATGCGTAAATCCGTTATGGTCTTGTCGCCAGCATGTTGAGGTTGAAAGCAAATTGACTGCCGGCAAAGATTTTCGCCAGGCTACCGACCTAGACTGTTTGATGAACTTAATTTGCTGCAAAAGCTGCGCAGTAATAATGGGCAAAAATGCTTCATAACTTCCAAACATGGCCTTCTCATTATTTAGTAGGTGCCCTGTCATCACGCTAAACAAAACATTTTCCGACAGCATCTCAATGATTCTACCATTTTTATCCTCAGGTAAATCCCATGGTTCGCGAGGCAGACTCCAGGCTCTTTTTTCTACATCAAAAACTGCATCAAATTTATTTGACGTAGTTTCATCCGGTGAAAAGAAATAAAAATGAGGATCGCTTTTGAACTGCTCAGCCAAAAGTTCGCCAATCTTGCACGCCGACGAATAGGATTCGGCCCCAGGATTATCGACTCGATCTATCATATCTTTATTCCTTCTTCCCCGCTGAATAGTTCATCAAAATGGTAGGACTTCAACCAATCCTCAAGGGTTTTCAGCTCCTCCTCATCTGTTCTGGGTTTTTTAAGTGGAATTTGATGTGAATCTTGGTATTGGTTTGGTCCGCCGCTACCTTTTTTATTGTCATAGATATAAAACGGATAATCTATCTGCTCGTCCAAAGCCTCTTGAAATGTTTCTGGATCATCACCATGAATCCAAATTGGGGTATATCCAAAACCACGCACCATCTCATTAAGCTCTCGTTCCGATTTACGCGCGTATATGGATGGGGCTGAAATTTTATAGCCGTTAAGATGAAGAATAGGTAAAATCTTCCCATTTTTAGGACCACCCAACAAGTTTTTCAAATTCAAAGAGTCGATTGCTGTTGCGGTTTCCAGTTCGCCGTCACCAATCAAAACAGCAACGGTTTTTTCTGGATGCCCCAAGCAGTAGCCGTAGGCATTAGCTAGTGCATAACCTAGTTCTCCCCCTTCTGTAATCACGCCCGGTGTTAATGGGCTAGCATGGCTCGGAAAACCGTCTGGCCATGAAAAACTCTTACAAATATACTCTAACCCGGCCAGGTTTCGCGTCGCCATCGAATCCATTCTCTCAAGATCACCATCTAGCCATAAGTTCGCCTGTAATGCCGGAAAACCATGCCCAGGCCCTAAGACAAAATAATAATTATGATCATCCCGGAAATGCGTCTTCAGGTTTGCATAAACTACGTTTATGCCGTGGCACGTTCCCCAATGGCCTAGCAGTCGAGGTTTAATATCGGTGAATTTTAATGGGCGCGTTAACAAAAAATTATCCTGCAAAAACAACTGTGCCACCACCAAATAATCGCAGAGCCGAACTCGCTTTTTAATCTGTTCAATTTCGGAGATACCCACCGCAATCATATTTTACATTATACCATAAACTCTTTAATGCGTTCAATTTCATCCCGAAGCCCCGCCGCGCGTTCAAACTCTAAATTGGCCGCCGCG
This sequence comes from uncultured Candidatus Saccharibacteria bacterium, assembly GCA_947166895.1. Classification (GTDB taxonomy): domain Bacteria; phylum Patescibacteriota; class Saccharimonadia; order Saccharimonadales; family Saccharimonadaceae; genus Nanosyncoccus. The sequence goes on from CAMVFY010000002.1 coordinate 11,936, forward strand.
AGCTGCATTTCGGTCGATAGTTGCTTTACTAATTTTGGTAATTCGTCTTTTGGAATTCGTTTGATATCTAATTTATTTTCTTTTTCCTTTTCAGGTATGATAGCCCGAAGTCCTGCCGAAATATCTTTTTGTACCGAATGCGGCACAATCCCATGTTCTTCGTTGTATTTTTTCTGTATCTCGCGTCGACGATTTGTCTCAAAAATCGCTTTTTCCATACTCTCGGTGATAAAATTGGCATACATGATGACTTTCCCCTCCTCATGGCGTGCCGCCCTACCGATTGTTTGAATTAGAGCCGACTCTGAGCGAAGGAACCCTTCCTTATCGGCATCCAATATTGCCACCAATGACACCTCAGGTAAATCAAGCCCCTCGCGAAGCAAGTTAATGCCAACCAAAACGTCATACACGCCCGCGCGTAGGTCCCTCAAAATATCACCACGCTCTAACGTGTCGATGTCGGAATGTATGTAGGCGGTCTTTACACCACGCTCCTTTAAGTGATCCGTCAAATCTTCCGCCATTCGTTTGGTCAGTGTTGTAATCAAAGTCCGCTGACCTTTAGCGATTCGACGGTCAATTTCCTCCATCAAATTATCGATTTGCCCATCCGGATCACGCACCTCGATTTCGGGATCAAGCAACCCAGTTGGTCTAATCACCTGCTCGGCTGGCTTTGGCGAAACTTCAAGTTCATATTCACCCGGTGTCGCCGATACATAGATTGCTTGATTTATACGCTTTTGAAACTCTCCGTAGGTGAGAGGGCGATTGTCTAAGGCCGAAGGTAAGCGAAAGCCATAGTCAACTAATGTCATTTTTCTAGCATGGTCACCGTTGTACATACCTCTTACTTGTGGCAGTGTCATATGTGATTCATCAACAATTAACAAAAAATCTTTCGGGAAAAAATCAAGCAGGGTTGATGGCGGTTCGCCCGGTTGTCGGCCATCAAGGTGCCTAGAATAATTTTCAATACCTTTGACGAACCCGGTCTCTTTCAGCATCTCGAGGTCGTATTTCGTCCGCTGCGATAATCTTTGCGCCTCCAGGTATTTTTGATGTCTTTCAAAATATTTTAACCGGTCTTCATACTCAGCCCGAATTGTGGTCAGCGCCTTTTCTAGCTGTGATTCAGGAGTGGCATAATGTGTGTTGGGAAAAATATGTACACTACTTGGTTTATTTTTAATTTCAAAAGTTAAAGGGTCCACAATTTTAATCTCTTCCAAGTTATCAAATCCAAATTCAAATCGGATGGCCGCCTCGCCGTTAGCTGGGTATAGGTCAATTGTATCGCCCATCACGCGGAAATTTCCACGTTCAAAAGCCAGATCGTTGCGATGATATTGTATAGAAACCAGCTTGCGAATAAAATCTAGCTGCGTCATTGTATCGTTCTTAGAGACTTCGAATGACATTTCAAGGTAATGCGCCGGCGAACCTATACCGTAAATACAAGAAACCGATGCCACCACAATCACATCACGTCGTGTCAAGAGGGCCTCCGTTGCTCCATGTCTTAAGCGGTCGATCTCGTCATTGATTGCAGAATCCTTTTCAATGTACGTGTCGGTTGAGGCGATGTAAGCCTCAGGCTGATAATAATCAAAATACGATACGAAATAATGCACTTCGTTTTCGGGGAAAAACTCACGAAATTCCGAATAAAGCTGAGCCGCCAAAGTCTTATTATGCGCTAAAACCAAAGTCGGCCGCTGGACGTTTTGGATTACGTTCGCCATCGTGAAGGTCTTGCCGGAACCTGTCACACCGAGTAAAGTTTGTTCGTGTACCCCAGAAAGAACCCCACCCGTAAGCTGTTTAATTGCGGATGGCTGATCGCCCGTCGGCTGATACTTCGACACTAGCTTAAACTTCGTCATACTCTAGATTATAACATATAGGCTATCGACGAAAATAACCCAAAAATTGTGGAAAACCCCAAGATTGTATTAAGTTTTATCACGCTCGTGCTATAATAAAAACATGCGTATGTGGAGTATGCTCCGGTGAGGAGCTTTTGGAAAGTAACAATTTCTTTAACCACCGCTCTACTCAGCCTGATTTTAGGCAGTCAGGCGGTTTTTGCTGAAGAAGAAATCACTATTTCCTTGTCGCCAGACAGCGCAACGTTATCACTGTTGCCCGGTAATTTTGGCTTCGTTAACCAGACCATATCCGTATCAAGTACCAGCTTAGCGGGTTACAACATCAAACTACGGACATTGAGCGCATCGCTTGTCCACCAAGACGACGAAACTTTGTCTATCCCCACCTTTAGTTTGCCAGAAGGAGCTAGTTCACTGCCGGCCGAAAGCACGGGCTACGGCTATGGATATAGCATCGATAGCGGACAAAATTATTATCCTGCGCCAGGACCTAACACTAGTGGCAAACAAATTTTTAAAACAAACGAACCGGGACAATATCAGCACACTATAACCTTTGGAGCAAAAGTGCCCACCAACACAATTTCCGGTATTTATAGTAATACATTCATATTTTTCGTAGTTGCCAACCTCGATCCATGCCCTGCTAACAGTATTTGCTATTACGGTAACAACGACGACGGAACTGGGACGATGGCTAATCAACCGGCCAGCTCAAACACGGAAGTTACACTCATGGCCTCCAATTATTCCCGCCTAGGTTACGGTTTTGTCGGTTGGAACACTGAGCTAGATGGCTCAGGTACCACTTACGGCCCCAGTCAGACCATCGAAACCGATGATTTATCCGCGGTCGGCCTGCAACTATATGCAAAGTGGATACCTTCTTCTGGAAATCTTCAACTTTGGCACGGATGCGAGTCTATGAATATAGGCGATATTACCGCACTCACCGATGCTAGAGATGGGAGTACCTATGCAGTCGCAAAATATCCTGATGAACAATGTTGGATGATGGAAAATTTACGTCTTGATCTTTCCGATCCCAAAATTGAAATTAGCGCAATTAATACGAACAACCCTACGGCTACATTCACAACCGCCGTGAACACTCACCCGTCTTCGACTAATAGCTTCTGCACCGCCAATGGCTCAGGCTGCGCGGATCAAATTCTGTTTAATACGAACAACACCAACCGTAGCTTGACGGCAGCTTATGACACTAATGATACTAGCAGTTCTTGGTATTCATACGGTAATTATTATAATTGGTACACTGCAACTGCGGGTAACGGTACTTACGCTATGTCAATTGGCGGATCTGCAACGGACGGCGATCTTTGTCCTGCCGGGTGGCGTTTACCAACTGGCTATGGCAGCAACGGAGATCTTTCTCAACTTGATAAAAAATTGGGTGGTACGGGTATCAATCAAGAAAGCGGTAATGCTGGTATTGCCGCATCTAAACGTTGGCGCAGCTTCCCGCTTAATTATATTTATAGTGGCGAGCAAAACGGGGCGTCTGCCTATAATCGCAACGTATCTGGAAGCTACAATACCTCAAATACAACCAATAACCAACGTTCGGTGAACCTTTGGGTAAGGCCAAGCGCAGTTAATGTTTTATCTAATTCCACCCTCAAAACTCGTGGTCAAACCATTCGCTGCGTAGCCAAGGAACACTATTCTGCAACTGGTAATATCCATTATGACGGCAATGGTGGCGTCGGTACAATGGCGGACGCAGAAAATGTGGATCTAGCAACCGCAACGGCGGCAAATAATGAATTTACCAAACCAAATTCTGTCTTTGTGAGTTGGAACACAAAGGCGAACGGTTCCGGTATAACTGTTGCTGAGGGTGGGTTGGTTGTAAACGCCGCTAGCGAAATGGGGATCACCGAAGGTGAAACGCTGACTCTTTACGCTATTTGGAAGTCGGTTTACAGAATCATATATGCCGGGAACAACGCTGATGCTGGAGCTATGACCGTCTCTCACGATGATGTCACTGGGGATGTGGGTCTAATTGCCCCCAATTTTTCGCGGGTCGGCTACGGTTTTGCTGGGTGGAGTCTTGATCCTAATGCCGGGACCAAAATACAAAATCACGAAACGGTTACGGTTTATGGGCCCAATCAGGTTATTCGTCTAGACAGCGCGTTCCTCGCTGCCGCTGACGCGAACAATAATATTTCTCTATACGCCACCTGGCTACCTGCCGATACGACTTACACCTTGCAAACTTTTGATTCAACGCAATGCAATGCTATGGCCACCAACGATATTCTTGCCCTCACTGATGAACGTGACAACAACACTTATGCGGTAGCAAAATTGGCCGACGGCAATTGTTGGATGGTTGAAAATTTACGGCTTAATCCCTCTACGACGGCGTTTACTAGTGTAAATACCAATAATCCTACTGCAAGTTTTATTAACGAAGCAGCGCAATCGAGCGACTCCAACACACTTTGTAACACCAATGATAGTGCCTGCATTGATCAAGTTCTCTTTAACGGAAATAATATCAATCGGGCACTTAATGCATCGCCTACTAGCAACAATGCAAACTCCTGGTATGGTTACGGTATGATGTATGGCTGGTACACTGCCACTTCGGGTAATGGCACTTTCGCAATGACTAGCGGCAATGTTGTTGGCGACATTTGTCCGGCTGGCTGGCGTCTGCCCATCGGTGGGAACTCTGGCGAATTTGTCTCCTTGAACTCAGCCCTCAATAACGCTTCATCAAGTACGGATGCTGGATTACTAAAATTCCCAGGCAACTTTATCTATTCTGGAGACTACAATTTTAATAAGCCCGGTGGCAGGGGCACCTACGGACGTTACTGGAGCGCAACCCCCAACGGTCAAAATAATGCGTACCGACTAGGTGTTGCTCCGGGCGGAGCTACCCCAGCTGGCTCTTGGAATAAATGGGACGCCTTCGCTGTCCGCTGCATCCTAAAATAATAGAGAAAAACTAGACAAATAAGCAAAAGTGTGATATAATATAAAGATATGACAAAATACTTAGTGACGGTCAAGCCTGGCTCTAGTCAAGAAAAAATTATCGAAACCACCCCGAACGAACTCGTCGTATATCTCCGAGCCAAACCTCACGATGGCGAAGCCAACGAGGCACTCATTAAGGCTGTCTCGAAAAACTTTGGAGTACCCAAAACTAGCATCAAAATTTCGCGAGGTCAAAAATCTCGTATCAAGACCATCGAATTTTAGTCAAGCCGTTTCATCGTCGGGAACGGTACTGCTTCCCTGCCCGGCACACCTTCAAGAAGCCAGAAATTTCGCTCAGAATTACCCCAACCACAAGCTGGAGGCATGCCATATTCAAGCATTTCAACAAAATCACGATCTAACATTTGCGCCTCATTGTCGCCAGCATCCCGTGCGGCTTGCTGTTCCTCAAAGCGCTCTAACTGATCGAGTGGATCGTTCAACTCTGAAAAACCGTTACCCATTTCGGTTCCGGCAATCACTGGATGGAATCTTTCCGTCACCAAAGGATTGGCAGCAGATTTTTTAGCTAGCGGAGACAGGCTGAGTGGTTCTTCAATTACCCAGTACGGGCCTGCTGACGTTTTACGGATTAATTTCCATACGTCATCTATCAGATGTGGTGTCGTGGTGTTTTTTAGCTTTTGCACGAACTCATCGCGCTTTAAGTCCTTGGCATCCCAGTTCTCCATCAGGATGTTTATTAGTTGCTCTCGGTCCGGGTTGAATACGTCTACGTTGTATTTTTCGCGCAATAAATCAGCATACTTATAACGTGGCCATTCTTGGTCAAGATCAATTTCAAACCCACCCACGTTAAATTTCAAAGTTCCCCAAGTCTCCATTGCCACATACTTCATCATTTCCTCATAAAATCGCATGCCGTCTTCGTAGTTCTCGTAAGCTGCATAAGCCTCGAATGCGATATGTTCTGGCAAATGTTCATCATCTACTCCTTCATTTCGGAAGCGTGGGCCAATATCGTACACTTTTTCAAAACCGCCGCCAAGTAAACGCTTCAATGGTAGCTCATGCGAGATTCGTAAGTAAAAATCTTCATCCAGAGCATCCATGTGTGTTACAAATGGATTAGCATCAGCTCCGCCCGTCGTGTGCTCAAGCACCGGGATATTTATCTCGATAAACCCATGCTTATTCATAAAATCTCGCGTTGCCTGCCAAAATTTGGATCGTCGCACCAACCGCTCACGTACTTCTGGATTCACATTCATGTCGACGTAACGTCGGCGATAACGTTCTTCCTTATTTGTGAATTTTTCCGGCAATGGCCTTAGTGATTTTGTAAGTAGACGCACGTAATTTGCAAACACCGAAATCTCTCCCGTTTGCGATTTGTCGACTACACCAGTCGCCTCAATGAAATCTCCCACATCTAAAAGTTTAATTTCTTTTGCGCCGAATTTTCCTTCAGGAGTTTCACCTTCGGCCTTCATAAAAATCTGTACTTCGCCAAAATAATCACGCAGTTTAATAAAAACAAGCTTGCCAAATGAACGGATGGCAACAATTCTTCCTGCTATCGTTACTTCCTGGCCCCGCTTTTCATCAAAATGATTTGTGATATCAGAAATTCTAGTATTACGATTAGATTTTGCCGGATACGGATCAACTCCGCGTTCGCGAATCTCTGTTAGTTTTCTTAGTCTTTCGTTGCGATAATCTTCAAGTAACATAATTCATATTATATCATGTTACTTGATTTCAACAATCTTAACCTTTTTTCCGTTAAAATCAAATTCCTCACCGGCTTTTCGTCCTAGTAATGCCTTGCCAATTGGGGATTCGTTCGAAATTTTTCCTTCTAGCGGATTCGCCTCAGTCGGTCCAACTAAAGTATACGTAACTTTGCGGCCATCCATATCTAAATTAATGCATGTTCCAAGGTCAACTTTGTCCTTTTTACCACCGCGAATAATTTTTGCGTTTTTTAGTATATCTTGTATCTCTAAAATTCGTCCCTCAGCCATCTTTTGTTCGTTGCGAGCCGATGAATACTCCTCATTTTCGGATAAGTCACCAAAAGCTCGAGCCGTGGCAATCTTCTCCGCCATCGCTGGCCGACTTTTTATTAAGCTATCTAGCTCTTGCTCTAGTTCCTTTTTGCCTTCGGATGTCAAACTAATACTTTTTCTAATCATAAAACTCCTACGTTTAGTAGTTCTTACAAGAGTTTACTTGAAAACTGCGCACTAGTCAACCCCCCGTTTTAAGAACTACAAATCTGAAATTTTAATGAGTTCTGTTTTGCCGGTCTGTCGGCTAGTTAGTTCGGCTGCGTTCTCGGCTAATGTTTTGTCGGAAAAAACTATACGATATGGTAACCCAATTAACTCTGAATCTGCAAATTTTTCGCCTGGCCGTACATCACGGTCGTCGTAGAATGTTTCATGCTCATGGCTAGCATAAAACTTCTCTGCTGCCTGCACTCCATTTTCACCGATGCCAACCAAATAATATTTAAATGGCGCAACTGATTCCGGCCACACTAACCCTTTTTCATCGGCGAATTTTTCCGCAATTACGCCCATAAGTCGCGACACGCCAATCCCATAGCAACCCATATAGACAGTTTTTTGAGAGTTTTCTTCATCAATGTATTTTAGGCCAAGTGGTTCAGAGTATTTAAACTTTAACTTAAAAATGTTTCCCACCTCGGCCGCCGTAGTCTCGCTGAGCTCCTTACGCGATACTCCAAGGTCCCTCAAAACTTCTTCGTTAAGGACTTCCTTGTTGAGAACTATCGACTTATCTGCATTGTAATAAACGGTGTCTTCCCCGACCGGTAAAAAAGTCTGGAATTCGTGCGAGTATTTAGAAAAGATTCCGCCCGAAGCGAAGGTTTCAAAAGTTGAGTCGCCAATTCCAAGTCTTGCAAAAATACGCCTGTACGCATTTTCAACTTCTGCGTAAAAACGATCTAAATCTGCCTCTGAAGCGTGAAAGCTATACAAGTCTTTCATCAAAAATTCACGTCCGCGCAGAATGCCTGACTTCGCCCGAAGCTCATTGCGAAACTTCGTCTGGAACTGATAAATATAAAGCGGCAAATCCCGATAGCTCGAAACATACGATTTTAATAATTCTGTGATAGGCTCTTCGTGTGTCGGAGCCAACCCTAAAACCCCACCAGACGAAAGCTCGGTCTTAAACCAAATATCAACCTCTTGGTCGCTAAATCGCCCCGTTTTTTCCCACGGTTCCGGATTTTGTAAAGAGGACATCAAAACTTCCTCACATCCAAGTTTATTAAGCTCATCGCGGATTATGTTTTTGATGTTTTCGATCACTTTAAGTCCCAGTGGTAAATAATCGTAAACCCCTGCCATTTCCTTATGAATATACCCCGCCCTTGTTAGCAAGGCGCCATTTCGCGCTATCTCGTCTTTTGGCGCTCCCCTCAAAGTCTTTAAAAAAGTTTTCGAAAATCTCATGGATACTATTATACCATACCGAGCACAAACAACAGATAAAAAGCCACCCCGTTCTTAATCATATGTAGTAAAATTCCAGAGTAAATCGTCCCAGTTATTTCTCGAAGCCCGCATAAAATCACCGACATCGCAAACACATTTACTCCTACATTCCACTGAAAATGCACGACACCAAATAGTAAAGAAACTAAAAATATCGAAATCACCATCGAAATATTATTTGAGGTTTTTTCTGATAATTTACTACGAATTTTGCCATATAGCCAACCCCGGAATATAATCTCTTCGGCAATCGGAGCAACGACGACCAACGTGATGAAAGCCACTATTCGATCAACACCCACCGCATACACGCTAAAACCAAGCTCTTGAGTTTCGGTGGCATTAAACCACGGGAATAAGCTAAAAATTGCCGTTAGGCCAGCCGCTAATAATAGGTAGGCAATAAACCCAACAGGAGCCAGTCCAATATCGGTCCATGTTGGAAAATTTTTCAAACCTAGCTCGGATCGGTTGGTTTTATACTTTATATTCGGTATCAATATAACTAATACCATTGCGACCGTATAGGATAGGGCCGAATAAACCGCCGTCCAGACCGGCTGCACAAACTTTTCGGCACCCAATATGAGGACCATTGTTTTACCAATAATAAGCTGCGCTACGATTACAGATGTGACAACCCAAATCAACATACCAAGTACGCCAAAAAAAACCCGGAGCCAGCTATTTTTTGGTATAATCCGACATATATTTTTCATCTATTGCACTATCCTTACGATATCCAAAATCGTTACAATAAAGAATATTGCAAGAAGCACAATCAAAGCCCGTGATACAATTTTTTCCTCTACCTCTTTAGTGAGTTTCCTTTTGCGTAGTTTATAAATTGCGATAAGTAGCCATCTTCCACCATCCAAAGCTGGGATTGGCAGTACGTTCATGCAAGCCAAAGAAACTGAGATAAGCGCTGCAAGAAAAGCAAGATTTGTTGGCCCGGCCGAAGTAAAGGTTGGAAACAGTACCCCAATTATTCCAACTGGTCCGGACACAGAGTCGCCAACCGCCGATATGGCCTCCTGCCCATTTTCACGCACTCCCGCATCAAAACTAAACTGTGCACCGACTCCAGAAACTAAATTCCAAAGCATAATCCCAACCCCCTTAAACGTTTCGCCAGTCAGTTGCAGGGTTAATCCTGCTCCCACAATCGGTGCTGACCAGGTCGAATAAGACAGTGATTGAGTAGTTGCCATGGAAACACCGAGTAGGTAATCCGCACCCTTTCCATTTAGTTCGACCGTAAACTCTTCGTTTGTATCACAATTACATCCCTCTTCGCCACGACGGTAGATTTTATAAGTTACTTCTTCCCCAGCATGTTTATCGTTATAATCCATAATTTCACTGGCACGCAAGAATTCATTCCCATCCACCGCTACGATATAGTCACCACTTTGTATCCCGGCTCGTGCGGCTGGGGAATCTTCTGCCACCGTCACAACTTCCACAGGGGTAGACTCTGTCCTAGTATCTATTGGCAACCTAAACTGCCCGTCTAAGAATTCTGGCATTCCCGTCCAAGCTAACACTGTAAAAATTACAAACGCTGTCAGCCAGTTCATAGCTACGCCGGCAAATAATATTTTAGTCTTAGACCAAAAACTAGCCTTGCCGAACGTTCCTTTCCTCTCATCTTCAGCCGATTCGCCGTCCATCTGGCAAAAGCCACCAATCGGCAACCAATTCAGACTAAAAACCATCCCTTTTTGAGCAAATTCCCTGTCTTTACCGTCTGAATATACGACTTTTGAAACCTTGGCCTCCTGCCACTCGCTTCTGCGTAGTCGTCGCCATTTACCGGTTTTTTCGTCCTTAATCCAGGCGATGGCTCGCGGTGGAAATCCGATACCGAATTCTAATACATTTACACCGTTTCGTCTTGCTGCTAAAAAATGCCCAAACTCATGCAAGACTACCAACGTCATCAATACCAACAGACCAACAACAACTCCGATAAATATATCCATAAACTAAATTATATCACTATTTGCCGAATCTTCGGTTACGTTTATTGTATTCTTTTAAGATTTCTTTAATGTCATCGCCGGTCATTTCGGGGAAGTATTTTTTCATAAACAAAAATTCTGCATAAGCAGCGCGCCACAACATGAACCCCGATATTCGTTCCTCGCCGGACGTCCTTACTACCATATCGACATCAGGCACTTCCGGCTTGTATAAATGTTTGCGAATAGTTTCAGGCGTGATTTCCTCACCGGCTTCAAGGGCCTTATTTGCGGCATCGGAAATTTCCTGCTCTCCTCCATAATTGAAGCAAAAACATGCGGTAGTTCCAGTACACTCTTCGGTCATTTTTTCGGCCTTTTCAGCTAATGATATCAATTTCGGGCTAACCTTTTTTTTGGAGCCCAAAATCAGCAATCGGACGTTGTTTTTGGCCATCTTTTCTGCCATTTTAATAATCATGGTTTCGGCCAATTTCATAATATGCGACACCTCCGCCTCGGCTCGCCCCCAGTTTTCAGTTGAAAAAACGTAAAACGTTACATAAGGTATGTTTAGTTTTGTTGCTGCTATAACTAAATCCTCGATAACCTTAAACCCACGAGTATGGCCCTCGATTTTTGGCAACCCCTGAGCTACCGCCCACCGTCGATTGCCATCTGCAATAATTCCTAAATGTGTTAAGCTCATATTTTCATTATCTCGTCAGACTTAACTTTAAATTCGGCATCTATTTTGTCGCTAAATTCTTTGGTGAGCTCGTCTATTTCTTTTTCTGCTCGCTTCTTCACATCCTCGCTCATCTCGGCTGCAACTTTTATCGCCTTTCTTGCATCTTCGCGCACATTACGAAGTGCCACCTTTGCTTCTTCAACTTTGGCTGAGGCTGTTTTTACGATTTCTTTGCGCCGCTCTTCGGTAAGTGCCGGAATTGGCACCCGAATCACCCGCCCATCATCGGCTGGGTTAAGCCCTAAGGCTTGGTCGGCACGAATAGCCGCTGCGATGGCCTGAATATTTGATGGGTCAAAAGGAGTTACTACAAGGAGTGTTGCATCGGCGGCTGTAATATTGGCTACCTGGTTTAACGGCATAAACTGACCATATACTTCAGCTTTGACTCCCGACAACATGTCTGGGTGTGCACGCCCTGTTCGTACTTTCTTCATTTCATCCCTAAACCGCTCAACTACGCCTTCCATTTTCTTACGATCTTCTTTAGTGTCAAACATAAAACTCCTTGTTTATACCGCTATTATATCAAAAAATAGCCCCGCGGGGCTATTTTTTTACTCAGTTACGCCAAGTTCAATTCGCTTGAACTGTCGGACAGTGATATTTTCACCAGTTTTTGCAATTGCTTCTTTAATAAACTGTTCGACGGTTTTAGTATCATCCAAGATGTACGGCTGATTCATGAGCACTTTATCCGAAAAGGCTTTTTTCATTTGGCCTTCAAGGATTTTGTCCTTCATATTTTCCGGCCCCTTGAAGTTGGCTTCAAGCTCCTTAATCTTAGCAGCACGCACTTCTTCTGGGATGTCGTTTTCGGAAACATAGAGCGGATTCATTGAAGCAACTTGCATCGCAACCTGGTGTACCAAGGTCTTAAATTCGTCGGTTTTTGCAACGAATGAAGTTTCACAGTTAACTTCCACGATTGCGCCAAGTCGTCCATCGTGAATGTAAGCGTCCACTAATCCCTCACGAGTTTCGCGGTCACCTCGTTTTTCAGCTTTGGTAAGGCCTTTTTTGCGCATAGCGTCAAGCGCTTTATCAAAGTCACCATCGGCTTCCACTAAAGCTTGCTTAGCGTCGGTCAATCCAGCTCCTGATAGCTCTTTTAGCTTTTTAATTTGTTCAACTGAAATTTCAGCCATAATTTTTGCCTCCTTAAATTTAATTTACGCAAATTATTTTTTTCCTTCTTTTATTGCTTCGGCAAAATAGCCAAGGATAAGTTTGGTTGCTTTTATTGAATCGTCGTTCGCCGGGATCACATAGTCAATGTTGCTTGGATCGACATTGGTGTCAACGATTGCGAAGACTGGAATATTTAGGGTATTAGCTTCTTTTACGGCATTCTTATCCTCGGAAGCATCCGTTACGATAATTGCAGCGGGTTGTTCGGTCATATCTTTTATTCCGCCGTAACGTTCATTCAAAAGATCAATTTCTTCTTGAAACCTCTGGACTTCAAGTTTAGAATAACGGTTCTCAAGTTCACCAGATGCCATGCGGCGTTCCAAATCTTTCAGCTTTTTGATTTGGCGGTTAACCGTCTCGACATTAGTAAGAGTTCCGCCAACCCAACGTACCGTAACGTACGGCATTGACACAGATTCGGCCGTTTCCTTTACAACATCTTTCATCTGCTTCTTGGTGCCAACGAAAAGTACCTTTTTGCCATTTTTAGCAATCTCGGTGATTTTTGGCAGAGCCTTTTCTAGGCCTTCGACTGTTTTTTCGAGATTAATAATATGGGCATCTTGTCGCTTAGAGTGAATGTAAGGCGCCATTTTTGGATGCCACCTGCTAGTTTTATGCCCAAAATGAGCACCGCTTTCCAGCAACGTTTTCATATCGACAGCTACTGTCATCTATGATTTCCTTTCCCTTTGTCCTCGAGCCATTCATAAGGAAACCCCTCGAGAACTGTTTCATTAAAATTAATTTATACTCCCATTATAGCACATCTTTACTTTTTTGTAAACCTCTGGTATAATAAAGCCCAGTTATGAGTAAAAAAGAATTGCATCCTAAAGATTATCGCTTTGTCGTTTTTTCTGACGAATCAGCAGGATTTTCGTTTTTAACTAAATCCACTGCTAAAAGCGAAGAAACCATCAAATGGGAAGACGGAAACGAATATCCCCTAGTTAAGGTACAGATTTCTTCCAAGAGCCACCCATTCTTTACTGGCGAAGAGAAGATTATCGATACCGAAGGTCGCGTTGATCGCTTCAAGGCTCGCGCCGAGAAGGCTAAAAAAATGAAAGAGGCCCTCGAAAACAAAGCCAAGAAAGCCGCAAAAGAGGCCAAGAAAAAATCCGAAGCTAAGGATAAATAAAAAATAACCCCTTAAGGGGTTATTTTTTTATGTAGAGTATTTAACGGCGCTTTTTTGAGCTCTTATTTTTTCTTGCAACAAAGGCCAATCCGCTAACGCCCGCTACAAAGAATACGAATAATCCTGTAACTAAATAATCCGTACGCGAAATATTAAGTCCAGCGAGCAAACTACCTGTATTTGGCACCAAGGTTGGTTCATAAACATAGGTTAATCGCTTCACGTAAAGTACTCCATCTGCATCATAAGAAGTCACGACTATCGTATATGTCCCAGCCGGCAACTTGTTATCCGCAAAAGGTATATTAGTTATTTTTTCTGGGGGCGTGAGGGTGATTGTTGGCATTCCTGGCACTATCTGGCCGTTTTCATCGCGCACTTCCACCTCGAATCTCTCAATATCCGTATCATCTTCATCGTAGTCCAAAGTCAAAATCGCGTTGTCGCTCTCATCGTCTTCTTGAACTGTTGCCGTGAACGGATAGTAAGAAAACGCAATTGAATCCTCATCGGGTATAGCGCTTTGATGATCGCCAGTGATTCTTATTACATAATCCCCATAGCCATAATTCGGCGCTGAAAGATCTAGATTGACGACGCCCGAACCCACCGTATAGTCTGCATCAATCGTTTCTAGGACGTATTCATGGGTGTTGCCGTCTGTATCGGTATGCTCAAGTGTAATCGTTACGGTTTTAGTATTGTCGTAAATAAACGGAAAAGTTTGAACAGGTGCGAAAAATGTCTCGCCACTTGTGGCGCCGGTAAATTCCACATGTGGTGTCGCACCGATCACTCTTACCACAAGTGTGTCTGTTACAGTTGTTGGTGTCGCGGCGATCGCCCCTGGCACTGTAATAGTTGCGGCATAAACTGTAGTCACAGCCACCAACAACAAACCAAAGAGTCCAAACGCCTTCTTGTTGTGTGTTTTCATACTCTACACTCTCTTTTTATGTTTAATGTTTATTTTGGTTTTGTAAAGACTTACTCACTCGCTGTAAGTAGCCAACCTAGACAGCCAATCTAGACCGGCGTTCTTTACGCTTCCTAACGCCGATTATAATCCAAACAATAATAATTGTCAAGAAGATTATGGCTATAATAGCTATTGCGGGAGAAATTAAAAACACGACTCGCTCTATAGATTCCGTAGTCTCACCAGCTGTTACCGTCCAGGTGATTTTGTATAAACCAAAGCTCGGTGTCTCCGTCCACTCATCTGAAATCACCAACTCAGCCTCGGGGATTATGGACAACCTACTGACATTTGCCGGGGTTTCATAACCTCCACCGCCAAAAATTGGTTCTACTTTTAATACCCCAGTAGCGCTAAAGTCCACATTTCCAGTATTTTTAACCTTTGCAGAAGCGTAAAAATTGTTTCTGGTTGCCCCATTCTCAGTTATCCCCCTATCAATTTTTAAGTTTGTGACATCCGCAGAGATAATAGATTCGCCTTCCGACGAACGACCATAAACCACCATTCCGGGGCTAGCCTCTGTGCGAATACCGCTCGTGGAGGCAGCATCAGACAAGGTGTGCGCAAAGATCACTGCATATTGGCCACCATTAGGAATATTAGATGGAGTAGAAATCCGATATTTAATTTCAAGCGAGCCCTGGGGTTCAATCGTAAAAGTTGTCGTTTTGACGTAGTTGCCAGACGTATCTTGGAAAGTAATCCAACGTGCTATTTGCGTATAATTATTTTCGTTGCTGAAACCCAACTTGTATAGGTCCTCTTCTTCGGAGTAAACGTAAGAATACGGCGCCGCATAAACCTCTATTCGGATCTGATTATTGCCACCATTTTTTACAGTAAAACTGCTATCATAAATCGAACTAGATGCAATTTGAAGAATTTTGCTGACTGGCGTTAAGCTGATGCTCGTCCCGGCATTTGTCGGCGCGCTTTCATTCTCTTCGGCATAAGAGTTCACCGGACTAAAAACGGCCAAGCCTGCTATTACCCCAAGCAACAAAATTTTTAAAATTGTTTTTCTCATCTACCTCCTTTTTAACCGCACGTTAATTATGTGGTGCGCGTAATCCAAATCTCTACGAACCACTCTGTAATACAACTGATTACATAATTTCGCATTCGGACTACCACCCCACCTATATTCTAGTCAAAAGTAATATTATTGTCAATGAACGAGACTTTACATATTAGGATCATGACAACCAACGCATTTACGAACCAGTAGTATAAAATTGAGTGAAAGATATCGGGTGAGGCAGCATCTCATAATCCATCAAAAGAAGGTTGGATCGGTTTGCTATATATAAAGCCAGACTATAGAGGTGATTAACAACGCAGTAAAAACGGCAAGAAAATTGAGGAAGCATTTGCTGATAAATATATTGATTTTAGAATCACTTTATAGACAAAGGAATCATAATATCCATAAACGGAATGGTTCGGGAGCTAGTTAGCGCCGTAAAAAATGTAAGTTTTAAAAAAACAAGAAAAAGGCACGGAATTTTCCGTGCCCAGGATGGCATTTATTGATATTTTTCTTTCACGAAAGCGATGGCTTCCTCAATCGAATTATTACTGTAGGCTTCTTCGTAAATAAGCTTGCAGCACTCTGGGTGTTCGATAACGTATTGCCTGACCGAGCCGAGTTTTTTATCTGGTCCAGAATGCAAAATTGTCTCAAATTCTTCATCTGTCAAAATCGCCTTTGTGCGTAGTTCGTAACCGCCTTTTATTACTGAGACTGGTTTTTCTAGATAAAGAACCAGTGATGGCTTCTTGTGTGGCAATCTTTCTGATAGAAACAGAATGGTTTCGATATCTCTATTGCCTACTATGAACAATAATTCTTCAGAAGAAATGCGGTCCTTAATGGCCATAAGCAATAACTCGTCATCCCATTTCTGCCCAAATCTCTGTTCCATATTTTGCACCCAGCCGTCAAAAGAATTAAAGCCGCTTTCATAAAAAACGTCTCGTATGATCGGTCCACAATCCATAATTCTGGCATTAAAACTTTCAAGCATGGCGGTTGCAGTATATGTCTTACCGACACCGTGATAGCCCGAGAAGAACACGACTCCTTCGGGAGCTCGCTTTTGTTTGCTAAGCATATGGCGTCACCTCCCCCTAACGCAGTTTTATTATTAAGTTTCTAGAATGCCAATCCTATGTTATATATTATAGCATATTTCATATATTTTTACAAATATAATATGGGGTATGCCCTGGGCACCAAAAATAGTTCATTATCGACGGTTAATTAGTTACAATCTTACCTATTGATTGTATTTATTTAATACAAAATCTATGTCCTTATCACCACGTCCGGAAAGATTTACTAAGAATGTTTCTCCTGGATGGCTTGGGGCCATTTTTATAGCTAATGCCAATGCGTGCGAAGACTCTAGAGCAGGTATTATTCCTTCAGCTCTTGATAGTTGATAGAATGCATCAATCGCCTCTTCGTCGTTTATTGTTTCAAAACGGACTTTGCCCAATTCTTTGAGGTATGCCAATTCTGGTCCAAGCCCTGGGTAGTCAAGGCCAGATGCAACCGAGTACGCAGGGCGTGGAGTTCCGTCTTCGTCGGCTAAAGCCAAGCTCTTGAATCCACTCATCGTGCGATATTTGCCATATGTGGCTGTTGCTGCATGTTCGCCCGCCCGTTCTTCTTCTCCATTTCTCATTCTGCCTAATGCTTCAGCTGCAATAAGCTCAACATCTTCTTCTTCAAGGAAACCACTAAATAAACCCATAGCATTGGATCCGCCACCAACTACGGCTATTACCTTGTCGGGCAGCCTATTATTGGTCATTTCTTTGAATTGCTCTCTAGCCTCTATCCCAACGATAGACTGGAAATCTCTAACCATCTGAGGAATTGGAGCTGGTCCAAGCGCAGAGCCAATCGGATAAAAACACCGCTTATAATCTTTTTCATATGCCGCAAAAGACGCGGCAGCAGCATCTATTAACTTACCGGCCCCATCTTCGACCACAATGACATTTGTGCCCATTATTTTCATACGGTCAACGTTGGGTGCTTCTTTTTCTGCATCAACTTTACCCATATAAATATCGCATTCCATGCCAAAATACGCAGCGGCTGCGGCCATTGCAACACCATGTTGACCGGCGCCAGTATCAGCGATAATTTTTGTTTTGCCCATCTTTTTGGCTACTAAAGCATAGGCCATAGCATGGTTTATCTTATGAGCACCAGTGTGGTTGAGGTCTTCACGCTTTAAATAGATAGTAGCTCCACCGAGTTTATCGCTAAGGTTTTTGGCATATGTAATTGGCGTTGGGCGACCTTGATAATGTTTTCTTATATATTTTAGCTCATTGATAAATTCGGCATCGTTTCTTATTCTTTGATAAAAATCATTTATTCTTCTGAATTCCTCGTTTATTTCTGGAGAAAGAAATCTACCACCATATTTACCATAAAACCCATCTTTATCTGGATAATCCTTTACTTTATATTTCATCCTTACTTTTCCTTATTTAATAAATAATCGGCTAATTGTTGTTTTGCATCGCCCCAGTATTTGTTGGACTCTTCATAATTTTCATCACGAATAGCACTAATTGTCCTAGTCTCGCCATCGGGAATAAAGAATTTATCCACCCAGCGGCTACTTTTGCCAGACTCTTCTGTAGAAATCGTGCCTTCGCTACCACCAATGAACACCTCCGGCTCCTTGCCTGGCTCACAATAGGCCCAACAATGTTCAATCCTTGCTTTGCGATTAGTTTCATCTTTTAGTATATGTAGAAATTTCTCTACGCCAATTTGCTTATCAAAGAACTTACTGTATGGACCAGGTAATCCACCGAGCGCATCGGCATAAAATCCAGCATCTGATTTTATGACCGCTTTTCCTAATCGATTTGCTGCATCCTTAACTGTATATGCGACCACTTCGGCGCATGTTGAGGCTTGTATTTCTACCGGTTCAAAATCTGGATTTAGTATTTCGACCTCAAGGCCATATTTTTTCTCGAAGAACTCCTTGGCTTCTCGCATTTTGTCTGGATTTGACGTCAAATAAATCATATTGCTCCTTTCCTTATTTAACTTTTTCAATAATTTGATATTTATCATTATGAATATCCGCAACGAATGTTTTCATATCTAGTCTCTTAAAAATATTTTCGGCTTTGTCTATATCTTTGGTAACTATACAAAATCCAGGGCCTGCTGTAGAGAGAAAAATAAAGTCTATATCGTTATCGTTCCGTAATGGTCTCATCTTTTCTGCCAAATCAACAATGCCAGGATATGCATAAGAACAGTTTCTAATACTGCCCATATCCCAACGATAATCAAAAATAAATTCCTTCAGTGGTCTACAATTTCCATCCATCAACTCTGGAATGGCGTCGTTCAAGAGTCTATACGCAATTTCTCTTGAGTAATCTGTGCTGGCTTTCTTAAAACTTTCTGACGCCATAATTTCATCTGTGATTAATGTGTTAGCATCGGGATGCAAATATTGATTTGGAATACCAAAAACAATTTTTAAACCTTCTGGCAAATTTACCCTTATTATGGGCACTGCTCTACCCGTCATAATGATTAGTCCACCATCATAATGTCCGCAGACTCCAGAACCGCCAACCGATTGCACAAACACAAGATGCTCGTTATCCCCATCTATTTCTTCAGCATGATTGCCGGCAAGGTATCTAATCAAGTCCATTGGTTCTATCGGATTATTGTATAATTCATTAATTGCAGCGCCCACCCCTTGTATAGCCGAGGCACTTGATCCTAAACCGCAATGTCTAAGGTCTAGGTCTGTGTCTATATTAATGGAAAAACCAGTAGTTATATCTAAGGCTTTCTGCATCAACATAGCAGCATGTTTGACCAAAGCTATTCGACCGTAATTGCCAGTAATAACAATAGCGTCATCTTTTCTGGGTTCTACGGCAATTTTTTTACATATATTTACACAAAAATTAATCTGTCCTGTTGGGAAAATATTATCTTTTGGTTTTATGCTGTATAATTTCCCAGGGTCAGTACAAGCGGCATCCAACCTAGAAGGGTATTCAATGGTGATTTTTTTAAAAGGGGGCTCAGAAACAGGTCTTTTAAACTCGACTAATACATCGCCGACGTTGATAACATGTGGTTTCTTTTCCATTAGAGACGATTATAACGTATTTTCCTAATTCAGTCTATTATAGATGCGGTATAATAAAATCAGCTTCGAGTTAGAAATACTCTCGAAGACCAAGTAATGCGGCAGTTGAAAAATTGCGCGCATTTTTGTTTACGCGCATAAATGCTAATTGCCAAAGAGATATTATTGAGTTCTGGCGCCAAAACGACGTTCACCGCATGACGAAAATTAATCGCAAAAATAAAAACAAACGAAAAATCACTGTCTATAACAGCGTTTCTATCCTCGGCTCAATCTTAGGTGATCCATTTTACTACGGCATTCTCGTTCAGGGCGGACAAAAGGTAGATCTAAGAGAAATCTTACCAGATTTCAAGCCAATGATTACCGAAGAAGAATTTGGACTAATTCAGGCAAAACAGATGGAAGAAACCTCTAAAGCATATATTCAACAATGCTTCGACCGAAGAATTTCGGTCTGGTGCACCTGACTGGATTTGAACCAGCACAGCCGTAAATATGGCCACTACCACCTCAAGGTAGCGTGTCTACCAATTCCACCACAGGTGCATACATTATATTATACCATACAATTCTGGTTACGGGGTTTTATTTTTGGTCGTCTTATTGACCGCCCACTCAGTAATATCTGAAAAGCGGTCAAGCGCTGTCACCAATCTTACATCGTTGCTAAACGTCCGCACGTTTTTATTATAAAAATAGGTCAAATTTGGTTGATAGAGCGCAATTGCTGGCACTCCAGTGACCCAATATTCCAAAAAAGTTTCATATTTTTTTATACGCAAAGCCTCGTTGGTAGTGTCGCGAGCTCCGAGCAGCAAATCATCTACCAGCGGATTGCGGTAGTTGGATAAATTTAATCCACTCGTTGAAACCTGAGAAGAATGATAGTATGGCAAAAGATCTGGGTCTGCCCCTAATTCTATCTCGTAGACCAAAATATCATAATTTCTCCTCGCAATTACATTGGTAATAAATTCTTGATTTTCATCGTAAACCGTAATATGAGCGTTAATCCCCAACGCGTTTAGGGATTCTGCCACCGCATCAGTAACATCGGGCAGATATCCAGAATTGACGGTGGCGATTTCTACTTGGATTTCACTTTCGCCCGCTAACTCATGCACCTTATTTTTTCCCGTCTCAAAGTCTTGTTCGGGGATAGCTGGGTAATTCGTAAGTTGTATTTGTGATTCAGTCAAGGGATAATCCAGTTTTGTAGTTCCCGGAGCTGCAGCACGAATTGAATCCAAATCTATTCCCTGTCTGATGGCGGCACGCAGGGCAACGTCCCGAACCGACGCATTAGTAGTGTTGAAGAAGATGAAAGCCCCCGAATTAAGTTTCGAGTCCTTCCGATAAAATTGCCCAGAAGTGATTTTGCTAGCATCTGCCCCCGATAGCTCGGCGGTTGCAGTTACCGACCCGGTATTCACCGCATTTAGAAGGGCAGTTTTACTAGGATATGTATGAACAGCAAAGCTATTTAGCATCGGGCGACCTTTGTAATAGTAAGGATTAGCAGATAAATAAAAAACCTGTTCGTCGGCAACATCTGTCCCCTGTAGAGCATTAAAAGAAAACGCCCCCGAAGTCACGGGCGAGCTTGAAAAATCATTTTCAATCAGTGTTCGAGGGTCAGTTCCGTCGAGTATATGTTTAGGCAATACAGGTATATTTAGCGCCGTGATAAAATCGGCGTAAGCCGTTGGCAAAGTAAAAACAACCTCGCCATTTTCGTTTTCCGAAACTTTGACATTTGATAAGTTTGAGCTATAAGCCGAATTTACAGCCGGATTTTTCACCAGCCCCACAGTGAAAATCACGTCGTCGCTAGTAAGCGGTTCTCCGTCCGACCATTTTAATCCATCTCGCATCTTAACCGTCCAAACTTTGCCGTTTTCACTCGGAATAATTGATTCGGCAAGGCCGATCCCAGGATGACCAGAATAATCAATCGTCGAAATCGTCGCAAATAATAACCGACTCAAGACTTTTTCGCTGTCTGTTACTGCAAACAATGGGTTCATCGAATTAACTTCTCCGATCGTTGCCTCAATATAGGTACCCCCCACCGTGTAAACGTTTTCGGCGTAAGAGTCGCCAAACCAAAAAGCCTGCGTCACCGCCAGCATTATCAGGGCGAATACGAGAAGTCCCCACTCCAATATCAAAAGTTTGATATCTTCAATGTGCGACAAACGACCAATCAAATTTTCTCGGATGTGCTCTTTGCTTTCTTCCCCAGCTTTATAAGATGCCCGAGAAAATCTTTTTAAAAATTTTTGCCCACGCTTTTTGAGAGAACTCACCATATTATGCTGGAATTAATAATAACCCTAGAATTGACGCTACAAACACAACCGCCGAAATGACCGTTGTTACGAAAAGTGATTTTTCTAGTCCACGCCTGGTAGTGTAAAGCTCGCCAGAGCTACCCGAACCCGCACCGAGAGAAGCCCCGCGTTGTTGCAATAAAATCAAAAGAATAGTCAGAACCGCGGAAATAAAGATGACTGTTTCCAAAAAACTTCCTATTTGCATAATATAACTCCTGGCTCTACTTTAGCATATTTTTTCTTTTGAGTAAAGAATGATAAGTGATTGCAAACCGATGCGACTCCTCGTCTACCCTAGCGATCAGCCGAGCAATATGAGATCCAGTTGGCAGCAGCAAGGAATCTTTGTTTGGGATTACCAATCGTACTCCTGCCGATTTGCTGTGGTCGCCCGACTTATCGCGCCCTATTATCGGGATCCCAAATGGCTCGACTAGCGACAAAATTGCATTAACCTGAGTCATGCCACCATCTAAAATAATTAAATCCGGAAACCCCCATTCTTCGTGCTTGAGTCGTCTCGTAATTACTTCCTGCATGCTCTTAAGGTCATCATTGGTCGAAGTACGCACCTTAAACTTACGGTATTCACTGCGCGCCGACGCGCCATTGATAAACACTACCATGCTTCCGACCGTATCCGTTCCGGATTGATGTGAAATATCGTATCCCTCAATTCTACGTGGTGGTTTCTCGAGCCCCAGCAGCTCCTGTAACTGTCTCAATGCCTGATCGGAAGAAATAGCCAAAAACTCCTTGTCCGAAAACACAATTTTCTTCTTAAGTTCCCGTAGTCCAAATAATTGATTACGAGCCTCTGCTGCCAATTCGTAATTCCCTCTGCTAGCCTCATCGTACATCGTTTTTTCAAGCTCACGAAGAAGTTTCTCGCGGTCACCCTCAAGGTAGCGAATTAATTTTCGGAGATTTCTTTTGTAATCACGTGGCGTTGTTTTACCAACTTCAATACCCGGAGTGAGCCCTAAATCCGTATTAAGAGTTTTTTTGCCGGAGTATGGCTTGTCATAATACGGAAAAACACGCCTCAAAATCCTCAGCGCCTTCTCGACCGCCGATTTTCCATAAAAAGGTCCGACATAAGTTGCTTTGTCGTCCATCGGGGTTCGCGTAAATGAAATGTATGGCACTTCCTCGTTCATCGAAATTCGGACATAGCTCACTGTTTTATCATCACGAAGTAATATATTCCACTTTGGCATGTATCGTTTGATCATTTCCGATTCAAGAAATAGTGCGTCCATTTCGGTATCGACCATGATCCAATCCGTATCGTATATCTCGCGTACCAGGGCTTCGGTTTTTATATCCTTATGTGATTTTTGAAAGTATTGCCGTACTCGATTCTTAAGAACCGCTGCTTTCCCCACGTAAATAATCTCTCCCGCCCGATTCTTATGAAAATAAACTCCCGGTTCCACCGGGAGTTTAGCAAGTTTTTGTTTTAAGGCCTCGTTCATCTTCTAATTATAGCACACTTTGCCGTAAAAGTCAAGAAATATCAATAGCTGCTCCAGGCCGCCTGCAATATCTCAGACAAATCCTGATATTCTAGTGGTTCAGAGATATTGATGTTGACTGGATAGCTGAAGGCTAAATCGATAGTTATATTGTCATTTTTCACATATAGTCTGGTGAAGTCATTGTCGCTATTTATTTCTACATAAATATCTGGCAAATTCTCTACTACTTCTAAGACATCGTCTGTGTTGATATTGACGTTACCATCCCAACCGTAGCAAGAATATAAATCATTCAGAATAGTAGTGTTTTGTATGGATTCAATGTAATTGGTGAATTTCTCGCTATCAATTCCTAATTTATAAATTGGATCACGGCGACTAATCACCGTCATATTTTCAGTTGAGGACGTGACGAATGGGTTTTTGCTGTATAGCTCGGCTGCACTGTTGCTACTAGTGTCAATATCATTTACTAAATCAACTAAGCAACTCAAAGGCCCCTCGCTAGAAAATGCGTCCGTCATGGATTCTAACTCAGTAGTCGAAAGTCGTATCCAGCTACCCTCGATCGACTCGATCGTGTCCAAAATTGCAGAAAAGAAGACAAAACCCGAATCGTCTAGCGTTCCGGTTGTTTCACAGCTAGCATCATCGTCGCATATCAAAGAACCGTCATCGTTTGTCTCGACGACTTCAGGAACAAGTTCGGCATCAGCTTGATTTTCGTTCCCCATATTCATCATCTCATCCAGCGAGTCGGACAGACCATCAAGTTTAACAAACACGTCGCCACTTTCAGCATATATTTCGTTTACACTAAAGGTTAAATCCTGTTCGCCCTGGGACGGCGTTAATGTGACAGACGCGTCTATGGCGTTAATTGAGGAATTGGCCACGAGTTTAGCGTCTAATCCGATTTGTACCTCAGAAAACGGAGACGCCACATCGTCATTCAGTATATTGATATCCCCATTAACTACAATATTCGTAGGCGTCTGCCCACTCATCAGTTTATTCATGGCTGCAGCAACCGGATCGTTGTTGTTTTTATTTAGCATAAGTAGAACAGCTGCTACGCCACACCCAACCGCAATAAGTAAACATATTAAAACTGCAACAATCAAACCAGTTTTTTTCTTTTTTGGCGCCGCCACTGGCTCCGCCATCGGTTCCGGCATACTATTCATCTGTTCATCAACCGGGCTACTTGGTTGCACCGGCTGCAAAGGTTCCACTACTAAATCTGTTTCTTCAACAACTGCCTGAACCGGGGTATGATTATTATCGACCATTCCGTCAACTGAGCGCCCCCCGCCCATTCGGTAATTTGGTTCCGATGGATTCGCATCAAGCATCTCCGGATTTTGTCCAGTTGGTTCTGGATTTGGGTTGAGAGGGTTTGGTGTGCCACCAGGCTTTTCATTCATAATAACTCCTTCAAAAATTAATCCTTACGCTTATTTTAACATAGTTTTTTAAAAACTGATATAATATTTATGTATGGACAATAATTTCGTAATTTCAGATATTAAAGCAAGACAGGTTTTAGATTCTCGGGGCAACCCCACCGTCGAAGCTGAAGTTTATCTAGAAAATGGAGGCTTCGGTCGTGCAATCGTACCATCAGGTGCCTCCACTGGCATCGGTGAGGCCTTGGAGCTCCGCGATGGTGACAACTCTCGCTACGGCGGTAAGGGTGTACTAAAGGCCGTCTGGAACGTTAATTCCAAAATTCGTGATGTTCTAGTTGGTAACACTTCCGATCAAAGAACCGTAGACCAAATTATGCTCGAGCTTGACGGCACTGATAATAAGTCTAGCCTCGGCGCCAATGCTATGTTGGCAGTTTCTCTTGCTAACGCCAAAGCCAATGCCAAGACCGCTAGGTTACCATTTTATCAATATGTAGCCGAGTTGGCTGGCACCACCGACCAAATGTCCATTCCTATGCCAATGATGAATGTGATGAATGGTGGCGAGCACGCAAATTGGGCAACCGATTTTCAAGAATATATGATTATTCCAAAGGGTGCAGGAAATATTGCCGAAGCTGTCAGGATGGGTGCCGAGATTTTCCATGCACTTGGCAAAGTATTAGAGGATCGTGGTTATCCCACCACTGTTGGTGACGAAGGCGGTTATGCTCCCCGAGTCCGTGACGGCGACAACGAGCCCCTTGAATGTATCAAACAGGCCGTCGAACGCACTGGTTATACTTTTGGTGATGACGTCGCCATCGCGATGGATATTGCAGCAAGCGAATTCTACGATGGTGAGCACTACATCCTAAAAACTAACGGTGACTGGAAGTCTGCAGACGATCTCATCAACTGGTATACTTGGATCATTGATAACTATCCGGTTACTTCTATTGAGGATGGCCTCGCTGAAAACGATTGGGCCAACTGGAAAATTATGACCGAACGGCTTGGTAATCGCGTCCAGCTAGTTGGTGACGATTTATTCGTAACCAACACCGAGCTCCTTGCAAAAGGTATCGAAAATCACATCGCAAACGCCATCCTAATTAAACCCAACCAAATTGGCACGCTGTCAGAAACCATAGGAGCTGTCCTTATGGCCAAAAATGCTGGTTACCGCACTATCATGTCACATCGCTCTGGCGAAACTGAAGATGTTTCAATTGCGCATCTCGCCGTGGGCCTTGGTACCGGCCAAATTAAAACCGGCTCACTTTCACGCTCCGAACGCATCGCTAAATATAATGAACTAATCCGGATTGCCGAAACTAATTCTCGGCTTGGTCTAGCGCACTAGCTTCGCGAAAACCATCGTAAAAGTTTTCCGAAATTTTTGGATGCCCAACTTTATTTGCCGCCTTTACCACTTCCCGTACGTCATCGGTAATTTTGAAAATTTTAGTATCCGGCAGATGTATTAGCTCCATTTCCAGCATCTTTTTGATAATCCTATCAAAATTCCGCCAATATTGCTTGCCAATCAAAAATACTGGCATTTTTGGCATTTTGGTTTCTTGCATTAAGCATAATATTTCCGAAAGCTCGTCCATCGTTCCAAACCCGCCCGGGAAGAAAACGAACACTTTTGCCGCCATTGCTAGCGTTACTTTGCGGGCAAAGAAATATTCAAAAGTAAGACAATCGGTTAAAAATGGGTTTGGATGCTGTTCATGCTTTAACGTGATATTTAAACCAATCGTTCGCCCACCAATTTCATAGGCACCATGCGAAGCGGCCTCCATGATACCTGGACCGCCACCAGTGATTACTGCGTGCCCGTTCTCAGCAAGTAAACGACCAAGTTCAAAAGCCATCTTACAGTATTTATTTTCTTGCGGTAATCTGGCCGAGCCAAAAATGGTCACTCCTTGAGGGAATGATCTAACTATCTGCAACCCTCTAGTTAAATCTTTCGCATAAGCATTTGCTCTTTCCAAATCTGCAATTGATAATTTTTTTAGCAGTTCAGCCTCTGACTGCAACATAATCCTCCTTTATATTTTTTGTATTGGCATTGGATGTAAATCTTCTGAGCCAGTTAAAATTCCTTTGTTTGCACCAATCTTCGAGACCACGGCTGTAGAATTGGCCGACGCAAAAATCAGAGAATTTCTAAATGAGTAGCCGGCAGCGAAGTGCGCCAAAAATCCTGATCCGAAAGCGTCGCCTGCACCAGTCGAATCCTTTACTTTTGTGTCCTCATAAATACCGAAACGATAAACTACCTCTCCATTACTAGCAATTCCCCCCATCGGTCCGTCCGTGATAATCACGGTCTTTACGTAGCCACCAAGTCTTAAGAGTAGCTCCACCAGTACACTACCAGGCACCAGCATTGCTGCCTCCGATTTATTAATGTTTAGAACATCAACATAGCTTAGAATTTTTAACAAGGCTTTAGGTTGCTCTAGCTCTTTAATGCCTGGGTTAAACATGATTTTTATTCCCATCGATTTTGCCTTAGCAAAAAACCGTTCCAAAGTTTTTAGATCTCCTCGAAGCGTTGTCACATACAGCCAGTCCGGGTTAACGCCTTCAAGGTCATCTTCCGAGAAATTGCCAAACTGTTCCGATGCCCCACGGTGAGTCAAAATAGTCCGTTCACCGCTTTTTGAGTCAAGTAGTATTACGGAGGTCCCAGTCGACTTGCGTTCTAGAAGATTTAAGTAACTAGTGTCCACCCCTTCTTGATCTAAAATTTTCATAATTAAAGCTCCGGCTGGATCGCGGGCGATATTTCCTAAAAATACTACTTCGTGACCGTGTCTCGCAAAAGAAATTGACGAATTAACTCCACCACCCCCCACGCCATAACAGATTTTATCGATATCGACTTTGGAGCCCACGACGATTTTGCCGAGGATTGCTGTTTCATTTAGCGCGGTCGGGGTTAAGTCATCGTGGTCGATAAGATATACATCCTGCAAAGCTGCCCCCAAAGAAACGATTCGTGCCATTAAATTACCACTCCGTTTTTATCTATTTCGGCCACCATCTGCTGAAAAACAGCAGCAGGATTTTCGGATTTCGAAATAGCAGAGCCTACGTTGATAATGTCAAGATCAGCATGGGCTAGCGCCCTTACGTTTGACATATTCACTCCGCCATCCCAACCAATCTCTACTTCCGGCTTCATGTTGCGAATTAGGGGGATTTTTTCCATTTGCATCATATCGGCGGGCGAACCTTGTCGACCAAGTTGTCCGGCGAAAATTAAAACATGGTCCACGACGTCTATGTAGCGTTTTACCGAACCCGGAAAAGTTGATGCGACCAAAGCTAGTCCGGTTTTGATACCAGCATCCTTTAACGCCGAAAAAGAAGGTATTAAGTCTTCGCCGGCCTCAGCGTGTAGGATGCAGAGCGAGGGCGACAGTTTCAGAATTGTATCCAAATGCTCAGAGGGCTTCGCTGCCATCAGATGTAAATCTGCATCCCAGTTTTTGGGCCACCAGACGTTAGTGACATCCAGCGTTGCCGCCGGCGCAAAGACGCCATCTGTTACATCTATCTGTACACGCCTGGTGAAAACGTTAATACGCTCTACCTGCTTACGATAATCCACTTTGTTATCTGTCAAAATTGTTGGTACGATCGAAACAGTTCTAAGCATAATCCTCTCTTTCGTCTAAACGATTGATTCGCCTTACTCGGCGTTCTAAATTTTCAAAACCCGTTTTTAGGAACGAATCGACAATTCTCTGCATACTTTTATCATCTAAAAAATGGGCTGATAAACACAATACATTTGCATCATCATGCTCGCGTGCCAGTTTTGCGGATTCGACACTATCACAGTGGGCTGCTCTGATGCCTTTGAAGCGATTTGCTTGCATCGTTACACCGTGTGCTGAATCGCAAATCAAAATCCCCCTTGAGCCTGGTTCTTCGCGGACCGCCTTTGAAACGGCAATAGCTGCATCGTTAAAATCATCACCTTCGACATATTCGTAAGCACCCATATCAATCACTCCAAAATCACTTCCGCTCAGATACCCAAGTAGCACCTTCTTCTTTTCGTATCCGCGATAATCTGATCCAATGTAAATATTCATTAATTCTCTTTCCCGAAGTCAACTGTTAGTTCAACTAGACGATTTGAATATCCCCATTCATTGTCGTACCAAGCGACTACCTTTGCCATATTACCACCCACCACATCAATCAAAGGCAAATCAACGATACAGGAACGTGGATCGCCAATAAAATCAGAAGATACCAACTCCTCATTTGTTATCCCAATAATACCCTCGTAATATGGTTCCCTCGCCATTTTCTTAAAAATACTCACAAGTTCTTCCTTGGTAGTGTTACGCTTCAAGATCACGGTGATATCTGATAATGATACCACTGGTGTTGGCACCCGGATTGAGAGACCGTTAAATTTTCCTACGAGACTCGGGATAGTGAGCGCCGCGGCTTTGGAGGCACCAGTGGTCGTCGGTACGATATTTTCAGCCGCGGAACGAGCCTCGCGAAGATCTTTTGCTGGCGCATCAAGAATCCGTTGTGAGCCGGTATAAGAATGTACGGTTGTCATCATCGCCTTCTCGATACCGAATTCGTCTTCTAGTACCTTCATAATCGGCGCGATGCAGTTAGTGGTACAAGATGCGTTGGAAATAATTTTGTCGTCACTTTTAACTACATCTTCATTCACACCGAGCACGACAGTTTTAGCTCCTTCGCCTTTAGCTGGAGCCGAAATCACTACTTTCTTTGCGCCGGCCTTAATATGTGCCTTCGCATCTTCAGGCTTTGTGAAAAACCCAGTTGACTCAATCACTACATCTACTCCGAGCTCCTTCCAGGGTAATTTTGCCGGATCCTTTTCAGCAAAAACCGGAATTTCTCGTGTGTTTATAATAATTGATTTATCGGTGTATCCAACTCGCTTGTCGTAAGTACCGTAAGACGAGTCATGTTTCAAGAGGTGAGCTAACGTCTTTGCGTCAGTAATATCATTAATTGCCACCACCTGCGCATCGCGACGCTCTAACAAAATTTTAAGGGCATTTCGGCCGATTCTGCCAAAACCATTTATCGCCACCTTTACCATTTTTACCTCCTAAAAAATCTACTTATGCTAATTATAGCACGGGTTGGAGAAAAGATTAAAAGTTTCTTTCTGAAACATAATGAGATTTAGAACAGATTTGTATGTTGTAGATTTTATCAACCTAACAATGAAAAAATACCCCCAAACTATAAGGGTATTTTTTCTTGACTTATGTTGTAAAATCTACAACAAACAAGTCCGGTTTCAGAAAGAAACTTTTAATCTATCGTGCAAAATGCGCAAATGCGCGGTTGGCTTCTGCCATGCGGTGAGTGTCTTCCTTCTTCTTGAAGGCTGCACCGGTTTCGTTGTAAGCATCAACTATTTCGGCTTCAAGACGCTTAGCATAAGGCATTCCACTACGTGCACGGGCGGATTGTACTAGCCACGAAAAGGCAAAATGCATCTGCCGATGCCCAGCGATTGGGAACGGGATCTGGTAGTTGGCGCCACCAACCCGGCGCGATTTAACCTCAAAATCTGGTGAAATATTTGCAATGGCTTTCTCGAGCACTTCGACTGGATTCTCTGATTTTAATTTCTTAGCTGCGCCTTCAATAGCGGTATAAACCGCACGCTCAGCAACTTGTTTCTTGCCATCAAGCATTGACTTGTTAATAAGCCTTTGCACCATAATCGACTGATATTTGCGATCTGGGTTAACTTTACGAACGAGTGATTTAGTAGTCTTACGTGGCATAATTAATTCCCCTCCTTTTTGGCGCCGTATTTAGAACGACCTTGTTTACGACCTTGGACGCCTTGCAAATCGAGCGTACCGCGGACAATATGGTAACGCACACCTGGAAGATCCGGCACGCGACCGCCTCGCACTAGCACTACAGCGTGCTCCTGCAAATTATGGCCTTCGCCGCCAATGTATGCCCAAACTTCTTGACCATTAGTAAGGCGCACGCGTGCGACTTTACGCATAGCGGAGTTTGGCTTCTTTGGTGTTTTGGTAGTAACCTTGATACACACACCACGCTTTAATGGTGCGGCGGTCTCATATCGCTTGGTCTTAAGGGTGTTGACGATTGACCCTAAGGCTGGCGACTTTGATTTCTTAGCAGCCTTCTTCCGAGGCTTCCTAATCAACTGATTAATAGTTGGCATCTAAAATGCTCTCCTTTTGTTAGTATAAATAATATAGTGAATATGTCACACTATATCTAGCGTCTGGGTGGCTCAAAACCAACTTCCAAACGCTATATCTAGCGTTCACTATTTTGCTGGTCTGCGTGCAGCAATTACAAACCAGCCGAAACTCTTCACCCCATTATAGCACACTTTGCCAAAAAAGTCCAAATTATTCCCCCTGAACACTTAAACTACATAGGTAACCACCGCTAACTGTTGGCCTTGACGAGAAAATCCAAAGTCTTTTCAATAATCATCCGATTCTTAATGTCCATCTTGACGTTTGGGTCTTTCAAACTCTTCAAAGCTTCAGGTGATTTTTTGTAAACATCCCTTAGCTCAGCAATTTTTGCTGCCACCAAATCATCTGATATGGTAATTTTTTGTTCCAAAGCTAAATTTTGCAAAACCAGTGATGCTTCCACTCTCTCCTTGGCTATTTCGCGGGCTTGTTTTTCCCAATTTTCCATCGTTTCATTGTTTTGTTCTAGATAGTTTTCAAAAGTCATTCCCTGTGCTGCGGCATTTCGATTCATGTCCTCGCGAATCATTCGCATTTGGTCGTCAATTAAAACCTCTGGTGCTGGAACCTTGGATTTCTTTACTAGGGCTTTGATCAGATCGTCTTTATACTTTTCTTCGGTGCGATGAGCGTTTTGCGATTCCAGATTTTTCTTGATATCCGACTTAAGCTCATCTAGACTTTTGAACGGACCGCACTTCTTGGCTAACTCATCATTAATTTCAGCCTTGGTCACTTCATTGACCTGTTTTAATAGCACTTCAAATACTGTCTTCGCACCGGCTAGGTCTTTTACGCCATAATCCTCCGGAAAAGTCAGTTTTAAATCAAATTTATCGCCTGGCTCATGTCCGACAATTCCGTCCTCAAATCCGGGGATAAAAGTATTGGAACCCAGCACCAGCTTATAGTCTTTAGCCGAACCACCTCTGAAAGCTTCACCGTCTTTTTTACCAACAAAATCAATAATTACTTCATCGGTTAATTTTGCGGCACGTTTAGTTACCTTCTTTTCGGCAAAAGAGCTAGCGAGATTATTCAAGACTTCATCAATGTCTTTAGTAGTAACCTTAATTTCTGGACGTTTCACGCCGAGGTTTTTATAATCCCCTAGCTTTACTTCTGGTACGATATCAGCCGCCGCGGTATATTCGGCCATTTCGCCAGGAACATATTTAGTAACATTAACTGACGGTATCACGAGCGGTGACTTTTCGGCTTGTTTGAAAGCCTCGATTACAGTCGTGCGCACGGCTATATCGATTGCCTCTGCATTTAGATCATTCTCCGGAATAAACTTTGCTGCTACTTCAGTTGGAACCTTCCCTTTACGAAAACCCTCTACATGTATTTCCTTAGCCAGCTTTTCAAGAGCTTTCTTTTGCGCCACTTTTAAATCTTCACTATCCAAAGTTACAGTGATTTCGACACGCGAATCAGAAAGCTTTTTTGATTTTATTTTCATAATAACTCCTGTATATTGTGTATATTATATCATAATCTTCGGACGATTCGTGTCCCGAAAATGCGTCAAGGTGAATTTCGAGCTGGCACCAAGTTTTATGTCCGGATTCAAAATACAATTTTTATCAAAAATCTGCTTAATTTCACTGTACAATTTTTGCTCGGCGCTCGGCATTTCAGTATTTGTCACTATTGCCTTGAGGCGGCCCTCCGGAGTGCCGCCAGTCAGTGAGCCTCCTTGACGATTTATAATATAGGCTCCCGCCTTAAGAAAAGTGGCAGCCTTACGATTAAAATCCTTATCTTCTAGATTAAACTTTGGCCTAAGACTATAAATTGAATTGCCAAACGAACCAAATAAAGCCAAATCAAGGTTCAGTTTCTCCTCCAATATCGTCAAATCGTTCAGGAAATTTTTGAGATTATATGCTGGCAAATAAAAATCTGTCAGAATTGGCACGCGTTCGCCATTCTTAACATAGCCAAGATAATTAGTCAGTGAATTCTCAAACTCGTTCAGGGTAGTTTGGTTTTCTGGTGTTTCAAAAATAAACCTCACATTGCGCGGCAAAGTATTTCTAATATTCAAAATTTTTTTCATATATCCAGCGCGCTTATCGTCAAAGTTCGCAAAAACAACATACCCATCGTCGAGACGCCTGATTACTCCGTCCAGATTTTTACCGCTCTCGCGAGCCTCCATGATAATCTTAAGATCGTAAAGATTTAGTTTTCTTGGCACCAACTCGACAACTTCTTCCAAGTATTTTAATGCACTGTCGATTTCCTTAAACGTAGCAACCACTCGGCTTGCTTTGGTTTTTAGTGGTATAGCTCTAAGAATTACTTCCGAAATAATCCCAAGTGTGCCTTGCGCGCCAAAGAACAATGGCATAAGATCCAGGGTTTCGCGCTTTGGCGCTTGCAGGATTGTAGGATATCCAGCTAGACCCATGTTGTGCTTGCTGATTTCGGCCAAAAGAGTATCATTTTCTTTTAGAATTTTTGAAATTTTACGATAAATTTCACCCTCTAATGTTTTTTCGACTGCTTTTTTCGCGACGGCATATTTCTTTAATCGTTCGGTTTGCAAGCAATCACCATTGGCTAAAATTACTTCAATCCGTTCAACATAGTTCATGATGCCACCGTACTTACCAGCCGCTTCGTCTTTTGGGTAATTAGAAATTAACCCGCCAATCGTTTCGCCATCTTCGCCGTCAATCGGCACAGTGAGCCCAGATACCGATAATGCAGTATTTAGCTCCTTCAAGGTTATTCCGGACTGCACACGTACTAATCGCTCACGCGGATCGATTTCGAGTAGTTTGTTAAGTTTTTCGGTTGAAATCACTATACCATTCGTGAGATCCGCACCACCCTCATCGAGTCCCGAGCCACGTGCGGTTACGGCAACTTTGATATCCTTTGTCGCTAATTGGTTAAAAAAACGCATCAATTTTTGAATATCAGCAGTCGACTCTGGAAAGGCCACAAATTTAGGTTTAATCTTTAGCGCAGAGTGATCCGTGGAATAATTTTCCAAAATTTCCGGATTGTCAAAAACGTTCCCTACCGTGAGTTGATTCAAGTACTTTGCAATTTTGCCCATATCGCTTATGATTATAACACAAAATTATTTAAGGATTTGTTTATAGCTTAGATTTCGACTAATTCATGCTTTTTCAATTTTTTGCAATTCGAACCGGTATTTTTGCTTCACTTGCGGGTACTTATCGTGATCAACTTCGCTCAAAAACATTTTAAGTGGTCTCACATATAGTTTACCTTCACCATACAAGGCTCGGTATAAAACCATTTTTTCACTTGTTTCCGAATGCTCGCAGATATCCTCCACAATGTATAAATCCCCCTTAAAATGTTTATAGACGTGATGAATTTTTGGCTCATTCTTCATACTATAATTATACATCAAAATAAGTTGAAAACTCGACGTGGACCCGGCCATCATATCAAATTCCACTACCGTTTTGCGGTTAAATGCCAATGGTCACCATACTCGCATTTATACACGGATAGCCTGGGTGCATTATGTTCATATTCCGCCACCCGCGCCGCCGCCTCCGCTTCTTCACGAGTCGCATAACAAATTTTTTGCTCCTCTCCCACCCAGCACTTTTCTGGCTCATACGTTCCGAGATTAAAGTTTTTCTTCCGCATCAACTAATTTTAACACGAAAGTTATCTATACCGCCAGCCCAGCGAGTAGTAAAAATCCATCGCGGTCGGCAAACCAAGATTTTTTAGTGTTAGATTAGTTATATCATCGACCACCACGAGCGTAAAAAGTGTAATCGCAAGCGTCAAAAATGCCCGTTTTGACATTTCCTGTGCCAGACGTATACAAAAAGGTAACAGTGCGTAGATTAAAAGTAGGGCTCCAATTCCGAACACGGTCGCACTTAAGGGGCAAACAAACCCATTAATGTTGCCTACACCCCACCAATCTTTTGTGTAATCCCAATAACGCGTGCCATTACCGAATGTATAAACCGCCCACCCAGCAAATAGTTCTAGTAGCCCCGTTGCCAGTGCCGAAATTATAAACACCAGCCAAGGTTTTTTACGAAACCAATACGCAATCGCCATAATTAGCAGTGCTCCATATGCGTAGATGTTTAGCCATGGCAACAAGTTCCCTCCTTTGATATACAGATGCTTAAAGCCTCCTCCAATTTCGGCTAGGCTAAACTCCCACACCCATCCAGCAAATCCCGAAATCACCACCACCAAGAACAAAACCCCAATTTTTTGGTAAGTTTTCAGTTTGATTTTCCCATCCAAATAGTCATGATAAGTTTTTAAAATCGATTGCCTTTTTACCATAAGTCCATTATAACAGAAAAAATAAGCCAAACAAAAAACCGCCAAAGCGGTAAAAACATGGTGCCCGAGACTGGACTTGAACCAGCACGCCGTAAGGCATATGCTCCTAAGGCATACGTGTATACCAATTTCACCACTCGGGCATGTGCTAATTATATCATAAACCACCAAAAAAGCGAGGATAAACCTCGCTTTTGGCAAGAAAATGTAAAATTAAGCTTCCCGTTTAGCAAGAATTGCCGAAGAACCGTAAGTCACCAAAGCACCTAAAACCAGCGCAACAGGCAAAAAATCTTCCGGACCAGTGCTTGGAATATCCGACCCAGCAATAACGGCTGGAACATCGTTGTCTGTATTTGTATTTGTGGTGTCGTTGGTCAGATTCCCGACATTACTTTGAGACGTTGTTGTTTTGTCCTCGGTTTTTTCGGTTTCGGTCTTTTTCTCGTCAGAGTCCGAAATCTCAAAAGCTGAATTTTGTGTGTTGCTGATGCTAGTCTTAGATGATTTTTTTGTTGCCACAACAATAATTGCAACCACCAAAATTAAGATGAGAATAACGGCCACTGTTGCAACGGCGATAATTTTGCGGCGTTCTTTTTTCTCCGCTTCTCCCTGATAATACATAATAAAAACTCCTTATAATTCCATTATATCACACTTTTGCTAAAAAAGCAAGATTATTTCACGTAAATAGAAATATGCGCAACCGCATATTGACGTGTTTTCAGGAGTTTTAGTCCAGGCATTTCCGGTGCTTCTCCGGGGTGAGACAGTACCAAAATTCCTCCAGGATCGGCAACTACGCGAGCCAAGACTTGAAGCTTTTTTTCGTCGTATTGGTCGTATGGCGGGTCAGCTAGCACGATTCCCCATCTATCAGTGGCGGTTTTTAACACTGTGTAAACGTCGTATTTTAAAACTCCACCTTTGTGCGGGTAAAGGTTTAGATCAATAAGATTTTTTTCGATAGTTTTACAGGCTCGTGCATCCTTTTCCATAAAAACTACAAATCCAGCTCCTCTCGAAATCGCCTCAATCCCCAATGCCCCAGAACCAGCAAAGGCGTCTAGCACAAAATTCCCCGGCAAAAACTCGGCAATCAT
Organism: uncultured Candidatus Saccharibacteria bacterium; assembly: GCA_947166895.1. GTDB lineage: Bacteria > Patescibacteriota > Saccharimonadia > Saccharimonadales > Saccharimonadaceae > Nanosyncoccus. The sequence continues at coordinate 48,482 of CAMVFY010000002.1, forward strand.
ATTAAACAATGCCAACCGTTCTCGCTCCCCCATCGGGTGAGTGTGGCCACCAGGCGTCTGTATGGAGCGCCCTTTTAAATCTCCAGATGTAATTTTAACCGTGTTCATCCTAATTCAAAGTCGTGATTTGCTGATATTTGGTAATGCCTTGCATCAACTCTTTGTATTTTAGCATATTTTCAGGCTCCATCAGAAACTTCTTGACATCCTCCTGCGCTCTGTGAATTAATTTTGTGTCGGATAAAGAGGCAATCCTTAGGTCCAGCGCGCCATGCTGCAAAGACCCATAGATCTCGCCGGGACCGCGGAGTTTTAGATCCACTTCGGCCAGATGAAACCCATCGTTCGATCTCTCAAGTTCCAAAAGGCGCTTTGATGGCCTGGCATCACCAGAAGTTAGCAAAAAACAAAATGATTCTGAAGCGCCACGCCCCACTCGTCCACGAAGCTGATGTAGCTGTGCCAAACCATACGATTCTGCATTTTCGACCACCATTAGAGTAGCGTTTGGAACATCCACTCCCACCTCTACAACCGTAGTTGAGACCAAAATATCTATTTCACCACTAGAAAATCGCTCCATTACCGCATCCTTGTCGGCCGGCTTCATCTTGCCATGCAAAAATTCTACGCGGCATTTTGGAAAAGAATCTTGTAGTTTTTTGCAACGAGTTTTAACTGAGGTGGTCTCTGAAATGCCGTTTTCTTCAATCGCCTTGCAAATCCAATAAACTTGTTGCCCATGCGCTCTGTCGCCGTGTTTTTTTGCATCCGGCCTGCGAGATAAAACCTCGCGTATTGCTGGATACAGTCGCTCTTTTGTCTCTACCTCAGTGATCAAAGAGGTTTTGACGGGCTGCCGCCCTGCCGGGAGCTCATTTAGTATCGACACATCCAAATCTCCAAATAAAGTGAGCTGTAGCGATCGCGGAATCGGCGTAGCAGTCATCGCAAGGAGATGTGGCGCCAGTCCGGGAGGAGACTTTAGCATCAATTTTTGCCGTTGTTCCACTCCGAAACGGTGTTGTTCATCAATTACCACTAGCCCCAAATTCAAAAAATCCGTATCATCAGTCAGCAGTGCGTGCGTGCCGATTACCAAGCTGATCTTGCCCTGCGAAATCGCAACCTTTAAGTTTTTTTTGTCCTTGGTCGCGCCAGTTAGTAGCGCCACAGTAATATGAAATGGTTCCAATAATTTTTTCAGACTTTCATAATGCTGTGTTGCGAGAATCGCCGTTGGTGCGAGCAAAGCCACCTGTGCCCCGCCCGAAATCGCCTCATAGGCCGCCATCGCTGCCACCATGGTTTTTCCGGAGCCTACATCACCTTGTAATAGCCGATTCATCGGCGTGGGTCTAGTCATATCCTGAAAAATTTCCCAGCTCGCCAGCCTTTGTGCGTTCGTGAGCTTGAAAGGTAAACTCGCCACAAACTCCCTCACCAGGCTAGCATCAAAAGGGATCTCGGTCGCTCTCAGTCTATCGTTTTCCTGCCGATTAAGCTTCGCTGCCAAAATCAGCTCAAACAACTCTTCGTAAGCTAAATACTCTCGCGCCCCCTCTGCCGATTTCAGAGAATTTGGAAAATGTGCGAAAAATAGTGCATCCTTCCTTACCCCTGGTCGCACCGTAGGCAGCAAATCCGGAATCAAAGCAAACTTATCTCGCGAGCCGTTCATCAATCTCTTAAAATCAGAGGATTTCAGCTTGCCGTGCGCTACGTAAACGGGGCTAAGCCCCGACGTTGTATCTACATCCGAAGCCAGCACCGCAGAAGGTGAAGTGAGACTATATTTCCCGTTTCGAAATTCGTAATCACCGGTAAAAAAATACTCCTTTTCCGGTTCAAATTGACGAATTCGGTAACTTTGGTTAAACCAAACCACCTTGATGGCTCCAGTCTTGTCGCGAATCACCCCCTCAGTAATAGATAAATTCCGTCTGCGTGCTCGCCTAGTGGATAGTGAGTCAATTTTGCCTTTTACTATCACCTTGCCAGGGCGAATACCGGCAATCGAAACCGGCCTGGCGTAGTTTTCATAATCGCGTGGGAGGTTGTAAAAAAAATCCCGCACGGTCCGGATGCCGTATTTTTTCAGAACTTCGGCAGTTTTTGGCCCGATACCTTTTAGAGTATCAACTGAATCAAAAAGATTCATGCTTTCCCCGAATGTTCTGCGCGCCACTTTGCAATCTCGCCATGATTACCCGAGAGTAGCACTTCCGGCACCTTCATTCCGCGAAATTCCTCTGGTCGCGTGTACTGCGGGAATTCCAAGTTGTCCCCATCCGAAAAGGATTCAATCTCGGCGGACTTTTCTCCACCTAATACGCCCGGGATTAAGCGAACAACAGAATCAATAATAATTAATGCTGGCAATTCTCCGCCAGTTAACACGTATTTTCCAAGTGAAATTTTGTAATCCACAATCGACATAATCCGCTCGTCGTACCCTTCGTAGTGTGGGCATAGGATTATGTAATGAGCGTCCTTAGCGAGCTCTCTCGCAAACTCCTGGTTCCAAATTTCGCCTACCGGCGTCGGCAAGATGACTTTTGCCGAAGGGTCTTTAGCTTTCACGGATTCAATCGCTGCAAACACCGGCTCACATCGAAGTAACATCCCATCTCCACCCCCATACGGCGTATCATCTACTGACTTGTGTGGCCCCAAGCCAAAATCTCGCAAATTCACAAAATCAAACTTCGCCAAACCCTTATCAACCGCTTTCCACATCATTGACGTCTTGAGGTATGGCTCGACTGCTTCTCTAAATAGTGTTATTACGGTAAACTTTATCATATATCATATTATACCAAAAATAACCTGGAATTCACTTCCAGGTTATTTTTCGAGGTAAGTTTCTCTCGTCGGGGCTCTCTTTTTAGAAGAGAGCCCCAGGGCTGTTACGCGCCCACCCTTGGGGCACATTGTTTTGTTTTAATCCGCTGTTTGTTTTTAATG
>CAMVFY010000003.1 GCA_947166895.1 uncultured Candidatus Saccharibacteria bacterium
ACGAAATAAACAATATAAATAATGCCGTATAAACTAGCACTGCTAACACCATCTTCCAGGTCGCTTTGCGATTGGGCCACCGAACTTGTCGGATTTCTCGCCAAGAATCCCTAAAATAGTGCCCCAGCGCCACAAATGGCCGGAATAGAATAAATGGTTTTTTGCCAGATTTTTTCTTGTCTACGTTCTTCTCGACCTTTTTCAACTCTTTTTGTTTGGCTTTTTCGGTTTTTTTGTCTTTTACGACAACCTTTTTACGAGTAATCGCCGGCTCAGCTTCCTGTGGCTCGTCCTTACGGGAATCCGTCGCCTTGATCCTGGTGATTTTCGCCATTTTACTCCTTTATTGTTAACTTCCTGGTATCAAAAAAGTCTGATACCAGACTTGTCAATAGTATACTACTTCGGGAATAAATAGTCAAGATAATCGTTTAACATTCGCGCACCCGAAATTGTCGGAAGGTACGCAGACAGCTGCCTTTTCGTTAAAAATTCCAAATCAAAATCATTACTCCAGGCCACGGCAGCTTCTTCCATGCGTTGATATAACACCTCAAGTTCTTCATCCTCGTCTAGACCGGTCACGTTTAGGTATGAACTAATCGGGGCGTCCGCCACTCCGCCATCATGTGTCGAAATTAGTAAATTCAAATTCGCCACATCCTTCATCCACGACGTTCCGCAAGCCTCTAACCCCACAATCGGGAGATTGACTGCTACATTCGCACCGACTGACAGCCCATAGGCCAATTTTTCATCGTAATCCGCAAGATAGTGTACATGGCCTTTAAGATAGTCGTCGCGAGCTACAACTTCAAGAATGTGCCCTAGCTTAGCAGACATTCTCTCGTCGCCTGCATGTACTCGACCAGTCAAAATGTAATGTGCGTCGTATTTTTTCAAAATACTACGTAGTCGCACGGGGTTTTTAAATGGTAACTCTGGTCGTTTGTAATCCACAAACCGTCTTTTAAAATCAAAAATCAAACTATCTTCCGCGAATTGTAAGATAGTGCCATTCTGGTCGGGACGGTTTTTTAGAATGTTGTTTAATTCGATACGCCCAATCTTTTTTAGCTCACGCACCCGTTCGGCTGTGATTTTTTCAGCATAAATTGCATAGTCGTGCGTTGGTAAATTCACCTCATCAATCAGCGAAAGTTCACGATAATAGCTCAAAATATCGGGTAGCACCCAGGTGTTCATATCAATCCCGTTTGTGATGGCCTTAAATTTAACCTTATCCCCTGCTAAATCACGATAATTTGCTACCCTTGCGTGTAGTATTGATACGCCCGAACGAAGTTCTGCTATCTCAATCGTCACCGACGATAGTCTTAATTTGTCGTTATAGAACTTATCACGTAGCCACTTTTTTACCGCCAGGGATTTGAGGTTTGGTACCACGAAGCGCTCAAACTGTTCTCTAGAAAATTCTGCCTCTGCCGCCTGTACTAGCGTATGGTTGGTATACAGCGTATGCTTGCGCGTATAGACCATCGCCTCGTAAAAATCCATCCCATTTGAAGCAAGCTCGTCTAGCCGCGCCAGCGCCGCAAAAAAAGTTGCCACTTCATTGAGCTGCATAATGGCCGGTTTTAGCCCAACCAATTTTAAGGCAGCATACCCCCCAAAGCCCAGAGCTACTTCCTGGTAGAGCCGATGATCCGACCCGCTTAAACCAGAATAAAGCTCACCATAGTTAGGCTCCGTAATCGCTAAAATACGCGTATTTCTAAAATTTTTTTCAATTACATCCAATTTGCACAGGTTACCGCAACATTTCACAAAAACATTATCGACGAATTTGAAACCAAAATCTACGTAGCTAACCGGCAGATGTTCATCTTCGACTATACCATTCACCAGTTTTTGTTTGGTTTCAAATGGATAAAACGGCGTGACAAGAACGAAAGGCACTCCCATTTGCTCCGCTACTCTCCTAGTGTCCGCTGCCAAAATTCCAAGCCCACCACCACCGCGGAGACCATTTTTCTGATCATATAGTTCAATTGTCCAATAAGTATAAGGCCGCTCTGGCGAAATCGCCCGAGTAAGATGCTTTCTCTCGACCGCATCATAAAACAAATCTACGTCTTCGATGTTTTCAAGCGGATGATAAAAATACAGCCCATCTTCGTTCATGCTTATGATTATATCACACTAATACCAAAAACTTTTAGGCAATTCGTTGGCGATTCTTTGATGAAAATCATAGTCAAAACCCTCCAAGCGTTTAGGGTTTTTGGTCTTGAAATAGTTTTTACGAATATAGTCCGCCGTCATTATTTCACCTGGAATTAATTTGTATTTTTTGCGCAAGTTAAGACTTCGACCATAACCTTTTGGAGGCAAAACTGCCATCGGTAAAAAATCACACTTCATGTTCGGGTCGGAATATACTTTTAGCGCCAACATCGACATAGTTGGGATAACCTCTTCTTCTTTTTTGTAAACCCGCTCGTTTTTAAATACTGTCGCCTGGCGAGTCGCCGAAGGCGCCACAAATACTACTCCACCCTTCAATAATGCATCGTGGGATAAGTTGGTATAAATATCTCGGAATTCTTTTTTCAGACGACTACCTGCTTCGTAAAGCACCGAGCCTTCTTTCAGGTTCATCTTACTCCACGTCGAAGGTGTGATAGTCGGAGTAATGATAATTCCGAGTCGCTTAATTCGGTCGAAATTCGGTGCTAAGGCCTCATACCACGGCAAGTTTACCGGAAAATACATCGGCTTATCACCCATGATGTCAATTTTCATCGCCAAAATTCTACCGATTTCGCCAAGTGAAGGGTGATTAAAACCTACCACCAGACCATTTTCACTGTCCTTAGGCATACCCGCATAGCTCCCTGGGGCCAATTTGGCCAGAACCTTAACGAGTTTTTTTCGCGCGGCCTTATTGTGCTCCATTTTGTCATGCCTTGGCCCGGTGGAAGCAAAAAAATAGTTCACTGTCGCATTGCAAATTTTGCCAACCGGTACCATTTCCTTGCGTAATTTTTCCGCCCCGAGCGACTTGAGCAGTGAATAGTTGCTGTACTTTATTTTTTCAATAATCTGCTCAGCACTAAGCTCGGAGAGCTCTTTTTTGGTAAATGTTTTTTTCTTCGACATATATTTAAGATTATAGCATTTTATGCGCAAATATGATAAAATATATTCGCACTGGGGATTCGCCAAGTGGTAAGGCACCGGGTTCTGGTCCCGGCATTCGGGGGTTCGAATCCCTCATCCCCAGCCATGAGAATCTCTGATGAAAACGAGACGAAAAAGCGAAGCTTTTTCTAAGGATGCGAAAGAAATATAAAATTGAGAGCTCGCTCTCATATTTTTTATTTCTTGAGTAGCCGTGAGAAACGTAGTTTCTCGTCTCGTTTCATAACGATTATCTGGCTCGCAGGGGATATAGGGATCCTCATTCCTCACCCCTATCCCTCATCCCCAGCCAAACCTATTCGCTCCTCAAGGCCTCTACCGGGTCTTTTTTACTGGCTGAGCGTGAAGGGATCAGCCCAGCAATCAAAGTCAAAACAACGCTAAGCACTATTAAGAACAATGCCGTCTTCGTGTCTAGTGCAGCACTTAATGGTATTTCACCTGTAAAATGATGCAATACTAGGTTGATAGGCGGGATCAGTAGATAGGAAACAGTCACCCCAAAAATGCCCGAGAGCAGACCAATGATAAAGGTCTCTGCATTAAATATCGACGAAATATTTCGCTTCGAAGCGCCAATTGCCCTGAGTATTCCAATCTCCTTGGTCCTTTCATAGACCGAAATGTAAGTAATCACACCGATCATGATTGAACTCACCACGAGTGAAATTGAGACGAAGGCTATCAGCACATACGATACCGCATCTACAATCGTTTTAACCGACGACATTAAAATTCCAGTAGTATCAGAATAATCAATTATTTTGTCGTCCATGCCGAGATCTCGCATTTTGTCATTATAGTCATCCAAAAATTTCATAAAGTGTGTTTTACCATCAAAACTCCAAAAATAAAATGCGATTTCAGTAGGATCATCGAGGGCTTGGTACCCAAGCATCGACAAATTAGTTGCGAGTGTTGACTTCTTCTTGTTGAACATTGCTGTGACCACTCGTGACAACTCGTCTTCTGTAAAATTCAACTTAAACGCGCCAATAATGGCATCCTTATCAACACTAAACGCATTTGCAAAGCTACCCGCAAGATATGAGGACAAATCACTCACCTTCGTCAAAATCTCTTTTTTCATCACGATTTCGGTAATTGCTACAGCGAACGAGTCGAGCCCTTTTTCTAGTAGTTCCTGCTGATTAACTAGTGTAAGCTTCAAGAATCCACCAAAAGTTTCTCTCAATGTTTCTACCGGAATAAAATATTTAGTTTCTAAATCAGAAAAATTTATATCCGCCAAATATTCAGTAACCAATCGGTCAACAATTTCCGGGTTTTGTAGTTCCGAAATATCCAGCTCGCCGGACTGAATTAGCTCCAAAGTCCAGGTCGCAAAACCAGTTTTAATTTCGTCAAGTTTACTGCTGAGTTCCTCTCGCGCCGGCGAAACATCCGCCGTGATGTCATTAGAAATCTCGCTCACATATTCACTAGTTTTTGCTGCAATCGCATTCTGATCGACCTTAACGCCAAACGCGCGCGACAGTGCCGCCTCATCAATCGAAACCAGATCCGAAAACTCAAAATTAAAATCGTTTCCCTCCTCGCTAAATTTTGTATTTGAAAAAATATCCAAATCGGAATTGTTCAACTGCCTTTTAACTATTTCAGTGTCACTAGCCTTTTCAATTACGTGCGTGATTAGCGATGGCAAATACGCCACCCCGCTCCTACCGGACATCATTTCGGAGCTCGTGGTAGCAACGCCAACAATCTTTAGTCTTTCGGCCTCGTCATATAATTTTTGCATGTAAACATTATCACCACTCATATCCTCATACACTTCGTACTTTGTATTGTATTTATAAAGATCAGTAGCTGGTATAAGCCTCAAATCCACCGCCATTAAGTCATCGTAAGTTAGTTCTAGAGGTTCATTATTAAGCGTGACTTTTTCTCCGCTCAAAATCTTGGTCATAACTTCATTTAATTCTTTAGTGTCGTGAAACCCAAGCGAGTATGTTAATAAATCCGAAATTCCGCCCGGATCAGATAAAATTAGCAGCATCTCATTGTAATTCTTGGGATAGCGCCCCGCCAAAATTTCAGTGTCGTTTTCCAAATTCTCTAGTTCGTATTGCCGGAACACTGAAGTCATCGATGAGTAATTTGACAGCAGCGACGAGTCGCCGATCAGTGAAGTGAATAAATTATTCGGATTTAACTTGGCTAGCTCGCCGGTTTTGTCAATCGTATAAATTATTGGGTCAACATTATATTCATACTCCATCAATCTGATGTCCTCATCCACTTCGGACTTATTATTTTTTAAGTATTCCGCAAAACTTTTCAGATCGTTATTGGATACATTTCCAAGTGTCGAAGTGATAATTTGATTTTCGTGCACTACATTGTCAACATATTCGGCGCTGGTATCGCCACTAAGACTCAGTAATATGCCTGTCACATCCGCCGATTCCTTCATTAATGCCAGAGGATAAGAAGTTAAAGTATCTTCCTCAATTTTATCAATATAGTTTTGAAAACCTGTCGACACGGCCGAAACTAACGCAATTCCAATAATGCCAATCGAGCCAGCGATAGCTACGAGAATCGTCCGGGCTTTTTTCGTAAGTAAATTACGAAGCGACAACCCGGCCGCCGTAATAAAAGACATTTTCGTTTTTTTACTTTTAACGGCTGAATCTGCCAAGTCTAAATCGGTTTTGATCTTGCCATCATAAGGATCCGAATCTGATGTAATTTTTCCATCCTTTAAAGTTACGATCCTGGTGGCATACTTATCTGCGAGTTCGGGATTATGTGTCACCATCACAACCAGCTTTTTGGCGGATATCTTTTTCAGCAGGTTCATGATTTGAATACTTGTTTCCGAATCGAGTGCACCAGTAGGCTCGTCGGCCAGTAAGATATCTGGATCATTTACGAGCGCTCGCGCAATCGCTACGCGTTGCATTTGCCCTCCCGAAAGTTGTGCTGGGCGTTTGTCCATGTGTTCCTCTAGCCCCACTTCTTTCAGGATTTTTTTTGCTCGCTTCAAGGACTCGCGCTTCGAAATGCCAGATAAAGTTAACGCCAGCCTCACGTTCGCTAACACAGTCTGATGAGGAATGAGGTTATAGCTCTGAAACACAAAACCAATTCGGTGATTTCGATAAGCATCCCAGTCCTTATCGCGGAACTTTTTTGTAGATTTTTCATTGATGACTAAATCACCCGAATCGTAATGATCAAGCCCGCCGATGATATTTAGTAGTGTCGTCTTACCCGATCCAGACGGCCCAAGAATCGCCGCAAACTCCGAAGTCCGAAAATTAATCGATACTTTATTAAGTACGATTCTACGAATCCCACCGGTAAGATAGGACTTAGAAACACCCCGGATTTCTAGCATACTTTAATAATTATAACACAATGTTATGTTTCAAAAACACAACATTAAGTTTTTAAAACTTAAGGATAAACATTGTTTTATTGTCGTCTGACTTCACGTCCAACTTCCAGCCGTTATTTTCGGCTGCAGTTTTAGCGATTGAGAGCCCGAGGCCAACTCCGTTTGCGGTTTTGTCGACCTGGAAGAATCGATCAAAAATATGTGCCAAGTCTTTCTTCGGAATCACTGCGCCGTCGTTCATGACAGTCAACTCCGAAGTATTTAACGAAACCACGATTTCCCTATCACAATATTTAATGGCATTATCCATTAAAATATCAAAGATTTGTTTGAAGTCATCTGCGTCTATTTTAGCGGTGACTGGAGCTATTCTACTATCCAGAGTAATATCACCTAACCTAGATTCGAATCCATTAAGTGAGTCAAGAATAAGTGTATCAATTCTGGTTTCAGCCACGGTTTTCTTTTTTACTAAATCTGTCCGCGCAAGAGCAAGAAGTTCATTATTCAACTCTGTTAATTTAGCCGTTTCCTTTTCGACATTAGCAATCCATTTATTTCCATGAATATCGGCAGCCTCCAGATTCGCCGCAATTGCTGCTAGTGGAGTCTTAATCTCGTGCGAAGCGTTGGCAATAAAGACCTTCTGTGAATCATAGGCTTTTTTGACTGGCTTTATGGCTTCTTCCGCCAAAAAATACGACACCAAAGCCACTATGAGTTCAATTGCTATCCCCGAAACAACCAAAGTCACTAAAAGGTTTTGAGCTGACTGCTGCCGTTCATTCTCAATTGAACTTTGCACAAAATCTTCAACTTCGTCCGCAAAAATGTCTGGTTTGTTCTGCGGTATTGGCGGACGTTGGTTGGCGGAATGCGTAAAAATACCATAAATACCAGCGAAAACCGCTACTATCACTACGGTAGTGATACCGAGATTAATTAAAATTAATTTGTTTCTTAGTTTGTTAAACATAACTTATAGCCTAACCCTCTTAAAGTTTTGATTTGCGCTTTCGAATTCAGTGACTTTATTTTCTTGCGCAGATACGAAACATAAACTTCTACATAATTATCATCGAATTCCGCATCGGCACCCCAAACGTGCGCTAGTATTTGTTCTTTCGTTACGACTGATCCCGGGGTCTTGATTAGCATTTCAAAAATCCCCATTTCTTTGTCCGTAAGTTCTACGCCATTAATAGTGCGATTAGATAAATCCAATATTAGATCTTCATAGCAAAGTTTTTTCGCATCAGTAAGCGGTGGTCGCCTCACTAAGGCATTTAGTCTTGCGACTAGTTCTGCCGTCTTGAAGGGTTTCGCCAAATAATCATCCGCACCATATTCGAGACCACGGACTTTATCCTCTACTTCATTTAGTGCCGACAGCATGATGACCGGAGTTTTTACTCCCCGCTCTCGTATTGACTTTAAAATTTCTAATCCAGACAATTTCGGAAGCATAATATCCAACACTATCGCGTCGTAATTGGGCTTTAATGCTAATTCGAATCCAGCTTCACCATCCGCGGCGTAATCGACATCGATCTTTGCTTTCCTAAGTAAATGCATTACCGCTTCAGCCAGAAACTTTTCGTCTTCTACATATAATACTCTCATACTCATATTATAATATGCCGAAATTAAAATAAACTTAAATTAGCCTGTATTAAACAAACCCGCTTAGTGCGTGGCAAATTGTAAGTAGTTTTAAGTTTATTTTAAAAAACACATTATAATATAATAATAGTATGCAAGAAAAAGTATTTGACCGAGTCGAGAAAAAATATCTTGTCACAGCGCGCGACAAGGCGGAACTCGTCAAGATTATTGGCGATAATCTAAAAAAAGATACATATCACAAATCCGAAGTTTTTAACATCTACTTTGATAACGATAACTTTGATTTAATCACCCAGTCGATTGATTGGACTGATTTCAAAGAAAAAATTCGCGCCCGCTCCTACGGTGGCTATGACCGAGTTTTTGTTGAAATTAAAACCAAAATACGCGGTAAAGACAATAATATCGGCTACAAGCGCCGTGTTATGATTACAAAAAATGATTTTGAGGAATTTGTTAGTGGTAGGCAAAATTTACAGGCACTATCGCAAAAATCAATCGAAACAGTTGACGATCTCCAAATTGCCAAAGAAGCCGACTATTTAATCAAAAAATTAGATCTTAAACCTAAGATTTTAGTTGTTTATGATCGTGAGAGCTATAAAGATTCTGATGGGCTCCGCATTACCTTTGACGAAAACTTACGTTATCGCGACCAAAATTTAAGTTTCATTAAAGCAAACGATGATAAAATATATTTCGAAGATGACCATAATATTATTATGGAAATCAAAGCAAGTGGGGCTTTACCACTCTGGTTAGTCAAGAAGATGTCAGAGTTTAAGCTTTATCCGCAGCAGTTTAGTAAAATTGGTAACATTTATAAAAAACTAAGAAAGGACCACAATGTTCAATAGTATATTTGATAGTGCAGCTACTGGCCAAACCATTACCACGGTATTAATCTGTGCCGGAGTAGCCCTAGCGCTCGGAATCGCGCTAGCTATTACCCACATGAAGACATCACGTACCACTAAAGGATTCCTCACGACTCTTGCGACTTTGCCGGTTCTCGTAATGGCTGTCATGATTATGATTAATGGCAATCTCGGTACTTCCATCGCAATCCTCGGTGCGTTTTCGCTTATTCGTTTTCGCTCTTTGCAAGGTGAGGCCAAAGACCTCTTAAGTATTTTCTTTGCAATGATGATTGGCCTAGCCTGTGGTATGGGCCACGTGTTGTTTGCGGTGGTCATCACCATAGTTTCGATTATTGCGATTATCTTCTTTAGCTATACGCATTTTCTCGAACCCGATAAAAACAATCGCGTGCTCAAAATTGTTGTTCCCGAAGATTTGGATTACGAAGAAGTCTTTACAGATATCTTTAAAAAGTATACTAAAAAATTCGAACTCGTTCGTATGAAAACCATAAACATGGGTAGTCTGTATAAACTTACCTATGATGTTACGCTTAAATCTGGCATCAAGGAAAAAGAGTTTCTCGATGAGATTCGCATCAAAAATTGTAATTTGAAGGTGCTTTTGTCCCATCCTTGCCTTGAAGAGGAGATTTAAAATGGCCACCCAAAAAAAGTTTGACTTCAAAATTTTCGCGTTAATTGGAGTAGTAGTCGTCGCGGTAATCGCAGCCATCATTGTAAATCTAAGTTCAGAAAATTACAGCGCAACTAAAGTAGAGGGCACCATTAGTACTGATAATGGCGACCTTAAAATCAACTGGGACCGCTACGAAACTTTTAACATCGAGCTGGAAGATTCTCTGGTTATTTCCAAATCCGGCACATATCATTTAACCGGCACTATAGAAAATGGTTATATCGCAATAAAATTAGATTCTGATGGTGTAGTAAGATTGGTCCTAGATAATGTCACAATTACAAACTTCAACGGCCCCGCCATCGCCTGCTATTCCGGAGACGATTTGGTGATTGAACTTGTTGGCGAAAACCAATTGTCTGATGGGGCGAGTTATTCTGCTGATTTTGACGAAGATGTCGCGGGCGCAATTTATTCCAAAGCCGATTTAACATTCCAAGGCGAAGGCAGCTTAAACCTAGTAGCCAATTACCAAGACGGCATCGTTGGCAAGGACGACGTAAAGTTTAACTCAGGCACCTACTTAATTACCGCCAATGACGATGGCATTCGCGGCAAAGATTCTGTTTATATTGTTGACGGTGACTTCACGATTAATTCGGTTGCGGACGCAATCAAATCCACTAACGAAACAGATCCGGGCAAAGGTTTTATTATGGTCGAAAAAGGAAATTTCAATATAGTAGCTTCAGCTAAAGGTATTAAGGCGACCAACAGTATATTAATATACAGCGGGAACTTCATGATTGACTCCTATGATGACGCTATCCATTCCAATAATTACGTTGGCATTATAGATGGCGATTTTACCATTAAGTCTGGTGACGACGGTATTCATGCTGACAAAGAACTCATTATTGATGGCGGAAATATCAAAATTAACCAAAGCTACGAAGGCCTTGAGGCTCAAGCGATTACTATTAATGGTGGCGATATCAGCGTTATCGCTTCGGACGATGGCATGAATGCCGGCGGTGGCGCCGACTCATCCGCCAATAATCGCCAAGGTGCGGGAGCTTTTGACGCCGACACGAGCTGCGTTTTAGCCATCAATGGCGGTAAAGTTTACGTTAATGCTAGCGGTGACGGCATTGATAGCAATGGCTATCTTTACTTCAATGGTGGTACAGTGACGGTTGACGGTCCAACCAATAACGGTAACGGCGCGTTAGATGCGGGGGCTGGCATCGTGATGAATGGCGGCACCGTTGTTGCGGTTGGCGCTAGCGGTATGGCCGAAACGCTCGGTAACAACTCTACGGTCTATAATGTCAGTATCTATTTCTCAAGTGCTCAAGCTGCAAAAACTACCATAGAAATTAAGGATTCATCAGACAAGACAGTCATCAGCCACACCTCTGCCAAGATTTTTAACCATATGTCGGCTGGCACCAGTTCATTCGTTCCCGGTGAAACTTATACAGTTTATGTAAATGGCACTAAATACCAATCGTTTACGATATCGAGCATCGTTACAACAGTCGGGAACACGAATCTCAACCAGAATAACCGACCTGGCGGTATGCGATAGTTGTAATTAATAAAGTATGCTATAATGGTTGTGTAAAAGGAGGTTTATGCAGCTAATTGCGATATTGCTTATTACTGTGTCGGTGCTCACATTTCTATCCGGAATAACAATTTTTTTGGGATCAAAAAAAGGCGAACGAATTAGGTCGGCCTGGTTTCTCGTCGCTACCATTTTTGCTACGCTTTGGATGGTTTCGATTTCATTATTTTTAACCGCCACGCCCGAACAAGCGGGCACGGTCGCTTGGCACGTCAATTGGACGTATGTCAACGCTGTTTTTATTGATATCGCTTTGCTTGGTTATATTGTTTGGAAGCAAAAATACGGTAAAATCATCACGCTGATTTATTTGATACTCGGCGTCATACTTACGGCTGTATTTATGTGTAATCCAGGTTTGCTCTACACCGATATTGTATTATCAAACACCGGCAACAGTTTAGTTACAAACATCGGCCCATATTATTTTACCTATATCGCCTTTTTCTGCTTACTCGTGCCAACAGTAATCGGCTCATTGCTTTATCAAATTATCAAAACTCGCTCTATCAAGAAACGCGGTGGCGAATTAGTATTACTCATCGGTTTTGCCATCTCTGGAACCATGTCTCTTATTTTCAACCTGATTCTGCCGCTTTGGCGTTGGGACCTGATTTGGTTAGGCCCTCTTGCGATTTCTACAACCATTATTGCCTTCTACTATTCAATTTTACGCTATCGAGCGCTAAATCTTTCTTCCATTTGGTTAAAAATTCTATCGTATGTAGTAATAATGGCTTCGTTTGCCATATTGTACATGGTGATTTTTTCGATTATCTTTGCTGGTATGTTCCGCGGCTCCACTCCATCGATCGAGGTCATCATCCTAAACTTCATTATGATTCTGATTTTCCTACTTTTGATGCCTGCGCTAAACGAGCTAAATACCTTCATTCGTTCGCTCATCACCAGTCCAAAAACTAACGAAAGCAAAAAGATCGATGGCGAATAACCCAATGCCAAAATCTAAGCTCACGATTTTGCTTTCGGTGAATGCCGCCGCAATTCTGATCGCAGGCATTTTGATTGCAAGCGCCATTTGGTTTAACGGAGGATTAGAGTTCCGTGTAGTCGGCGAGCGTTCAGATATCGTGAAAGACGTTGTCGGTGAAATGTCCCTATTAGAATCGGTCTCCGAATCAACTGCTTCAGTATCCGAATATACCAACGTCACCGGAAATGACGATTACATTTCGACTTCAAGCCATGAGTTTGACAACTCACCGGTGCCGGCCGGAGAGCTATGGAACGAAAGGGCAGTCACTATCTACGCCACGCCTGACACCGATCTTTGCGTAGGAGGGAGCCTCTCCGATTTGGGTGAGATGTATTGGCAGACTTCAGATTCCAGTGTTATTTCTGGCTTTTATAATTCCGCCAGAACATGGCTAGGGTTCAATAGCGAAACGTGCCGTTATCCAGTCATTAGTGGCGTCGGCACTACAACGATAACCGCCGGTACATACGACGGCAAACGCAAGGATTCTATCACGGTTACGGTCGTGGCTCCGCCCAATGAACAATGGAAACGCGAAGTTCTAACACTCGTAAACAAAATTCGTATAAAGAATAACTTGAACCAGTTGGTTTGGGGCTATACATGTGAATCCGCAGCGGATTTACGCGCAACAGAAACTATGGAATTATATTCTCACACGCGCCCCGACGGCTCCGACTGGTCTACCGTTTGCGAGCCAACTGAGCCAGGTGGCGTTTCGGGCGAGAACCTTGCTATCGGCAATGCAGCTGTCTCGCCAGCCACAACGGTTGCTCTCTGGATGGGCTCAGAGTCTCACCGGGCCAACATCCTCAACCCAGAATATACCAAGCTAGCTGTGGGTTTTAACTTCGACCTAAACTCCAACTATAAAACTTACTGGTCTCAGTTTTTTAGTACCTATTAGCTTGCGGTTTGCCTAATGTAATCCGCCTCAAGTGCTGCACCAAAATCACGTATTTTCTGAAACGGAACACGATTCGTCATCACTACGACTACAAAATGCCGATTCTCCTCGGGGTATTCAACGATAGCCGCATCGTGATAGATGTTCCAATATCCACCGCTAGGATTGTAGTCCCAGCCGACTTTATCATATACATTCGCTACACTGAAACCGCTCGGTAGCCCTTGCCTCCAATTATAAGTAGTTGCGGGTTGGTTCAAGAAAGAATCCTTCATCCTAGAAACTAAATTTTCACTCAAAATTTCTTCATGTTTATAAAATATTTGCATCATTCTCAGAATATCTCTAGCGTTAGAGGTTAAAAGCGAAATATTTGAATTGGTTATGCCAAAATCATCACGAATAATTTGGTCGAGTGTTTCGTGCCCAATCATCGACCATAACGTTTCGGCACAGGGTGAGTATGATTCGCGAATTGCCAAATCTAGGCAATCAAGAGTTGTTCTCCCAGTTGCACCCACGTATGCATTTTCGTCCCAAACTCCCGACTGGACTCTTCGGTAACCTTCGTATACCACAAACAATTTATAAAGAGACGCCGTATTGTATATCTCATCCGGATTATAGCTACCAATGAGTTCCTCTCGATCTAAATCATAGAGCAAGATACTCCGGTTTCCAGTCGTTGAATTAACCCAGGCATCAACGATTGGTTGGAAATCAATTGGCTCAAAGCTACTTGGCGCGTCGTCACTTGATTCTGTAGCAGGGATATTGTCGTCCACCTCACTCACATCTTCGTTCCCATCAAGGTGCATCCATGGGTTGCGCTGGAGTAACATTAAGCAGGCCACTGTTATGGTTGCTACGGCCAAAACTACGCCTATAAACGTGATTATTTTTTTCATGGTCTAGCCTTTACTAACCTATTTATGAACCAGGCTGCCGTTTCTTTATCCATTAAAGTTGTTTGCATCGAGGAGTCATAAACGGAAGGTGAAATCTTGGTCTGCAGTAGCTTGCCGTTATAGAAATAGTGCCCTAAAATTAGACTTCGTGTAGTGCCCGGCCACCAAATTTGGTCAAAAAACAAGTTGCCAAGACCATAATAGATTACTCCCCCACCATACAACTCAAAAGTCTGTGGCTGATGCGCTGATGTCCCCACTACCATATCAGCCCCCAAATCAATCAGGTGTCTAAATAGCCCGACTTGATCTCCCGCAGCCGAATTTGCATAGTCACAGGCTGTATTTTCATAAGTATAGTCATATACGCTACATTCATAATATTGTATATCAACCAGCACAAAGTCACCCCGTTCCTTAGCCGTGGCGATTTCTTTAGTCGCATTTTCTTCGTAGTATTGGTTAGCCCCAGGCGTGTTATCGTAAGTGGCACCGCCCGTTGACTGATTGTAGGCTAGAAACGTAATTCCACTCCCTTTTTCGTTAATTTCCAGTGGCGCTGCCGCCTCACTGGCAGTTTTGCCACCCCCAACAATTTTAATTCCATGTTCGTTGTAAATATCAATTGTGTTTCTGGCTGCTTCGTCGCCACAATCCTGATTGTGGTTGCCAGTTAGTTCGACGATATCCAGGCCGATAGCCGTCAGTGTATCTACAAATCTAGTATCAGAGCAAATATTCCGAGAGTTAGCATAGTTAGTGAACGAAGACTCGTTTGAGGTGTGTGTCAAGTCGAACTCGGACAAAAAGGCCCCGATATTTTCAGCAAAATACGTGGCACTGCCGACTGAATTTAGTTTGGCATTCATCCCGCGCGACAGCGCAGTTACGCCAGTTTGTGCGAAAGTAAGCACGGTCCCCTTTTCGGGAAAAACTTTCGTAAAGTTACTTGCTACCATCGGTTCAATTTCATCACTATATTTTTCCGAAGTGAATTTTATAACTCGAAAAATTGCACCCGCATCGAATTCATCTAAATAATAATGATTGTTAATTGACAATAATTTTCTTGAAAAGTCTAAATCGTCAATGTCTATAATACTATAGTTGCATTCAATGCAATTAACGAATAATTCATCCGCAGACTCAACCTCAAGATTTGTTTCTGTGCTGTAAAAATCCGTCACTGGCACTGCAACGCTATAAAGGAATTCGCCTTCTTTTAATTCAGGTCGCTCAAGATAATTTTTTGCAGAAATATACACATCTTTATCCAAATCTATCTCTTCGGTAAAAATTGAATCTAGCAACGCAATCTCATCGTCATTCAAACTATCATCATAATATACGACACCCGGTATTCTAAACAAGCCAGTTTTGGTAAAAAACTGAATACCAAGAAAAACCACGGCAAAAACCAAAACAAAAACGAAAGTGTTTAAGACAATCTTCGCCGCACGCTTTTTCTTATGGGCCATATACCCATATTATATGCTATAATAATTTCATGTTCAAGTGGGCGTCTCTTCGTAAAACAGAATTTGACCAAGATTTATCGTCGCCAAATGGCCGCATCGTCTGCCACTTTAGACTAAAAAACAACCAAATAACATATAATGTATCACGCGACGGGCATCCTATCGTCAAGGAGTCCAAGCTCGGCTTCAAAATCTACGGCGAAACACCGCTGGAAGACGACCTCAAGATTATTCGGGTAAGGCAACAAAAACATAACGAAACCATCGAAATGCAGTGGGGGGAGGATCGTTTTATAAACAACAACTATCGCGAAACTGCATTCTACTTTTCTGAAGCCAATAATAAGCAACGTATTTTTACAATTCGTTTTCGAATTTTTGATAACGCCGTCGCATTCCGTTATGAAATTCCACCGCAGCCTAGCTTTAGGCGTATTTCAATCGAAGACGAAATGACTGAATTTAATCTCGATCTAAATTCAACAGCTTGGAAAATCCCAGCCCTCCAGCCGGATCGCTACGAGTATAATTATGAAAAATGTTCAGTATATGATCTTAGCTATTCCGTTCATACGCCACTCACTATTCGTACACCAAACGGCTATTACGTCAGTATTCATGAGGCTGCACTCTACGACTATGGCTCAATGAATCTCAAACTAAATAGCAGACACGCATTAAAATCCGACATTACCCCACTTTCAGATGGGACTAAAGCTCACGTCGATTTACCTTTTCAAACGCCTTGGCGACTAGTTATGCTGTCCGATTCAGCAATTGAGTTAACTACTAATCGTACGATGTTTGCACTGAATGACCCGCCGACATCTGATTTCTTATGGGTTAAAACGTTAAAGTTTATCGGAATTTGGTGGGCGATGTACGTTGGCGAGTGGACCTGGGCTACTGGAGAAAAACACGGGGCTACTACCAAGCATGCCAAGGAATATATTGATGCGGCAGTTCGACTCGGGATAAGTGGACTTCTCATTGAAGGTTGGAATGAAGGATGGGAGGGTGATTGGCTAGAAAATGGTAGAAACAACAGTTTTTCTTCATCGACTTCAGACTTCGATCTTAAAGCGGTAGCTGACTATGCCAAGAGTCGCGGCGTCGAACTTGTTGGGCATCATGAAACGGTTGGCTTTGTTGATAATTATGAAAAGCAACTTGAGGAAGCGTATAATGTGTATGCCGCAGCGGGCGTTCATTATATTAAGACGGGCTACGCAAACAGTATGATGTACATCAACGGCCGAAAAGAATACCACCACTCCCAAGTAGGCGTTAGGCACTATCAAAAGACAGTTCAGCTGGCCGCCCGTAAAAACATTTGTTTGGACATTCACGAGCCAATTAAAGGTACTGGCATCGAACGCACCTGGCCGAATCTATTGTCGAGAGAAGGCGCCCGTGGCCAAGAATATGAAGGAGGTTCATTATCCCCAACGCACGCTTGCATTCTGCCATATACTAGGTTGTTGTCAGGCGGTATGGACTATACCAGCGGAATATTTGATCTGCAAAACAATGTTAAACCGGTTTACACTACACTTGCCAGACAGCTCGCCTACTACGTAGTGATTTATTCCGGTATGCAGATGGCGGCGGATCGCCCAATATTTTACGAAAGCAAATATCCAAAATTATTCGAATTTATTCGTGAAGTGCCGACTAGTTTCGAAAAAACCCTTCCTCTTGCTGGAGAAATTGGCGAGTATTACATTGTTGCGAGGAAGGATTACGACAGTGATAATTGGTATATCGGCGGAGTCACGGACGTAGAACCAAGAAGAATTCATCTTGACTTCAGCTTTTTAGATCAGGGCGAGTATTTAGCCAAGATTTATGCGGATTCAGAAGATGCGCATTATAAAAATAATCCTTTCGGTATGGAAGTTCTTGAACAAAGGATTAATCGAACCAGTTCATTAGTTCTTAGAATGGCCCCAGGTGGAGGATTCGCTATTCAACTTCAGCGGTTATGATTAGTCTATGAGTAGCATCCTGATTGGCTAGGCTTTCTCCAGCACAGGTCATAAGCACCAAGGTGCTAACCTCTTCAGGAGAAAGTAACGAATTCATGTCAATATCGTCTTTTTCCAAGAGCTTAATATCAGTTACACGGTAACTTGATTCATCGTATATTATTGGTTCGCCCACCTTAACATTCTTCAAATCCTTGAAGACAGAGCTCGAATGCCCAATCAGCAGGGTTTTATTGTTGGCTCTCGAAAAACTTCCAACAATGTAATCAGGGGTATCTAGACGATGGTTGTTTAGTTTAAGTGTTGCAACATCACTAACGAGATCAATTGATGGAATGGACAATTCGGTGGTGATATCGTATACCGTTGCTCCAGCTGGTTCAAACCCCAATCTTAGAAAAATACCGAAACACAAGAAATATATCAAACCAAAAACATATTTTGGGTTAAGTCTTCGTTTTAACTCCACCTCGCCTCCTTAGCATGAATTATAGCACAAGCATAATTTAAAGTCCAGGACTAAATTGTTTTAATTTTTTTTCATGCGTCTTGTAATTCTTGTCATGCAAGCCGACTTCCGCCCAAAAAGCTTTAGAATGGTCCATATGGTTTAAATGAGCCAGTTCGTGCAAAATCACATAGTCGCGTAGTGTTTCCGGGACTTTCATTAGGCCAATATTGAGCGAGATAGTTCTATTTGAAGAACAGCTTCCCCACCTAGTGTTGGCATGAGTTAGCCTACATTTAGAGTAAGAATAACCATAAAGATTCGCATAATAATCTAGGCGATACGGCAAATATTCTCTTGCCTTTTTTGCTAGAATCTTCTTTTGATAGTCTCGTGCCCTTTGTGTTTCCGGATTCTTGACGGGTAATTTTTCTTTAATAGTAGCGCGGTTAGAATTTAAAAAACGTTTTGCAAGAAATTCCGAAGTGTGGGCCGGTACCGACATCGAAAGCCGTCCCGAAGTAGAAATGGTAAATTTGATGTTGCGGCTAAGAGAATTTTTTCGGACTATTACCTCGCCGAACTCATCATCTTTAAGAATCATTTTGCATCATTTAGTTCTGCTAAACCAGTGACAACGTGCCGAGTCTGTGTCTCAAAGGTGTGCTTGCCAGATAGAATAATCGGTCTTTCGGTTTCTGTGGGCGCATCAATTTCCTTGACAGCCTTCTCGTAGGTTTCTCTCGCCTTTGCAATATCCTTAAAACGCAACTTAAGCCTTTTTCGAATGGTAGAGGTATCAGTTTGAATCCAAACTAGTGAAGGTTCATAGCCATTTTGACGTAACAGGTTACGAATTTCACTGCGCTGAGCCTCAGTATTTAGTCCCCCTTCGATAATAAGAGTTTGTTTTGTTCTAGTAAGAAGCTCCAAGATGGTCAGCAAATTCTTCCTGGTAAAGCCACTATTGAATAACTCGTCAAAATCATAATAAGCCAAACCGAACTTTTTCGCAAATTTTGTGCTAAAAGTTGTTTTCCCGCTACACGGTGCGCCAAACACGAGCAACGCTCGAGGTTTATTTCTATTACCTTCCATAATGCTACAATTATATCACGTTAATGGCAGGGGTGGCAAGACTTGAACTCGCGACACCTGGTTTTGGAGACCAGTGCTCTACCAACTGAGCTACACCCCTTTATGATTTTAACTACACTATTTATTTTAACACAAAACCCAGCAATATGTGCTAAAATAATATAGATGAAAATACTTATGTTAGGTTGGGAATTGCCGCCCCATAATAGTGGAGGGCTCGGCATTGCTTGTCTAAATATGGCTAGAGCCTTAACAAAAGAAGGCGTTGACATTGATTTCGTTGTTCCCTACACTGCCGCCCACACGAAGACGAGCTTTATGAAAATACTACCCGCCACATCTCTAGATCCAATCTATCGTTATGGCGGCGGAGCCTATGAGTCATTGAACGTTTTCGAAAAAAATATTCCATCAGCCGACCATAAAATGCATTTCTCGATTCGCGACGTTCAAAAGGAATATTGCGACTACGTCGAAAAATACCTAAAAACTAACAGCCCAGATATTGTCCACGCACATGATTGGTTGACTTACGAAGCCGGAATGTTGGCCAAGAAAGAATTTGGTCTACCGCTTATTGCCCACGTTCATGCTACCGAGTTTGATCGTTCAGGCATGCGTACAGGTAATCCCCTTATTCACGAAATTGAATATGAAGGCTTGATGTTGGCAGATAGAATAATCGCCGTGTCCGAATCAACTAAAAGGATTATCCATGAAAAATATAAAATTCCGCTGTCGAAAATCGATGTTATCTATAACTCGCTAGACGAAGAATATGAAGCAAGCAAATATAGCTTTGATAATAACACCTATAAATATATTAATTTCCTCAAAGAAAATGGCTACACAGTCGTGTCGACAGTTGGACGATTTACTATTCAAAAAGGATTACGTTATTTTTTGGAGTCCGCTGCTCTTGCGGTACAAAAAAATCCAAAATTAATATTCATTCTAGCAGGCGACGGTGAAGAGCGCGACGGACTAATCTCTTTGGCGGCAGAACTGGGGATAGCCAAAAATGTCATCTTTACCGGTTTCATTCGAGGACGTAGGCTCCGCGACATTTATTCTTTATCTGACATCTTCGTGATGAGTTCTATATCAGAGCCATTTGGTTTAACTGCACTTGAAGCCGCCCATCACCAAGATGCCCTGATCCTCACGAAGCAGTCTGGCGTCTCGGAGATTATTTGGTCGGCCTTCACTTATGACTTTTGGGATAAGAAAAAATTAGCCGATGAAATTCTAGCCATTGCGAGTCACCCCGCCCTCAAAGCACTATTGCAAGAAAATGTAAAGAAAGAATATCACAAAATATCTTGGGAACAGGTTGCAAAAAAATGTTTGAAGATTTATAATAAAAACGTTAAACACAAGAGGAATTAAATTGCGTTCAATTTGTTTGTATCTACACATGCATCAGCCTGTTCGCTATCGCGAATATTCCGTTTTTGACGTATCAAACAATTCCAACTACTTTGAATGTGACTTTAATGACAGACAGTCAAACGAGCGAATCTTTAAAAAAGTTGCCGAAAAAAGCTATCGTCCCACCCTTCATTTATTAGAAAAAAATCTTCAAAAACATCCCACCTTCAAGGTCTCACTTTCTATTACTGGAACATGGCTAGAACAAGCAGAAAAATGGGCGCCAGATTTAATTGAACAAATAAAATATCTTGTTAGTCTTGGTCGAGTTGAAATACTGGGAGAAACATATTATCACTCTCTGGCTTTTTTTTACAACATAGACGAGTTTAGTGAACAAGTCGATTTGCACGCTCGTAAAATCAAGGAACTGTTTGGCACTCAACCCAAAGTATTTCGTAACACCGAGCTCGCCTACAACGATTCTTTGGCCAAATGGGCCGAGGAAAAAGGTTATGAAGGCATTGTGGCCGAGGGTTGGGATAAAATTCTTGGCTGGCGCAGTCCAAATTATGTCTATCGGCCCGCAGGCTGCAAGAATATCAGGTTACTGCTTAAAAATTATCGTTTGTCCGACGATATTGCCTTTCGTTTTTCTAATCGAGGTTGGGAGGAGTGGCCACTCACGGTGCCTAAATACCAAAATTGGATTAACATGGATTGTTTACGTGGCAATTTAGTTAATTTGTTCATGGATTTTGAAACTTTCGGTGAGCACCAGTGGGCCGACACCGGTATTTTTAACTTTTTTGACGAATTTATTAATTCCTGGCTCTCTGCAAATGAAAACCAGTTTGTTACTGTATCGGAAGCTTGCAAACTCATGGCCCCAGCCGACGAAATTTCGATGCCAGAGACCGTCACATGGGCCGATACCGAACGCGATCTATCAGCTTGGCTATCAAATTCTATGCAAAATGCCGCGATGCAGGAATTATACGCAATGAGAGACGAGATTTTAAATACTGATGACGAAGGATTAATCTCGGACTGGCGACACCTCACTACTTCCGACCATCCTTACTCAATGTGTACAAAATATTGGAACGACGGTGATGTCCATGCCTACTTTTCCGCCTACGCTTCACCTTACGAGAGCTTTATGTATTTTATGAATGTATTGCGCGATTTAAGTTACCGGGTTTCAGAACACAAAAAATAACCCCCTTTGCGGGGGATATTTTAACGCTTCTTTTCTTTTACCTCGTTACGACCGAGATTTTTCTTGGTTTCAACGAATAGGACATGTTTTCGAAGCACCGGATCATATTTTTTAAGGCTTAGCTTATCCGGAGTGTTCATGGTATTTTTCTTAGTATAATAAGCACGCACACCCGATTCTTCCGAAACGAGTCCAACCAACTTACGCTTAGTATTATTCTTCTTTGCCATACTCTTACCATTATATCACACTCGAGTAAAAATGGCAAGGCCTAGGCCCTGCCATTTTAGGGGATAATGATTGTTCAGGGCAGTTTGCCACTGCCGCCGCAATAAATGCACTTACGACGATAAACGTCATAGCCAGTTCCATCGCAATGATGGCATTTCTTTGCCTTGTAGCCGAGTCCACACTCGGCAACATGCCGATCGTACTCCCTCTCGGTCAGCATCACTTTGCCACATTTCGGACACGTCCAAGTCAATCATCTCACCACCTTTCTAATGTGCTGACAAGGATTATAATCTATTTTGGGTATTTTGCAAGCAAAAGCGCTACAAAATTTTTAATTTCTTTGATGCCAAATTTCTTATTGGCTGTCATAAATATGTCTGGTTCACCCATGAAATCAAGCGAGACTACTGACTGGTAGACCGCTCGCATCAAAGCAATTAGTTCCTTTTCACTTTCGGGATCAAATTCATACACTTTGTCATACACCTCTTTGTCATTGTCGGGCGTCACGAAGAGAATATGGGCTTTTGTTACTCGGTATGAGCGATATTTGACCGAATTATTAAGTAGTAATTTATAAAAACAGAGCTGCAGCATGTATTTATAAAGCGTTACGTGTGATTGCCATTTTTCCTTGTGATATGCGCCAGTCTTAAAGTCATAAATTTCAATGGTTTTATTGGCCTCGTTCACGCTAATATGGTCGATCTTCCCAGTTATCGGAACACCTGAAACTAGTATTTTGTCTTGGGAAAAATTCACCTCAGCTTTTCCATTTCTCAAAATTTCACCAAAAGCATCGAGCGCAACCGTGAGATTTTCTGGACCTCTTTCGCGGATTTTTTGTAAAATTTCAACCGGTAAGTCTTTTTTATCTAACTCAGACAAGAAAAATTCCAAAGCCTTATCATTCGACAAACGACGATTGGTCACTGACTCAAATGTTTTATGAATTAAATCACCATACGCCAGCGCTTCGTCTTCCGGATCAGGTGGCGCTTGCAAAATATAATTTTTGAAAAACTCTCTCGGCCCTGCATAAACAATATCGATAAAAGAAGTTAAGCTCGATGCGGACATCCGCCATTTTAAGGCGCGCTCTTTATAGATTGCCTTCATGTCTGGTGTAGCAAGAGTATAAGGTAAAAACCAGTTTTTTAGATTGTTTTCGGAATAATCATAGGCGCCTTCTTTGTAATGGGTTTGTACGATTTTCTCTGGCAAAAACGGTGAAATTACCTTTTCTCCATCTTGATACTCGTCCAAATATTCCAGCCTGGCGGGCGATTTTTCGTTAAAATCATGTAGTGAGTTTGTAATGTAGATTGTGTCTTTAGCCCTAGTGAGTGCAACATATAAAATGCGCAATTTTTCACCGTCAGAAGTACCAGTATGACGAATTTGCATTAAATTCTTGGGGAGAGCCAAGAGGTTGTTGTTTCCCTTTCCTTTACCCCAAGCCATGTGGTCGGCCGAAATAATAAAAACGTACGAAAATTCTAACCCCTTAGCTTTATGTGCGGACAAAATTTGCACTGCCTCGTCAGACTCTCGATATGGGCTTACTAAATTTAGCGGCATCTCTGCTGACTCATAGTCGTCTACCAGACTAATTAAATCGCTTAGTCGTAGTTTCTTATCGCCAAAATGTTTGTTGAGCTTCCCTCGAAGCGACGACAAAGACTCATATAGATGAAAAGTTTGATAATTTTCAGATTCGGTATAGTATTTCAAGAATGGCGATTTGTAACCATTGATGGGTGTTGCCCCAATTAAATAATCTAAGAAAACTTCTAGTGGTTCATCAAATGCTTTTGTGATTAAAAAGGAGAAAAATTCCATCACCCTTAAGATTTCTGTATTTTTCGACCTCAAAAGCACATCAAAAACCGATTTTCGTTCGCTCCGTGCCGTGCCGACGGCCTTTACGATTTCGATCGCCGGCAGATTAAAAAACGGATAAGAGAGTATCTCCAATACTGATACACTCGGTTTCTTTTCATAGGCAATTTCGTAAACAAATCTCGCCATTGTTAGAATTTCATGAATTTTTTCATCTTCAAGGAGATTGTCTTTCTTTTCATAGGCAATTTTAATTTCAGGATGCGCCTTCAAAAATGGTAAAAGTGGCATGAAGTATTTAGTTTTATATGATATTATTGCTATTTCGTCCTGCTTCACACCCGAGCGAATCAGTTTTGCTATTTCGTTTGCTACAAAATCATATTCCATTTCTGAGGACAAGAATTCGTGTCGAAAAATCTGAGAGTGTTTTGGGTCTGGTCTATGCGAAATCAGTTCTTTATCGGCGAACCTGTCACCCGCCTGATTAATAATTTTTCTCGATAAATCCAAAATTTCCTGCGTACTTCGGTAATTTTCAACAAGTGGGATTACATTGGCCTGATAGTGTCGTTGAAAATCAACTAAGTTTGTCGACAGGGCCCCCTGAAACTCATAAATTGCTTGGTCATCATCACCAACCGCCATGATTAATGGGCGTTCATAGTCTGTTAGTTCCTTTATGATCGCAAACTGAGAGGGATTAGTATCCTGAAATTCATCAAGCATAATAAACTGATAACGTTCAGATAAAGTAGCCTTAAAACCACTGTCTTCGCGAAGTACCCTTGCTGCCTCTTCAATCATGTCGTCAAAATCATACAGCCCATTTTCTTGCAAGTAGGTGTCGTATTTATCCATCACGGCAGCCACACTAAGTAATTTTTTGTTAGCTACCCGATCCTTCAACCGATAATCTCCCCGTACATCTTTTTCAAAATATCTGTCTTTCCAATCAGACAATGGTTTAATTTTTTCGGCACTCTCTGCGGCAATTATAGCTTCTTTTAGATCACGTGCCAATCCGCCAATTGAGCGCTCAATATTTTTTACTATCGTCCCGGCATCTGCGTATTGCTGCAACATGCCCCAAATTGGATAGTATGCTTTTTCGTAAGACTCTTTGAATGCTCGTGGCACTACATTCTTAAGGAATGGCGAGATGGTTTCTGACAAAACATTTGAGTCGTCTAGATTTTGCTTGGCGATAAGCTTAAGGTCATTTGCATTTAGGCCTGCTGATTTTGCGGCCGAGATTACGCTCACGATATCTTTGACGCTATCACCCCTTAAAATATCATTTCCCGATAGTTTGTTTTGAATTTCCTTCACAATTTTAAATTGCGTAACTTCGTCCACTGCTGCATCAAGTTTACGTTCGTAGTCCTCCGAGTAGTTCCGGTACTGAGCCAATATTTCCGACCCGAAAGCATGGTAGGTTCCAATATTCACCTTTAAGCCATCGCTTCCTATGACGGTTTTAAGTCGTTCGCGCATATTTGACGCTCCGGACTCAGTAAAGGTTAAGCATAGAATATTTTCCGGGTTGGTATCGGTATTTTTTAGAATATAGGCGACCTTTTCGGAAAGCAATTGGGTTTTACCGGTCCCTGGCCCCGCCAAAACCAAAAGTGGTCCATCCAAATATTGGACGGCTTCTTTTTGTTTCTGATTTAGCCCCATGTAGCCTCCAGCCGAATCAACTCGCGCAAAAACTTGGCATCCTCAGGCACCTTAATCTCTCCGCGGCAAATTTTTTTCAACGTCGAAATACCTTCAACGGTTTTAGTCGTCTGATAATGTGGATTATTTCTTAATTTTTGTCCAAGATCGTAATTTCTTGAAGGAAGGCCACAGGTGATTTCGAGGTCTCCTTTGCCGCAAGCAAGATCTACGGTCTCTGGCTTTGCGCCATTTTCGGATAATATGCTCTTCATCTCATTTGTAGCGGCGGCCAAAAAAAGATTATGCTCAGCTGTCCCGGACTTCAAGTTCCTAAAACCAGCTAAAATTGCATAAACATTTTTTAGTGAGCCACACATCAAGACGCCCCGCTTATCTTGGGTTTTATCGAAACTAAGATAACTAGTGGTAAACAAATCAATCACCCAGTTATCGGTGGCCGTTAATTTTGCGGGCCTACCAGCTTTTATGTCGTCTGCATAACCTGGCCCAGAGATAATTGCATAGTTTAGAAAGGGGGCAAAATATTCGTCTCGTAGTAATCCCTTTGTCGCTACGACAAGCGGTATATCTTTTGGCAAGTACGGCAAAAGATAAGGCGCTGCTTCAGATGGAACGGCGAGAATCGTAATTTTTGCACCATGAATCACGTCGCGAAGGCGTTTATGTTCTAATACCGAATCATAATAATCTAGATCAAAACCCTTACTCGCCAAAACTCCACCAAGCGCCGTCCCAAAAGCACCTGCCCCCATTATCGCGATTTTCATATTTTACTTTTTTTCTTTTTATGTTTTTTGACGATTGCCACAATTGCTGCAACGATCGATGCCATGGTCAAAAAAACCAAAAGCATAAACCATATCGGACAAATTATCACGTTTTTCTCAACAACCGAAACGTCACCGTTGTAATATATCTTTTGGCTGACCTTGACGATGCCTATCGATGGTAGATTACTAATAGTCCGCGTAACGTTTTTAGTTGTTTCTGGCATAATGACTTCATTATATCTACCACTGTCATCTTCTGTTGGTAAAATAACTCTGCCAGAAAAAATATCCGAAACCTCAATAATGAAAGAAGCATCATTATGAACGTTTCCATTGTTTGTAATAACTGCGCCAACGGCTATAGGAGTTACTGCCGAAAAACCTGGGACATTATTCTCTATGATTTCACCATCCCGCACAGTTTGTCCGGCAACATTCGAATAAATGACGCTCGCCATCTCAAATACATTGCGGATTGTCATATTACTGCCAGGCTGCTCGTCATAATTGGCTGATATGGCAATCGTCGCATACTGACCACCCGCTGGAGCATCGTCCGGAACAGTAATAGTAAATTCAATTTCCTTTGAACTATTTGGCGATACTTTACCGGTCGGCTCAGCAATTTTGATCCAGTCCGTAATCATCGAACGATTATATTTCGTAGTAAGATCGGCCGTATAATCACTATCCACAACTCCATAAGGAGTGACCGAAGCCTTATAGGTAAAGTCTTCAGTTGCACCAGCTGGATTCACGACCACAACTTTTCCATTATAAACCTTACCCGGTTCCAAATCAAACCGTTGACTCATCGGCAGAACCGTAAAAGCGCCGTTTTCCATTATGCCTCCACATTATTTACTAAAATTATAGCACGTATTATTCGATTGTTAAGATTTTTCCAGTCCCATATTCGAGTCGTAATAGTCGTTGGTTTTTGGACCCTCTAAAACGCAAACTTAAGTCTCGTTGACTCAAAATAAACGGTCCATCAATCAGCGCATCGAGTGATTTTAGGAAATCTAGGGCATTCCCACCATGCTCGGTGATGATTTCATGAGTAAAACCAGAGAAGCTCCAAACATTCCACCCCAACTCTTTTCGCACAAAATCTGCAATCTCTTTACAAGCTTTCGGCTGCACAAAAGGTTCTCCGCCGCAAAAAGTAAGTCCCGCTTGTCCTCTGAAACTGGCCAGCTCTTTTTTTATGTCATCAATTTTTCGCAAACTCCCACCATCATAGTCCCAAGTCTCGGGATTTTGACAGCCTAGGCAATGGTTGGGGCAACCCTGTGTCCAAAGCACCGCTCTTAATCCGTCGCCATTCACAATGTTGTCATGCTCGAGCGGTGCCGAAACCTTAATATATCCATCCGGAACCTCTAATTCCTTCGCAATCTTATCAAGAGAAATTTTGTGCCAATCTACCATCTACTCACCCTTCGCGCAACACTTAACTTTCTCGAAAGGTAAGTCTCCTTCAAGTCGACCACAATGAGGGCAACGGTCACCAGTGATTATCCCAGAAAAGCCACATACTGGATCACGATCGACTGGGTGGTTGACTGAACCATATCCAATTCCTGCATCATGCATTTTGCGAATCACCGCCTCAAATGCCGCGATGTTTTGCGAAGGATCACCGTCTAGCTCGATATAGGTAATATGCCCAGCATTACATAAGTTATGGTAGGGCGCCTCTATTTCAATCTTGTCAAATGCAGAAATCGGATAATAAACTGGAACATGGAACGAGTTGGTGTAAAATTCGCGATCAGTAACCCCCTTAATTGTACCGTACTCTTTCTTATCGATTTTGGTAAACCGACCCGCAATCCCTTCGGCGGGAGTAGCAAGTAATGAGAAATTAAGTTTATATTTCTTGCAATATTCATCACATTTTTCTCGCATATGCGTAATAATATCAAGTCCTAATTCCCTTGAATCTTCATCTTCACCGTGGTGCTTGCCGGTCATCGCGACCAGAGTTTCCGCAAGCCCAATGAAACCAATTGACAAAGTGCCATGTTTGATCACGTCGCGTAGAGTATCGTTCCAACCTAATTTTTCTGAACCAAACCAGTTTCCTTGTCCCATCAAGAATGGAAAGTTACGTACGTGTTGGTTAGCTTGAAATTCAAATCTGTCAAGAAGCTCGTCCTTTACCAGGTCCATTTTTTCGTCTAATTCTTTATAAAAACCTTCCCAATCGGCTTCTTTTCTCTCACCTAGGCAAATGCCGTGTTTGATGCCAATGCGAACTAAATTAACCGTCGTGAAAGATAAATTACCTCTCCCCGTCACAATGCCGTCAGATTCTGGGAAGACTGAGGCAAAGACGCGAGTTCGGCATCCCATCGTTGCAATTTCGGTCCTGTAATCTCCCTTTTTGTAGTACTTTAGGTTATATGGAGCATCAATAAAGCAAAAATTTGGGAATAATCTTTTAGCCGAAACTTCCATAGATCGTTTGAATAAATCGTAGTTTGGATCCTCTGGGTTATAATTAACACCCTCTTTTACCTTAAAGATTGAAATCGGAAAAATCGGAGTTTCACCTTTACCGAGGCCATTCTCGGTTGCTTCGAGAAGACATCGAGACACCAATCTACCGGAAGGGGTAGTGTCCGTACCAAAATTAATCGAAGTAAACGGTACCTGCGCACCGGCTCTAGAATGCATAGTATTAAGATTATGGACAAAACCTTCCATAGCCTGCATGGTTTCGCACTCGACATCAGCACTAGACGCATCGATAATTTCCTTTGGCCATTTTTGTGTTATTAATTTTTTATCATCACCATATTTTATATCATCAGTTGGTTCTAAGGATAATTTTTTGCCAGTAAACTTGTTATATTTCTCTAAATTCTTTTTCAGAGCTTTCCTAAAAGATTTATCGACACCTGGAGCCATAGCATAATCAAAATTCGGAATTGACTGTCCGCCGTGCTGCTCATTTTGGTTGGCCTGCAATAAAATCGCGGCAAGCGCACCATAAGATCCTATTGAATTTGGAGTCCTAAGGTGCCCGTGACCAGTATTGAAACCACCATTTTCAAACAAAATAAATGGGTCAGATTGGCAACATGTTAAGGTGCCAGTCGCGTAAAAATCAAGGTCGTGGATATGAATGTCGCCATTATCGTGCGCCGCAGCAATATCGGGGCGCAGCAGTAAAGTCTTAGCAAAAACCTTTGACCCCTCAGCTCCAAACTGGAGCATTTTTCCCATTGCCGAATTGCCATCAACATTAGCGTTTGAACGCTTCACGTCTGAATCTTCTGAGGCATCAGCATGCGAAATTGTGCGATAAATCATCATGAGGTCGGACTTAGCTTCACGTCTCCTTGAACGTTCTTGACGATATTGAATATAGGCCCGAGCAGTCCGTTTAAAAGATGACTCCATTAACACTTCTTCAACAATATCCTGAATTTGCTCAACATTGGGGGTGCGTGCAGTGATTTTTTCTTCCGCTCGCTGCAAAACCTTATCGGCCAACGCTTTCGCTCTATCATACTTAAACTCCTCGGTCGCAAGCCCCGCTTTTGCAATCGCTTCAGTAATTTTATCAGGATTAAATTTAACTATCTTTCCATCCCGCTTTACTATCCTTTTGAACATAATCAAAATACCTCCTTCAAGTACTTTATTCTGTTTTATATATGACCTCGTGTAGAATCAGCTAGCGAGATGGGTAATGCTTTTCGCTTCGACTCTACATTTAGTGTCTTAAACCTAGTATACACCACTAAATATGGATTATCAAGACCTTTATGCTAAAATTAAGTAAAAATTACAACGATCGTTATTTCAAAAACCCATTAATTATTCGCGACTCCGCATCACTTCTGCCAAGTCCTAGGGACATTAGTTTCAGTAATTGCTCACCGGCAATCTTGCCGATCGCAGCTTCGTGAATCAATTCCGCATCAACGTTTCTAGCGTCAAGTGATGGGATGGCGTATACCTGTGCAGAGTCCATGATAATTGCATCGCATTCTGAGTGTCCTCGACATTTATTCGCACCGATAATTTTTGAACTAAAAGTCTGCATCGAACGATCCTGGGCAACCGATCGAGAAGTGATATCTGCCACTGAATCTTTACCTGCAAGCTCGATTTCGTAATCACTTTTTGCAGTCTGACGACCATGTGTCATCAGGCGTTCCTTAATGAAAATTTTTGCATTATCTTGGAGTACGGCTTTTGTCGTCCGAATCGTCGAATCAACGCCCTTTATTTGCTCCATTTCAAGAAATGCCTCGCTCCCCTCAGATAGATAGACCTCAGTTGTCGGGTTTAAAATTCTACCACCCTTTCCTGGTCCAAAACCGTAATGCTTCTCGACATATTTTATTCTCGCATTTTTTCCCACGAAAAAACGATGCACGCCATCATGCACCGAATTAAATCCCCCACAATTGTAAATTCCACAGCCAGCAATAATTAGGACTTCAGCACCATCGCCGATATAAAAATCATTATAAACGACTTCCTTCAGTCCGGAAGTACTGATTACAACTGGTATATGCACAGTTTCGTTTTTTTTTCCGGCCTCAATTTTGATGTCTAGACCAGATTTATCAGTCTTTGGAATAACGTTGATATTATCAGTCGATTTTCGTCCTACAGATTTCCCGTTAACTCTAAAGTTATAAGCGCCATCTGGGGGTTCAGATAAATCTGCCACTTCACACAATATTTGTTTTTCGATTTCATCAAAATTCATTTTAATCTCCTAAGAACAGATCTGAGTACATCGTCGGATTTTCCATAGGCTTTTATCTTTCCCGCTTCAAGTATGACAATGTTATCGGCAATCTTTAAGATTTTTTCTTGATGTGAAATAATGATTAATGTCCGCTCTTTCCCCTCCGCTCGTATTTTTTTGAAAACAGTTGTTAAATTATTGAAACTCCAAAGATCTATCCCAGCCTCTGGTTCATCAAAAATTGCCACTTCTGCATCTCTGGCTAATACTGAGGCTAGCTCTATTCGTTTCAGTTCTCCTCCCGAAAGTCCCGCATCAATTTCTCGAGCTAGGTATTTATCTGGGGAAAGCCCCACAGCTTTTAAACAATTTGCTATATCTTGGGGGTCTGCACCGCCACCTTTAGCGATGTCGATTAACTCAAAAACAGAAATTCCCTTTATTTTTACGGGTTGCTGGAATGAAAATGCTATTTTGAGTTTTGCCCTGTCGGTGACCGTCTTGTCGGTAATGTCTTTGTTCTGCCAAAAAACCCGACCCTTGGTCGGTTTCTTAATACCCATTACAATTTGTGCGAGAGTAGATTTTCCGCTACCGTTTAGCCCAGTAATTGCGGTGATTTTTCCAGGCTCAAAACAAATTGAAATGTTTTTTAAAACATCTTTCCGCCCACCTGCTTCATCAACGCTAAACGAGACGTTCCTTAGTTCTAACATAAACCCTTCTTAGTAAATTGCATAACATCACAATGGTGGAGTGTAGGAGATTCAAACTCCTGACCTCCGCAATGCGAATGCGGCGCTCTATCAGCTGAGCTAACACCCCAATATAAGAATTATATCACCAATTATTCCATAAATCAATTTGGTTTAAAATAGCCGGATTTTATCAAGCGGAAATAGACGCAAAATAACTGGCCCGATTACCCGGCAATACGGTATAGTCCCAAGACCATTACGCGAATCCCACGACGAAGAACCCTCACGATTATCGCCCGACACGAACAGTTCACCCTCTGGGACGATTAGATCAACCTCGCCAGACGTATGTTCCTTAGGCCCATCATCCTCGGATACACGCCATTCATTATCATAAACGAATCCGTCAGGATGTTCGTCATTGTAGATTGTCATGGTTCCATCTTTGACGACTACGCGTTCACCCGGAAAAGCGATTACACGCTTGATGATATATTGATCACTAACATTGGAAGGCACAGAACAAGTCATTGGATTAGTTTTGCCAGCCTCCTTATATTCCTTGATCTTTTCTTCGTCTTCGTTTAAAAACACGATAATCTGGCCTCTTTCGGGGACATATTCTTGTCCAATAAAATGAGA
The DNA here is from genome assembly GCA_947166895.1 of uncultured Candidatus Saccharibacteria bacterium. Taxonomy (GTDB): domain Bacteria; phylum Patescibacteriota; class Saccharimonadia; order Saccharimonadales; family Saccharimonadaceae; genus Nanosyncoccus. The sequence continues at coordinate 32,298 of CAMVFY010000003.1, forward strand.
CCACGAAACGGCTGCCCGGTTCACGATGACGCGATCGTTTCCGTGTAAGGTATTTTCCATGCTACCACCAACTACGTTATATGAACGATAAATATACGTGTTTAGAAAAAGTGTTCCTAGGATAATTGCAACAATGAAACCGCCTAAGCTCAAGAGGTCTTTTAGTAGTGGATGTTTTTGAAAAAAATTCGGTTCCATTACGCCATTATAGCATTTTTAAGCTTAAATTAAAATATTTGCTATAATATAAAAGTATGGCAGATTTTATATTAGCAAGAAAATCTCGTAACATCGCAAGCACTATGGTGCATATTTTTCTTAACTTGCTGCTCGGCGTCGGGGCAGTACTAATCACAGTTTTATCAAACAACCCCGCTCCGGGGATAGTACTAGTGTTGGTATCAAAATGGCGCGTATTTGCCGTCAGGGCAAGATATTTTTTCATAAATTTGAAGTCAAACCTGGTTGATATTATTGTTGGAATTAGTATCGTGCTTCTGGCCTACTATGCCGGTGCGGCATTTCTACCGATAGATTTTATCCTAATGGCCGTCTATTCGGTGTGGTTGATTTTCATTAAACCACTTTCGTCTGAAAATGCCACTCTAGCACAATCGTTGGTAGCTGTCTTTTTAGGAATGTCAGCGGCGACTTTTCTTTCCGCGAACCTCAACTCTATCGCGATTGTGTTGTTGGCTTTTTTGGTTGGCTACGCAGCAAGTCGTCATGTGCTCGCCCAAGGCGACGACAAAGATTTCACGCTCACAACTTTGGTCTGTGGACTCATCTTTGCCGAGATAGCCTGGCTTTGCCACTCCTGGGCAATTGTTTATACGTTTGGCTCAACAGGAATTCGTATCCCTCAGTTATCAATTATTCTGACAATATTTGCATTCGTCTATAATTATGCAAGACAAGCAATGATCCGGTATAGAGACGATTTTAGGCTCAAGCATATTGTCGGTCCAGTCATTTTCGGAATTATGCTAGTAGGAATTATTGTAATCTGGTTTAGTAACCCAATTTTTAATATTTAAAGGAGTAATCATGGAAAAAGAAAAACCGGGCAAATTTGTTGAAGCAAAAGAAAGCACCGAGCCATCAACTAAGCAAATTAAAAACACAAACGAGCCGCATGCCCACAACGGCTTAGCAATCGGACTATCAGTCGCGGCTATCATCTTAGGAAGCGGCGGACTAATTTTCGGCTGGCTAGGATACGAAAAATCTTCAACGCCAATTACCTTTTTAGACAGTGGCATCGACGGCAATTCGGCGAATTTTACCGAGGGTTCAATCGCAGATATTGCCGAAAAAGTTTCAAAAAGCGTAGTTTCAATTGTCACCTCAGTCAAAGCCACTAACGTGTTCGGACAAAGTTATGACTCAGCTGCAGCTGGTACTGGAATTATTGCGACCGGTGATGGCTACATTATTACCAACAAACACGTGATTGATGGCGCCAGTAGTATTTCGGTGGTTTTGGACGACGGTACTACCTATGAAGACGTCGAACTCGCCGCTACCGACCCTCTAAACGACATTGCCTTTCTAAAAATCAAAGGCGTCTCCGACCTCGCCGCAGCTACACTCGGTGACTCAAAAACGCTTACCGTCGGTCAGCAAGTTATCGCCATCGGCAATGCTCTAGGTCAATATCAGAACACGGTTACCGCTGGCATTATTTCTGGTCTTGGTAGATCAGTTATGGCAGCCGACAGTACAGGCCGTAATGCCGAAACGCTTTCCGATATGATTCAAACTGATGCTGCAATCAATTCCGGCAACTCCGGCGGCCCACTTGTGAATGCGGCCGGTCAAGTTATTGGCGTCAACACTGCTACTTCTACTACTGCCGAAAACATGGGTTTTGCAATTCCCATTTCCAGCGTTAAGGGCATGCTAAAGCAGCTTATTGAAACTGGTGAAGCCTCCCGAGCTTATCTCGGTGTTTACAGCCTTGAGATCACTCCCGAAGTCGCAAAAGCCTATAATCTACCTGTCACAACCGGCGCATATCTTTACAGCCAATCCAGCTATTCGTCAGTGATCAATAATTCCCCCGCCAGCAAGGCCGGCCTCAAAGACAAAGATATCATCACCGCAATTAATGGCATAAAAGTAGGTGCTGCCGGATCGCTCTCTTCCCTAATCGGCGAATATAAAGCCGGCGACACTGTCCAACTCACTGTCGTTCGTGAAGGTAAAGAAATTGCGATTAACGTTACTCTCGAGGGATACAAAGAGTAAGAATAAAGCCTCTGATCTCTTTAACGAAATAATTGTATTGCAGAGCAAAAGCAATAATTTCTTCGTGCTGGCACGGGTCAGCCTCGAGAATTAGATATTCTACACCACGTTCCGAGGCTTGCCTGATTAAATCAAAAATCAGCGCAAGCCCTCGGTTCTCAGCATAAAGCGAAGTAGCTGGCTCATAGCCTAGAGCCTCTTTATCAAGCCAATCCCAAGTCTCATCCACATACGGAAGATTTGCTACAATCAAATCAGGGGTAAACTTGACTTTTTCAAGTAAATTTGATATAATAAAGATATGGGGGTTGACGCCGTACTTTACGGCATTTTTTTGTGCCACATTTAAAGCGTCTTTAGAAATATCAACTCCGCAGACATCGCTATCTGGCAATTCTAATTTTAGGGTGATAGCTATGCACCCAGAACCAGTTCCAACATCAAGTATTTTGGGGGAAGTCGGCAAAACCCTTTTTCGTGGCCTCACGCCAGGTAGATATGCTTTACCGGCAAGATTTAAAGTTGCATCAATCAACTGTTCCGTCTCAGGCCGGGGGATCAAAACATCTGGCGTAACGATAAAGTCACGTCCATAAAAATTTTGCAAACCATCTTTATACGCTTTCGGTAAGGGCGCGCTCATTTTTTGCTAGCTCAAGAATTAAATCGTCAATTTCGCCATCCATCGCCGCATTAATATTGGAGCGCGAATAGTGGATTCTGTGGTCAGTAATACGATCTTGGGGAAAATTATAGGTACGAATCTTTTCGCTACGGTCACCGGTACCGATTAGAGACTTGCGTGCCTCAGAAGCGTTTTTGCGTTCTTCCTCTTTTTGTTTTTCAAGGAGCCTCGTACGTAAGACATTCATCGCTTTTATGCGGTTCTGTTGCTGCGAGCGCTCGTCTTGCATCGCTACCACAATACCAGTAGGCAAATGTGTGATTCTTACCGCCGAATCGGTCGTATTCACCCCCTGGCCACCATGGCCACCCGAACGATAAATATCAATTCTCAAATCTTCCGGGTTAATCTCAAGGTCATGCTCCGAGGCCTCAGGCAGTACCGCCACGGTAACGGTTGAAGTGTGAATCCGCCCCTGAGATTCCGTCACTGGTACACGCTGCACTCGGTGCACTCCACCCTCGAACTTTAGCTGCCCGTAGGCATTGTCGCCACTGATCTTAAAAATCACTTCCTTCATGCCACCAGCCTCATTTTGGTTTTCTGACATCAGTTCCGCCTTCAGACCATGATTTTCGGCATATTTTAAGTACATTCGGTATAATTCACCGGCAAACAGGCTTGCTTCGTCACCGCCGGCGCCAGCCCGAATTTCAATCAAGGCCGGCTTATCGTCGGCTGGGTCTCTTGGAATTAACAATTCCTCAAGTCTATTTTTAGCCGTCTCGATTTTTGCCTTAAGTGTCACGATGTCTTCCCTGGCCATCTCGCCAAGTTCCGCATCGTCCACAAGCTCCTCAGCCTCTTTCAAACTTTCCGAATAACGTGAAATATCGTGGTTTAAATCAAGCATCTCGTGCAAAACGCTCGCGCGTTTCGATCTCATCGCAAAATCCGGATCACTAAACGCATCCGGCTTTGCTAAAAATGCCTCAATTTCTCTTAACTCATCTTCGTATTTTTGTAAATCCATGTTATAATATATTATATCACAGTTTGGATCTTTAGCTCAGTTGGCTAGAGCGTACGATTCACATTCGTAAGGTCACTGGTTCGAGCCCAGTAAGATCCACCAGTTTTTATCTTAATCGGCAAAATGGCCGATTTTTTAGTGGTAATTTTCTGTAAAGTACCTTTCAGTAATAGTATGCAATTTTGGGCTATTTTGCAGCAAAAAACTGCCAAAAATGCTATTTTCACTCCTGTTAAATCGTCTGTTAATACCCTATAAAAAAAGCCGCCTGGAAATGGGCGGCTTGAGTTACGCTGGATTATGGGAGTTTATAGAGCCGGACTGTGGATACATGGTAGCCAGAATTAAACGCGATGCTGGTGAATTCATCCCTATAGAAGTCTTCTGCGGTTTCCGGCGAATCGATGATTTCAAACGCCACCACGGTGTCCAAAATCTCCGAATCGATTTGAGTTAATACTTCGGCAACACTCGGCTTAAAAAGCCCAGGGTAGCCGTACTCGTGAAGACACCGGAAATCATTATCCGGGATTGGAACGATTTCGCCATCCTGAACCTGCTTCTCAGTTTTGTCATTCCACAAATAGCTGATATTGAACAATTCTTCTTCGCCAAACGACCGAAGCCAATAGAGTTTTCCGTCTTTTTTAGCTACGGGCTTGATGCGCGAGTACCGTTCGATGATTTCCTCCCTCGAAATCCATGAAATGTGCATTTCAGACACATAAACCACCTCCTATCTGTCATTTTTAAAGAATTTATGCCTGAACTACTTAATTGTAACACTTTTATTCAATTCTAGCAAGAATAAGCTAGCTATCCTCTCTATATATTGTTAATACCTGGACAATTCGCCCCCACCAGTTTTTATCTTAATCGGCAAAATGGCCGATTTTTTGACAATGACTCCTTGTTGAATCTTAAGAAATAAAAAACCTCCGACAAATCGGAGGTTTAAGGTGGGAGTGTAGTGTTATTGCGCCCAGGGCTTAATTCCCTTATTCCACCAAGAGAACCCTACGCCGTACACGTCTCGTATCGCAGTATCGACCAAAGAATAAATCGGCTCGGTGATGGTCACCGGAAAATCGCAAGTGACGGTCTGCAGATGAGCCGCCCAACAATCCATGGGCGAATCGGAACGAGTCTCACTCATGAAGTACTCATCACGCTCGGTTACGGTATCCTTAAATGTAATGTGACCGAAGTTACCATGCTTCGCAAGGAATATTGTAGTCAGCACCGCCTCAGCCTTGTCCAAAGCAAAAAGAGCTTTGCCGATGTGCGAATCGCGATTTTGGAACTGCCTAAAAGTATTGATGGATTTTTCCTGATCAACATAGTCAAACACCCCGGCCAGCTCACAAAAAACCTTGAGCTCAACGAGGTTTTTGAGTTCATGTTCTGCCCTGCCGTCATCAGGAATATCACCAGTTTTGGCCTCGCCTACATCATGGCAAAGAGCAGTAGTGACGAGAAGCCAAACATCAGTCGGAATCTTCCGAGAAGGCATCTCAAAATAATCAGGAAAATTGCTTGCAAACACCGAACAAAGCCAAGCGGTTTTTGCCTGGTGCTCTAAATCTGACTCCCCCCTCCTGTCAAAGGCATCACCGATATTCGGCGAATCCTTTGCCGAATAAGATGTCATTCCGACCAGCTCGTAGCCACGCCTGTCCACGGCGCAAAGGCTGGCATAAAGTTGATATCCCTCCCAAATTTTTTTGCACCGTTCGGAATAAGAACTCAAAAAAATCACTCCCTCTAAAAATACTCCCACCTCTGTATAATTATACCATAAAAAAGCCCCCTTGGGAGGGGCTTTTTCGAGAGAACACAGAGTCTAACGTTTGCTAAATTGTTCTTTCTTACGAGCAGAGCGTAGGCCATATTTTTTGCGTTCTTTTTCGCGTGGATCGCGGTGCATATAGCCAGCTTTCTTAAGAACTGGGCGCAAATCTACAGCTTCTACTGTTAAGGCTTTTGATATGGCAAGCTTGATAGCGTCAACCTGCCCAGCTAAACCACCACCTTTCACGACAATAGTGATATCATAATCCTTCTGTTTCCCAGCAAGTGCTAGTGGATCAGTTATTTCGGCTAGATAAGTCTTGTTACCAGATAAGTAATCCAGTGCCGGCTTATCATTGATTGTAATTTCACCCTTGCCCTTATAAAGCCGCACAGTAGCCGTTGCTGACTTTCGGCGCCCTAATCCATAGGTGTATTTCTTTGTTGCAACCATTACTTAATCTCCTTTGGGTTTTGGGCTGCATGAGCATGCTCTGCGCCTTCAAAAACCTTCAATCTTGCCAAACGATCAGAGGCAAGCTTATTTTTGGGAAGCATTCCTTTTACGGCTTCACGAATCGCTCTCACGGCATCTTTTTCAACAACTTCTTCAAGCTTTAACTCCTTTATACCACCAGGAAAACCACTGTGTCGATAGTATTTTTTATTGGTCATCTTGTCACCAGTTACTACCAAATTTTTTGCATTCACAACAACGACATAGTCACCATTATCAATATGCGGAGTATAAGTAACTTTCGACTTCCCCATTAGCTTATCTGCAATTATTACGGCCAATTTGCCAAGTGGCATGCTGGAGGCATCAATGAGCCACCATTCACGACTCACATCTGCGCCTTTTAGACTATAAGTTTTCATTATTTAGTCTCCTTCGCAGATTTTTTAGCCTCAGTCGCTTCCTCATCAAAAGACAATTCGTCTACAAAACTAATCGTTCCCATTTCCGAGTTATCGCCTCGACGATTGCTTGCCCTCTCGATTCGTAGATATCCAGAATCGCGCTTAATTTGCGGCGCAATCTTGTCCATGAGAATAGTCGCGGACTCAAGATCGCCAAGCCTTGCAATAATTAACCTGCGGTTATGTAAACCACCTTTTCTAGCCATCGTCACCAATTTCTCCATCATTCGACGAATTTCTTTAGCGCGAGCTAGAGTCGTGGTTATAGTTTGATATTTAATTAGGGAACACATGAGCCCACGCGTCAGTGCGTTCCTCTGGTCAGTCTTGCGGCCAAATTTTCGGCCTCTTTTTCCATGGGCGTGCATATTAAATATTTAACTCCGTTAACTTTTCTTTCACTTCGTCTAACGCCTTTGAGCCAAAACCTTTCAAATCTTTCAGATCACTTTCGGATAGCATTACGAGATCCCGAATGGTTCGGATATCGTTATTAAGTAATGCATTAGCAGTACGAGCCGAAAGATCTAATTCCTCAATCGGAAGCATCAAACCTGAATCGTCTTCATCTCTATGCATACCTGGCGTTGGCGCTGATTCTACCCTTGTCGACCCTGCAAGAGCGGTGTATTGGTTTACTAAAATCGCGGCAGCTTCTTCAAAAGCTTCTTTTGGCGTGATAGTGCCATCGGTATCGATAGTCAAAGTGAGCTGCTGCAGGTTGGTATCCTGGCCAACACGAGTGTTCTCAACTTTATAGCGAACCCTAAGCACCGGCGTAAAGACAGCGTCTACAGCAATCATGTCGCTATGAATCCGGTCCTCGCTTGACTGCTCAATGGTGAGATAGCCTCTGCCAGTCTCAACGATGAAATTCATTTTTAGAACTTTCTTTGGATCATCAATATGACAGATTACCTGGTTGGGGTTAGCGATTTCGACGTCTGCAGGGAGTTTGATATCTCCTGCTACAACTCGTTTATCGCCATCCTTTTCGGATTGCTTATCACCACGCATCTCTAGAGTTAGCTCAACCGGAGCATCGGTATGGCAACGAAAACGAATGTTTTTAAGATTTAGCATGATGTCAACAACATCTTCGCGAATGCCAGGAATTGCAGTATATTCGTGATTTGAGCCTTCTATCGAAAAGGCGGTGATAGCTGCACCTTTTATGCTCGAAAGCAGCACTCTCCGAAGAGAATTACCAAGAGTATTACCGTAACCGTAGTAAAGTGGTTTGATGACAAATTCAGCACTGTTCTTGTCAAGTTCCTTAACCTCGGCAAGAGCTGCTTCGTGAATATTTTTGGTTGTCATATTCTATTTCTCCTTAACGTGAGTAATACTCAACGATTAGTTGTTCATTAATGCCGGCATCAAGCTCTTCACGCTTTGGTAAACCGGTAACTTCAATTCTCATTTTCTTCGCATCGACCTTTAACCATGAAAGCGGTGTTGCACTTGACGCTCCGATAATGTTTGGAAGATTCTTGAAGTATTCAGATTTTGATGATTTAGGACGTACTTCTAGAACATCACCCGGGTTCAAACGAATTGAAGGAATATCAATTCTACGACCATTCAAAAGAAAGTGTCCATGCGAAACTAATTGTCTAGCTTGACGACGAGTCAAAGCGAAGCCAGCTCTGTAAATAGCATTATCCGCTCTGCGCTCTAGGTATTCTAGAAGAAGCTCACCAGTCAAACCCTCAGACTTTTGAGCCTCCTTCATCAGTTTTGCGAATTGTTTTTCAAGTAGGCCATACATTCGACGAACTTTTTGCTTCTCACGAAGCTGAGTTAGGTACAGGCTGCCGCCACGCACTCTTTTGTCGCCGTGTTCACCTGGAATACCAGATTTTTTAGCCATTATTTTGTGAGCCTTAGGCGCAAGTGCAAAGCTTTCGCGACGACTCTGCTTAACGATTGGAGAATGATCCCTAGCCATTATGGTTTCCTTTCTCCCTTCGGTCGCACACCACCGTGTGCAATCGGGGTAACATCAGTAATACTATCAATCTTAATCCCTACGGTAGAGATAGCCCTAATCGCCGCATCGCGCCCCAGACCAATTCCAGAAACGTAGACGTCCACAGAATTAAGCGAATGGTTTTTCTTAGCAAGCTCGAGAGCTTTCTCGGCCGCAACACCAGCTGCAAAAGCCGTGCCTTTTTTTGAGCCACGGAAGCCATTTGCACCAGCAGATGAAGCGGTGAGTACGCCACCATTGCGATCAGTAACACTGATGATAGTATTATTAAAAGTTGATTGAATATGCACTGCACCTGAGTTGACAATGCGCTTAATCTTCTTTGAAGTTTTAGCTTTCGAAGGAGTTGCTTCCGCAACTTCGGTTGCAGTATTTTTAATATCTTCTGCCATTTTCTACTCCTAAGTTTTACTCGCTGCTTTAGGTTGTGCACCACCGACCGCGATCGCCTTACCCTTACGAGTACGTGCATTCGTACGAGTACGTTGGCCGTTGACTGGTAATTTAGCCTTGTGGCGGATACCCTTGTAGGAATTAATATCCTTTAAACGTTTGATATTATTGCTCACGAGGCGCCTCAGATCACCTTCAACGTGGTATTTCGTAGAAATAATGTCGTTGATTTTTTGTTCTTCAGCCTCGGTGAGATCCTTCACCCGAGTGGTAGGCTCGATTTTAGCCTCCGCAAGGATGGCTTTTGAAGTTGTGGCACCAATCCCATAAACATAAGTAAGGGCAACCCATACTTGTTTTTCGGAAGGAATCACAACACTAGCTATTCTAGCCATGTTTTAACCCTGCCTTTGCTTATTCTTAGGTTTTTTCTTATTGATGACACGAAGCACACCTTTACGGCGGACAATGATGTCATCTGGGGAAATTTTTTTAACACTCGCACGTACTTTCATAGTGTCAAAACAATCCTTTCCTATTTAATGTTGTAAAAAATACAACAATTTATATTAATCCTTGAGTCGAAAGCTGATTCTGCCCTTTGTAAGATCGTAAGGGGTTAACTCAACCTCAACTCTGTCACCCGGGACGAGGCGAATATAGTTTTTTCGCATCTTCCCACTCATATGGGCGACAATAACATGACCATTCTCGAGTTCAACCCGAAACTGGGTATTGGGCAGTGCCTCAATAACACTACCAGTGAGTTTAATCACTTCCTTTTGACTAGCCATAAATTACAAAAACAAGTATAGCACATGACAAAAGATTAGTCAACAAGAATAGCTCTAGTAAATTGACGAGACAAATAAGTTTTTTGTTGCTGCGACCACTCTCCGGTACAAGAAATTAAAGTTACTGATTCCTTTCCGGCTACTGGCGATTGCGCTGCTGTCTTCATATAGGCATCCGAATCTGCAAGTAGAACAGTTTTATTTTCAACAACACTGTATTGGAATACAACGCCATCACCACGCTCAATCGCAATTAAATCACCGGCAGCTAGATTTGGTAAATTTTTAAATACACCTAATACGTGTGGGCCACCATTATGCCCGTCAATTATCATCGTCCCCCCTTGTCCTGGTTTGCCCGAAGCATCATACCAGCCAACATCAAAAATATTACTTGGTGTCGCTAGCTCTCCCCTTGCGTTAACCCCCATTGGTAAAATTCGAGCTTTTTCTACGCCAATTTTTGCAATTGATAAATATCGCGGGCGGTCAGCCGCAACATTATACTCTTTTTTTTTCTTCCGTAGTTGGCTCAATCTCCACGAGTTCTTCTTGTTCGGCCTCCGCTTCAACAGCGACGGCTCGTTCGCTCCCCTCCTTCTCGGAATAATAATTATGTTCGAAAATCGTTACACGAATCAAGAATATTAAAAGCAAAACCCCCAGCAGCCCCCAGATGCTCCACTTTACAATACTACGCCAACCTTTAATTCTTAAGCTCATCGCCAAAATCATCGTAAGTTATCATTAGAGCTCGGGAATCCACCGACCGAAGATTCTCTAACGCCACCGTCACCACAATAAGAAGTCCTGTACCAGAAATCGAAAGGCCAATCGGAGCACCAGTTACTAGGATAAAGATATAATCAGTAATAAACGGTAACATCGCGATTAAACCAAGGGCCAGCGCACCAAACAAATCAAGGTGATTAACGACTTTGCTAAGATACTTTGATGTCGCAATACCAGGACGTACACCTTCAATAAAACCACCTTGTTTCTGCAAATTATCCGCAATCTCTTTAGTGTTAAAGATAATCGAAGTATAAAAATATGTAAACATAAATACGAGAGCAAAATACAAAGCAGGATAAACAAACCATTGTCCGGTGATCCCGTTAGGATACATCGAGGCAAAATTAGCGGCAGATGGTGCTGAAAAAACTGCCACGAGTGTTGCCCCAAGCTCGTTTCCTGGATTTACGGTCGTAATGACCTGACCAATAAGGGCCGGCAACGACAGGAAAGCTGTTGCAAAAATTACCGGAATTACACCTGCCGCGATTAATTTTATTGGCAAAATCGACTTAATTCCACCATAGGATGAATTCCCATGCACTCTTTTAGCGTAATTTACAGTAATGATTCGCTGCGCTTCATTAATCTTTACCAAGAAATATATGACAACCAGCATTGCAATCGCAAACCCAAGAACAATCCAAAAGACAGTCGGATTTACGGGCAAGTTGAGCCAACCGAATAAGCTTAGTGAGCCTTGACTGGTATCAAACAAAGCGGATCCAAGTGAGGCCATTGTGGTTGGTAGCTGTGAGATAATCGAGGCGAAAATTAAGGTAGAAATACCATTACCAATCCCTTGTTCAGTAATTAACTCGCCCATCCACATCAAAATTAATGATCCGGCCGTCATTGCAGTCACAGACAATGCCCAGTCGCCAGCGGTTGGCACAAAGTCGGTCGCAATATTCGCAGAAACCGTCGACTGGTACAATATAAATATGTATGCAATTGACTGTACAACGGCAAGGGGCACAGTAAGCATTCGAGTCCACTGATTTATCTTGCGACGACCAGTTTCCCCATCATTGGAGAGTTCCTCAAGCGAAGGTATAGCCTTTGTAAGAAGTTGAATTACGATTGATCCAGTAATATACGGTGAAAGCCCAACCAGAATAATACTAAATGAAGCTAACCCACCACCCGAAATCAAATTCAAAAAGTTCGAAAAATCGGATTTCTCCAATAAATTCGAGACTGCCTCCTTAAAAGTTCCAGCATCACCCATCGGAACCGGAATCTGTGCGAGTAATCGATATGCAACAATAATCCCGAGAATAATGAGAACTCGTTTTAGCATATCTTTATTTTTTAGGGATTTGAAAATCGTCTTAAAATGCATAAAACCTCTTAAATACTATAACTAATATATCACACCACCAACCAAAAAGAAAGGGCTTAAAGCCCTTTCTTTTTAGAGATTTTCTAAATCTTCTTCGGTGGGTATTTTAGAGTCAGATGTCTCAAAATCCTCTAGTGGAGCTGCACCAGTTCCAACTGGAATCTTTCGACCAATAATCACGTTTTCCTTAAGACCTTTAAGCCTATCAACGCGACCATTAATTGCTGCATTAATAAGCACACGTGTAGTATCCTGGAAAGATGCTGCCGAAAGGAATGAATCTGAGAAGATTGATACTTTAGTAATACCGAGCAATAGATTAGTGAACGTAGCTGGTTTTTTACCAGCAGCCTCAAGCTCGCTATTTACTAACACGGCCGCCGCTTTCGACGTAATATCACCAGATACAAACTCCGAATCGCCAGGCTCGTTAATTTGCACTCTCGAGAACATTTGGCGAACCAATATTTCAAGGTGCTTTGGAGAAATTTCATGGCCTTGAGCAGCGTAAACATTAAGAACGTCATTCATGATATAACGCTCAGTTGCCTCAATTCCCTTGTACTTCAACAAATCTTGCAAGTTCAAAGATCCAGTAGTTAATCTATCCCCAGCGGTAACCATATCGTTGCTCTTCACGACCAACTCCGCATCACCAGGAATCTCAACTCTGACAGGAGCTGTAGCTGAAGCAACCAAGATGACAGCGTCCTTCACGAGCTGCACGTTTCCGTCGTGAGGAGCTTTAATCGCTGCCTTGTCGCCGCTCTTCTTGACCAAAGTAGCACCAGATTTCACGCTTTCACCGTCTTTGACTGCTGGTTTGCGCCCCTCTAATTCGTATCGTTCAATCGCACCGGCTTGAGGAGTAATTTGTACAATGTAGTGATTATTATCTTCCCAAACTTCAACTGAACCATCAACCGGCGAGATATAGGCTTGACCTTTAGGCGTACGAGCTTCAAGAAGCTCCTCTACACGAGGAAGACCTCTAGCAATTGCGCCAGAACCGGCCACGCCAGAACCGTGTTTGGTATCAAGCGTTAACTGCGTGCCAGGCTCACCGAGCGACTGCGCTGCAATCACGCCGACCGGCTCATTGGCGGCGACGAGTTCGCGGGTTGACATATCTACACCGTAAGCCTTACGCGGAATACCATTAACAGCCGTAGTTGACAACACTGACTGAATTTTTACCGATTCAATCTTTTCATCAGCCTCTAGTTGACCAGCCATTTCCTTAGTGATTAGCTCATCTGCCTCAAGATAGCCAGGTACAGCCTCCGCAGTATAACGACCAGCAAGCCGCGCCGCAAAACCAATACCAGAAAGCTCAGTTTCGTTACGGTAAACAGTGAAACCAGGATCTTCGGCCTCCTCGTCAGTCGTAAATACGTCCTGAGAAACATCGACCAAACGCCTCGTCAAATATCCAGAGTCTGCCGTACGGAGAGCCGTCGACACCTGCCCCTGACGGGCACCTCGCGTCGCGATGAATGACTCCAGGGTATTTAAGCCTTTCTTGTACGAAGACTTCACCGGGAGCTCAATTTCATTGTTGTTAATATCAACCATGATACCAATTTCGGCCGATGCAAGTTTAATGTTTGAAATGTTACCACGAGCACCAGAGTTAACCATCACTGCGATATCGGTATCCATTTCGGATAGCTTACTTGAGAGAAAATCAGAAATCTTCTTGTCAATATCACGCCAGTTAGCAATAGTAAGCTTATAGCGTTCTTCCTCGGTTACTAATCCATCATTAAACTGCTGCTGGATAAGCGCAGTTTTAGCATCGCCTTCAGCAATAAAGTCATCAATTTCGCTATAAGTCGGGTAATCATCCTTTGCTGTCGAAATCGAAGCTACCGTTTCGTACTCGAAAGCCAAATCCTTCAATGCATCAGCGGTTTTTACCATCACTTCGGAACCATAAAGGTCGAAAATGTCAGCCATCACTTTGGAAAGATGTTTTTTGGTCTGCACAGAATTATCGTATGGATAATCTTTTGGCAAAATCTCGTTGAAAATCACTCGACCTAAGGTAGTATTGCGAATCTCTTTTTTCGCAAATACCCGAATTGGCGTTTGAAGAGCAATAATGCCCTGGTCATAAGCCATTTCTGCCTCATAGACCGATGAGAACGCCTTTGGATTACCTTGATCCGTACCCGGCTTATCATAAGTAAGGTAATAAGCGCCGAGCACCACGTCCTGATAAATAGCGAGGACCGGAGAACCATCAGCAGGCTTAAGCAAATTCTTAGAAGCTGACATCAACTCTCGGGCTTCAGCCTGAGCTGCGTCTGACAAAGGTAGGTGCACCGCCATCTGGTCACCATCGTAGTCAGCGTTAAAGCCCGATGCTACGAGTGGATGTAGCTTGATTGCTTTACCCTCAATCAACCTAGGCTGGAATGCCTGCACCGACAAACGGTGAAGTGATGGAGCACGGTTAAGAAGTACGTATTTACCCTTAATTACCTCGTCCAATGCATCCCACACTACAGTTTCCTTAGCTTCAATCAAACGTGAAGCCGCCCGAATATTGTTTGCATATTCATTACCAATCAACCACGAAATCACAAATGGTTTGAAGAGTTCTAATGCCATCTGTTTTGGTAAACCACATTCGTTGAGTTTCAGTTCTGGACCAACTACAATCACCGAACGGCCAGAATAATCTACGCGTTTACCAAGTAAATTCTGGCGGAACCGCCCCTGCTTACCCTTCAATAGATCTGACAATGATTTTAGTTTACGTCGACCGTTCGAAGAGTTTGCACCCCTCGAACCATGTGCGGCTGAATTATCGATCAGAGCGTCGACAGCCTCCTGAAGCATCCGCATTTCGTTTCGGCAAATAACTTCTGGAGCATTCAAATCAATCAATTTTTTCAATCGATTATTACGATTAATCACCCGTCGATACAGATCATTAAGGTCTGAAGTCGCAAAGCGACCACCAGGAAGCGCAATCATTGGACGTAAATCAGGTGGAATTACCGGAATAACTGTCAAAATCAAATCTTCTGGACGAATCCCTGCCGCCTGCATCCCTTCAAGCGTTTTCAAACGCTTCTGAATTCTCTTTTCCTTTTGGCCTTTGGATTCGGCTTCTTCTTTATGCAAGTCATCAATTAGCTTATCTAAGTCAATCTCATCAAGCATTTTCTTAATTGCAGTCGCGCCCATCTCTACCGAAATAAGTTCTTCGTATTCCTCAGGAATGTTACGATAATCAACTTCGGAAATTACGCCACCTTTCTTAAACGACTCAAGCATGGATTTGCGTGCAAGGTAATCAGATTCTAATTCTTCAAGCTCTTTAGTTTGTGCTTCGGCTAAAGCCTTAACATCTGCGCCTTCCGTTTTTGCCTCTTTTTCATATCGAATCTTAATTGCATCTCTTGCTGCAGTAGTTTGGTTCTCAAGAGCCTCGAGAGTCTTATTGATTGTGTCGGTTTTTGCGTCAGTTATTAAATAAGTCGCAAAATAAACAACCTTTTCAATATTTTTGACAGTGATATCAAGCAGCAAACTAAGGGCTGAAGGAATCCCCCGCATAAACCAAATGTGTGCAACAGGTGCAGCTAAAGCAATGTGCCCCATTCGTTCACGCCGGGTGATTGATTTTGTCACCAAATTACCCTCTTTGTCAACTGCCGCCTCACGACTTCTTACGCCCTTAAGCTTCGAATCGTGCGGGTTGATATCTTTAGTTGGTCCAAAAATCCTTTCACAGAATAAACCATCACGTTCTGGCTTTTGAGTCCGATAATTTATCGTTTCAGGCTTTGTAACCTCACCATAACTCCAATTCAAAATATCATCCCGGCTTGCAACCGTCAGTCTAATTGAATCGAAGTCTGAAGCGCTAATGAAATTATCCATCCACGCCATCTTAGAACTCCTCTCCGAGGTCGACTGTTCCATCATCGTCTCCCTCTGTTATTTCGATACCCTCTTCTGCCATCATAGCCTCCGCCTCAGAATCGTCGAGATCGAGAATTTGTGGCTCAGTATCTTTTTTATGCTGATCGTAGATGGATTGATCATCCTTAGTCTTTTCAATTTCGCGGGAAGTCTTTTCAATTACGTCGCCGGCGTCAGTAGCTTCACCGTGATCCAAAAGGTCAACCTTTAACCCAAGACCTTGAAGTTCCTTCACGAGCACGTTGAAACCTTCCGGTAACTTCGGGCCCTCAATTGGTTCGTGCTTAATAATCGCTTCGTAAGCCTTAGCTCGTCCATAAACATCATCAGACTTGATTGTGAGCATTTCCTGAAGAGTCGTAGCAGCACCATAAGCCTCAAGTGCCCAGACCTCCATTTCCCCGAAACGCTGGCCACCATTTTGCGCCTTACCACCTAGAGGCTGCTGAGTCACCATTGTGTAAGGACCAGTCGAACGAGCATGGATCTTATCTTCAACCATGTGGTGCAATTTCAGCATATGCATCACACCAACCGAAGTCCTCTCATTGAACGGCTCACCAGTCAGACCATCATATAGTTGTACGCGACCATCGCGAGCAAAGCCTGCTTTTTCTAGTTCATTTGAAATTACTTCGTCCGGAACACCGTTAAATGACGGTGTAGCAACCTTGTACCCAAGGGCTCTGGCGGCCATACCTAGGTGCGTCTCAAATAGCTGCCCCAAGTTCATACGTGAAGGCACACCCATCGGTGATAGCACGATATCAACTGGAGTACCATCAGCCATAAATGGCATATCCTCAACCGGTAACACGCGCGATACCACACCCTTATTACCATGCCTTCCAGCCAGCTTATCGCCAACGCCAATTTTGCGCATTTCAGCAACAAAAATTTTAATTTGCATTAACACGCCTGCCTTTAACTCGTGACCTTGTTCGCGAGTGTAAACGCGGACATCAACTACTTTACCAGTCGACGAACCATTCATTCTAACTGAAGTATCGCGCACATCCTTAGCCTTTTCACCAAAAATCGCACGAAGTAGTCTCTCCTCTGAGCTAAGTTCTTGTTCGCCCTTAGGAGTAATCTTACCGACAAGGATGTCGCCGTTCTTTACTTCTGCGCCAACAGTCACGATACCATCTTCACCAAGATGCCTAAGCGAATGCTCAGAAACGTTCGGAATATCACGAGTTACCTGCTCTGGACCAAGCTTGGTCTCTCGTACTTCAACGTCAAAATCCTTGATATTAATTGAAGTTAATGTATCGTCTTCCACCAAACGATTGGAAATCACGATCGCATCATCCATGTTGTACCCACGCCATGGCATAAATGCAACAAGCAAATCTCGGCCTAACGCCAACTCACCATTGTTAATGGAGGCACCCTCAATTAAAGTGTCGCCTTTTTTAACTTTTTGACCACGAGCTACTGCACATCTTTGATTGTAACAACGGTCATCGTTGGTCTTTTCAAAATGCTGCAATTTGTACTCGACATCGCCACCTTTATCGTAAGTTACAATAATTGATTCACCATCGGCTTTTTTAACTACACCGCTACCAGATGCCATGACCAATTGTGAAGTGTTTTTAGCGACTTCACGTTCAATACCTGTACCGACCACCGGATTATCCTGGCGAAGTAGAGGCACTGCCTGCTTCTGCATTGCGCAGGCCATCAGTGACCGGTCAACACGGTTTTTTTCTACGAACGGAATTAGGCTCGCTGAAACACCCAAAATTTCTTTGTGGGCAGCATCAATATGAGTAACTCTACTAGCCTCTACCTGCGCCGGAGTGCCATGAACACGTGCTGATACCCAATCTTCGACAAATTTACCGTTTTTATCAAGTTTTACCGAAGCATCGGCGATAATCTTGTCATTTTCGGTATCGGCATCCATATAAACAACTTCGTCAGTCACCTTACCATTTTTAACCACTCGATAAGGAGCCTCGATAAAGCCATATTCATTAATACGAGCATAGGTTGCGAAGTTAAGCACAAGGCCTACGTTACCACCTTCCGGAGTTTCTACCGTACAAATGCGACCATAA
>CAMVFY010000004.1 GCA_947166895.1 uncultured Candidatus Saccharibacteria bacterium
TGGTGAGTCAGGTGGGGCTTGAACCCACGACACCGGGCTTAAAAGGCCCGTGCTCTAACCAGCTGAGCTACTGACCCAATTTGTTAATTTTTTCCTCCAAAATCATTCAGATTGGTATTTTCTCCGAGCGAAGCGCGTCTATCGACGAGCAAGCGAGGAAAAATGCCGAGATGAGCGATTTTGGTGGTTCCGGCTGGACTTGAACCAGCGACACAAGGCTCTTCAGGCCTCTGCTCTACCAACTGAGCTACAGAACCGCTTTCCCAATTATAACACAGGTGTGCTATAATTAAAAGTATGAAAAAAATCAATACCACCAAAGTTTCTGGCACACAAGAGCTCTTACCAAGCGAGCAAGCGATTTTCGATCAACTTAAAGACAAAATCAGCAACACCTACAAAAAACACGGCTTTTTGAATATCGAAACCCCGCACCTAGAGCGCACCGAAATTCTTCTCGCCAAAGCCGGTGGTGATACCGAAAAACAAATTTACAAAGTCGTCAAAACCGCCGAAACCGCCGACGAATCCGACCAGGCTCTCCGTTTTGACCACACCGTCCCTCTCGCGCGCTACGTCGTCGAACACGAGAATAACTTAACATTCCCCTTTAAAGTTTCTCAAATCGGTCAAAGCTTTCGCGGTGAACGCGCCCAAAAAGGCCGTTTCCGCGAATTTTACCAATGCGATGTCGATGTTATCGGACGAAATAATCTCCCAATCGCTTATGATTCCGACATCATCGCCACTCTTCTTGACACCTTCATGAGTTTTGGTCTCGACACCCCAGTCCTTGCCCGTATCAGCAACCGTAAAATCCTATCCGGTCTCCTTAAAGCCTTTAATCTTGAAGATAAATCTAAGGATATCTATAGCATCATCGACCACTCCGAAAAGGTTCCTTACGAAAAAACTAAATCTAGTTTTACCGAAATCGGTTTATCAGAGCACGATACCAACATGCTACTTGAACTTATTGACACCAACGGCAACCGCACGACGGTTATCGACAAATTAACCAGTCTTAATATCGAAAACGAAACCTTCAAAGCCGGCGTTCGCGAACTAAACGAAGTTCTCAGCCTGCTCGAGGCTCAAAACCTAACAGACAACATCACTGCTGACCTTAAAATCGTTCGAGGGCTAGATTATTACACTGGTACCGTTTTCGAGTTTATCCTTCCGGAACACAAAGCAATCGGTTCAGTTTGCGGTGGCGGTCGTTACGAAAATCTCACCAAGTATTTTTCCGACCAATCTTTTCCCGGCGTTGGTGGCTCAATTGGACTAACCAGGCTATTTTATGTTCTAAATGAAAATAATTTACTAAAAAATCAAGTTGATTCGCTCTTTGATTACGCCATCATCCCAATCTCCGAGCAAGAATTTGCTACCGCCAGCAAACTGGCAGCCGACCTCCAAAAAAATAGCACGGTCACGGTAGTCTATACCGATAAAAAATTAGGCGATAAGCTCACCTATGCCACGAAACTTGCAAAAAATGCTATTATCGTTGGCGACGAAGAAACACGGACCAATAAATTCAAAATCAAAAACTTCCTCACCGGCGAAACAACCAACCTTGAATAACTTTTAATTTGAATCACATATCATCAAGAAAAGCCCCACTCTGTCTAGACCACAGTCTCTTGTATTCCCCGCTATCACGAAGTAGTTCTTGGTGTTTTCCTTCTTCCACTATTTTGCCGTCATCCAAAACCACAATCTTATCTAACCCAGCAATGGTTGACAATCTATGGGCAACAACAATCGAAGTCCTTCCTTTCATCAGATTGGCTAAAGCCTCCTGAATCAACGCTTCAGATTCGGAATCAAGCGCAGAAGTAGCCTCATCAAGAACCAAAATCGGGGCATTCTTCAAAATCGCCCTTGCAATTGCAATTCTCTGACGTTGGCCACCAGAAAGCTTGATGCCACGTTCTCCCACCATCGTATCATAACCATCTGGTAGTTTACGAATGAAATCATCTGCATTAGCCATTTTTGCGGCTTTTACAACTTCCTCGCGTGTTGCTCCAATTTTTCCGTAAGCGATGTTATCATAGACTGAACGGTGAAAGAGTGCAGATTCCTGTGGCACATAAGCAATTGCGTCTCGCAAGCTCTTTTGGGTTACATCTCTTAAATCCTGTCCATCAATATAAATAGCGCCCTTAAGCACGTCGTCAAAACGAAGCAGCAATTTCGTTAACGTGGATTTTCCGGAGCCACTCTTCCCAACCAACCCTACACTTTGCCCAGCTGGTATGTTTAGCGTAAAATCTTCAAACAGCTTTTCTTTTTGTTCGCTATGTTTAAAAGTTATATGCGAAATGTCTATTTCAGCTTTCACCACCTTCAAAGGTTTATCCGTCTTATCATCTATAATGCAAGGCATATCAAGAATTTTCACCATCTCCTTTGCGTTGCCAAATGAATGATTAATCTTCCTCAATATGTGATTTACGGTCCATAAATTAGACAACAATTCATTTGATAATGAATACAAAAGCACCAGGTTAGCAATCGTAAGCCCGAACAAAGAATGTCCCGCTACAATCAATATTAAAAGCCCGGCAAATGTCACCATATTTACTACATTCATTGCTAAGTTTCGCCAAAACGACACCTTCGCCACCCCAAAAGTAGCCTCTTTGGTTCGTTTTGTAGCACGCCCAAATCTCCATTCTTCCATTTTTTCACGCGCATAAGATTTTACCGACATTTCATTCGTGATAGCGTCCGCCAGCTGCCCAGTTTGTTTGTTTTCCGCGTCAGCCAAATCTTCATCAACTCTTCTTGTCTTATAATAAGTAGTAATCGCCACCGTCATATAAACCAGCACATATAAGGCTAAAATTATTGCAAACGGAAAGCAAACTATGCCCGCAACGACAACTGAATAAACCATTGTCAAAATAAGCGGGTAGACGTCCCAGATAAAATTCGACTTAAAATCAATAAATGCGCTCGGCAATTTGTTTGCTGCACTCGTTAATGCACCAGAAAATCGATCTCCATGAAAAGTCATTGATTGGTTAATCACCGCGCTAAAAGCAAGTTTCGATAAATACTCCCCACATTTTGCATCAAGCGACCAGTCTAGCCAATCAATCACTCTAATTACGGCCAGATTATTGATAGCCGCCGGAACAATAGTAATAAGTAAAATTCCAACGTAATTTTCGATCACAAAATCTCCGCCCGAAAGCTTTCCGATGATTTCCGAAGTCCCAAATGGCACTAGCACATTGGAGATAAAAACCCAAATCGGGACAAGCGCCACCACCAAAGCCGTACGTATTTTGTATTGCATTAAAGCTTTCCAGAAATAATGCAAAACCCTACCAACATTTTTTGTCTTATCTCGCTTCATATTCTTTATATTGTATCACAATCACTGGGAAAAACCCCTTGTTGGTGATATAATACAAAACATGAGTAAATTAGAAGATATTGTGAGTCTATGTAAACGTCGCGGGTTTATTTTTCCAGGCTCTGACGTTTATGGTGGCTTTGCCGGCACCTGGGATTTTGGACCCCTCGGTGTCACCTTAAAGAAAAAAATTATGGACGAATGGTGGAAATACTTCGTCGAAAATAGAGAGGACATTTACGGTATTGATGCGGCCATTTTGATGAACCCCAAAACTTGGGAAGCCTCAGGCCACACCGCCACTTTTGCAGATCCACTTGTCGAGTGCAAAGAATGCAAGTCCCGTTTTCGGGCTGACAAGATTGCCGACGGGATCAATGAATCAGTCACCACTGAAGAATTCCTCGCAACTCATACCAAGTGTCCAGTTTGTGGTAAAGAAAATTGGGGACCAATTCGCAAGTTCAACATGATGTTTACCACTCATGTTGGCGCAGTCCTCCCAGACGATGACGAAAAACTTGCTTCTCAAAATATCGCTTATCTTCGCCCCGAAACCGCCCAAGGTATTTTTACGAACTACAAGAACGTTATCGACACAATTTATCCAGATCTACCTTTTGGCCTTGCCCAACAAGGTAAAGCCTTCCGCAACGAAATCAGCCCTCGTGATTTCATTTTACGGGATCGCGAGTGTAGCCAAATGGAAATCGAATATTTTGTCGCACCAGACACTTGGGAAGAAAATTTCGAAATCATGCGAAAAGCCCAGCACGACTTTTTGGAAAACACCGTTATGCTCCCCAAAGAAAACATCCATGAACTCGAAGTTCCCAAAGAAGACCGCGCCCATTACAGCAAACGCACTATCGATTTCATGTTTGACTATCCTGGTGGCGAGCAGGAACTGATGGGCCTCGCCTACCGCACTGATTTTGATCTTCAAAATATTGCTCGCGAATCTGGTAAATCAATGGACTATCGCGACAAAAAGACCAATCAAGTATTTGTTCCGCACGTCATCGAACCATCAATTGGCGTTGAGCGCCTAGTTTTAGCAATTCTTTCGACTGCCTACACCGAAGACGAAATTAACGGCGAAAAGCGCATCGTCTTAAAACTGCCCGAGAATCTAGCGCCTTTCAAATTCTGTGTTTCACCCTTGCTTAAGAATAAGCCCGAACTCGTAGCTAAAGCCAAGGAAGTTTACACTAAACTTCGTCAAAAGTACAACTATGTCACCTGGGACGACTCTGGCAATATCGGCAAGCGCTACCGCAAGCAAGACGAAATCGGTACACCAAAATGCATTGTTATCGACTTCGACACCCTTGAAGATAACACTGTCACCGTACGCGATCGTGATACCACCGAGCAAATTCGTGTCAAAATTGACAACCTCTAAACACTATACTTTACAACCTCATAGCGTTTATGTTAAAATAAGGCCATAAAAGGAGAATAATAATGGCTAATAAAGGAAAAAAGTCCGACAATAAAAATTTAATTATAGGAATTTGCATCGCAGCTGTAGTTGTCATAGCGATAATTATAGCGGTCGTTTTAGTTACTCGCGGCAACACCATAAATGATTCTTATTTCGTATCTGATGGCACTAAATATGTTCTTACCCTTGACGCCAACGACATATCAATGGAAGACGCCGAGTACAATCCAATTAAAGCTCACCTCGTGTACACATATTCCGGCGATGAAATTACTGGTCTTAAAGCCTACTACGAATACGCCGATAATGCCACTGCAAAAGCAGCAGCCGATTATCTAAAAAGCAACTACGAAGAAAGTGACCAAGCCAAAATCGCCACGGACGGCAAATACGTTGTCTACACTTCCCCCGAAGAAGATTACAAAGATCTAACAGCATCAGACGTCAAACAGCAAATCGAGTTTATGGAAATGCTAAAAAACATGGGTTCAGGTGACACCGAGGAATTTGAAGAAGTCGAAGAAACCACCGATAACGAGTAATAACCATCCATCAAAAAACACGACGCGATAAAAGCGTCGTGTTTTTTTATAAGCTTAAGCTTCCTTTATAGCTTTTTTAACAGCTTCAACCGTATCCTCTACGCCTTTCTTAATTCTAAGCTCCGGATGTGCGTCGAGATACCGTTCAACCGCCGCAGCAACAACTTTTTTAGCCGATTTTACGTCCTCAAAAGCCTTCACCTCAGTACTACCTGGTTTCTTCAAATCTTTATAGTGATTAAAATGATACTCTATCTGCTTCAGAGTCTGAGCCGGAAGGTCCTCTAGCGAATTATAAGCATCTCCATTATTGCGGTCATCGGCTGGCACACAAATAATTTTATCATCCACTTCATCACTGTCGATAAACTTCATTACACCGAGAATCTTTGCCTTCATCCAAATACCGGTCGTAAGAGGCTGGTCGGTAATCATAAGAACGTCTAGTTCATCACCGTCTTCGTCTAGAGTTTGCGGAATAAAACCATAATTACAAGGTTTTGCAAAGGCCATTGGTTCAACCCTATCAAGCATAAAACAAGCATGCTCGCGATCCCATTCTATTTTATGGTTTGAGCCAGTTGGGATTTCAATCACAACATTTAACTCGCCTTTTTCGTAATCACCAGGCGTCAAAACCTTATTAAAATCTGCCATTTTTACTCCTTATTATTATGTGTATATTATACCGCACCACTCATTATTCGCGCAAGCCCAAGGACTTTTGGCAAGATCAAATCTAAATTCTTTACCCGAGCCACGATAGCCACCTTCGTAGCTAGCATCAGGCGCATCATTTTAATTTCCTCCGCGCCAAGCTCGCCATCCAAGGCCACAAATAGAGCTTTTTCGGAAATATTATAGCTATATCTGTTTTCAGGTGACAGCTTAACCCCATCAACGTCACGGTGCAAATTGATTTCCTCACCAGAAGCTCTTGCCAAATTTAACCAAAACCAACTCTCAATTAAGCTACTACTAAGCCCAACATTAAGCCCAGACAAAGTCTGGTCAACAATATCAAAAAAATCTGGATTATCCGAACTCTCAGCCGCGGCGCTCACCTTTCTCAAAATCAAAGCCGAAAGCTCCACCCTAGCAAGGTCCTTCAAAAGATTACCATAATATTCTTTCATCCTTGCACTTGTTATTAAACCCATTTCGCCTCTTCCCTGATGAACGCCAAGCTCCACTAGCGAAAACATCTCTATCCCACCCGCCAACTTAGACTTTTCTTTCCTAGCCCCTTTTGCAATTACCGAAATTTTTCCGCGTGGCGTAATGACATTCAAAATCCTATCTGCTTCACCATAATTAGTTCTTTTCAAAATATAGCCAGTCGTTCTAAAATCTTTATCCAGTATATTTCTCGACATATTGACGTATTTCCTGTGGAAGCATAGTGTCCTTATTTAAATAACCCACTACACCATAATTAGATAAATCCGATTTTGTATAATTCAAAGATGATACAATCACGATTGGAATTCTACCAGTGTCCGTGTATGAAACTAATTCGTTCAAAAAAGTAAAGCCATCTGGTCCGTCTAATAATATATCTAGAAAAATTAGCTCCGGCATCACTCCAGCCGCAATTTCTTCCATCGCACTGATCGCATTCGTAAAAATACGAGCATCTGTTTTGCACGCCCGCGCTACACATTCCGCCATCGACACGTCATCATCTATTACAAAAATCATATGAACAAGCTCGCTTGCTTAGATACTGGTAGTTCAACGTAAAAACTCGTACCATCACGATGACGAACCGCCCCAACATTAGCGTTCATATAGCGCGAAAATTTGGAGGCGATATAAAGGCCTAATCCCGAAGAACCTGGTCGCATCGCTATAGAAGTCGGCTTTTCTATGAACCCTCTCTTCATTTCGCGCCAAACATCTACCGGGAGCGAAGGCCCAAAATCTCGCACCGATATCTTTACTTTATCTGAATAATCCTGCACGAGTAGCTCTGAACGAGTTTGTTCCCCCGAATAATGCATCGCATTTAGCAAAAAATTATACACGACGCTATAAAGTAGGTCTCTGTTAGCCGTCACTAGTCGCTCACGGTTAGAATATTTAATAAACAAATACCTACGATTATAGTCAAACAAATAGCTGAGTTCGCGTGCCACCTCATCGCAAACCGCCCGCACCGCTACTGGTTCCATTTCAAACAAGCCGTCCTCAAGTCGTCTAATCTTGGCAAGGTCGTTCACTTGCTTAATTGCCCGCTCCGAAACTCTCACCATCTCCGAACGAATGTGTTCATTTGGGGCGTCTATATTATCAAGAGACAAAGCTAACTGCCGAAGCAACGCAAGTGGCGCTTTAAGCTCATGCGCCGCCACCAAAATTCCATCAACCTCCTTGTCCATGCCCCCATTATATCACACTCACTTAAGCGTTGAATGTGACCGTACCAAGTAACTTATCAAAATCTTCCTTAAAAAGAACGGAATCCGTCTGCAAAATAGCAGTCTTATCTCGAATCTTAAAAATCACAATATATCCACTTAAGTCAGTGTCAGGGATTTTTCCACTATAAAGACTTGCCGAAACACCATTAACGGTAACAGACTCTACAGTTAAGCCTGAGTCTTTTTTGTTCATATACTTTTGGTATTCATTCGAGACTTCCTCAAAACTCTTATCCCTAATCTCAACCCTAAGCGCATTTATCGTATCCTTAGCAACAGTATTTACTTGCCCGGGATTAAAATAAGCATTGAAATTTCCACCCGTTGCCGCATCGGCCGCCACATATACGCTCCAAGTCCTAGGATATTCAAAGGTTAATTGACCATAATCAGCCGGGCCCGAAAAAATCTTGTAAGGATATTTTTCGCGCTCCAAAAACTCCGCCTCAAGCTCGCTTGCTTGTTTATCTTTTGCCTCTGCAACGGCCGCACTAATTTGACCATCAACGTCATCACGCGCTTCGTTATATTGCATAAGCATCCAGATAAAAAGACCGATAAAAGTTACCGCAACCAGAGATAAAACAATAATGGCAATCGTTTTGATTAGCCCAGTTAAATCTTTGCCAGAATCTGGAACAACTTGCACCGGCTGAGCCACCGGCACACCAGAAGCAACCTGCATCGGTTGCGTCGGAACTGCTTGCTGCATAGATGAAAATCCTGAATTTTCCATAAGTATATTATATCACACTATTTACTAAAATCTTCTTTTAGAACTTCTATTTCGTTCTGCAAATCTTTCAATTCCTTTTGCAGTTCTTTTGCAAGCAGGATTGCCGACTTGTATTTTTTCGTGGCTTCACCCAACTCAAAGTCGTCAGAATAAAACCATTCGACCTCATCTTCAAGTTCTTTAATTTTTTGGTTTAACGTTTTATTCTCTTGCATGTACCTCCTTTATTTCAGCGCTTATTTCGTTATCAACTGTTGTAATTTTTACAACATTACCTACATCAATTTCCCCTCTCACGATTGCATATCCCCTCTCCAAAATCTTGTCGGGATTTAACGCCTCTAAGATTTTGATTTTATCCAAAAGCTCTTTTTGATAGCTTGATATTTTAATTTGCACCACATTATAAACTTGCATTGTTTTTTCATACTGTTCTTTCCACAGCTTATCGATCTGAAATAACAAATTATCCCCCGCACGCCTTATCATTGTATTAACCTCAGAAGTTAGCGCCTCACGATCAAAGGTCAAAAGTTCCGCCGCGTTGGATGGAGTTGAAGCCCTGACATCCGCCGCAAGGTCCGCCAGTGACTCATCTACCTCGTGACCAATCCCCGTAATCACCGGAATTTTTGAAGCCGCAATCGCTCGCACCAGTTGTTCATCGTTAAAACACGCCAAGTCATCAGCCGAACCTCCACCTCTAACAATCGCAATTGCTTCAACTTCTCCATGTTCGTTGAAAAACTTTAGAGCCCGGATAATTTGGTCAGCCGCGTCCATACCCTGCACCTGAGTGTGTGCAACCTGAATCTTTGTTCCACCCCACCTCGCATTAAAAATCTTAATAAAATCCGCATACCCCGCCGCTGCTGTACTAGAAATTACGCCAATTTTTGATAACCCCCGCGGTATTTCGCGCTTCTTAGTTGCATCAAATAGCCCTTCCTCGCCAAGTTTCTTTTTTAATATTTCGTAGGCTTTTTTAAGGTTTCCCTCACCAACCGGCTGCACCGTTTGCACCGTAAAAGAAAACTTTCCCCACTTTGTGATTTTTGGCACACCTCTAACTATCACTTTCATTCCGTCTTCAATCGGAATCCGAAGCTGATACAAAGACATAAAGCAACTCACCGACGACTCCTCGTCTTTAATATCAAAAAATACCCACTTCCCTTGATTTACCTTAAAACTCGCCACTTCACCCACAATTGTCACACTAGAATATGCGTACTCTAACGTCTGGTTTACAACACTAATAAACTCCGAGGGAGTCATGGTGTCGACTTCATTTGAAAACATCTGCTTTGGGACCATAAGCTTGGGCGAGCGCCCTTGAGCGTGTCCCAAAGCAGGTGTTTCAAATGAGTTACTCACTTTTACCCCTAATTACTTTGTAATACGGGATTGAACCAGAAGCGATTGTAAACACCAGTGTAATCACCCTAGTCATCACGGTGATAATGGTTGCCACCGGAAATTCCACCCCGAGCGCAATCATCACACCCGCCATCCCTAGTTCATAAAGCCCGTATGGTACGATCCCGTCAAACACCGACCCAATCGCTTCACCCACCATTATGTATAGCAAAAGTTCTGGCCGCCCCAATGAAATCGCCACAATCCAATAAGTTGCCACTTCACAAAAACTATAAATAAATCCCCAAAGTATCGGTTTTTTTAGATATTTCTTGTTTTCTTTAGCGATTTTGACGCTTTCATGAATGTCGCCAAAATATTCGCTGATTTTTTCGTATTTCATCAGCTGTTTTTTCTTGCCAAAAGTAACTACTCGGATCGCCGCACCACAAAGCCCCGCCACCGTTCTAGAGAAAAACTCGATCCGTTTTCTACTACTCGCCACAAACACCACCAACCACAGTACTACAAAAACCCCCAAATTCATCACCAGCGCCACCGGAATAATCCACTGCGCCTCTGACGGTATTAAATTCAACACTAATAATATCAAAATTGCAACGAGCGCCTGTGCGTAATTTACCACCGTCGTCATTGCATATCTAAAAATATACAAAAAACTCGCCTGCCCGGCCGACACCCCAAACGGCCCCAAACGATAAGTCAAATACGCTAGCCCGCCAATTCCCCCCGCCGGCACCGCATGGTTTACGAAGTTTAGCTCTGTCGATATCCTTAACATTTCACCATTACTAAACTTCTTAATATCCCTACGGTTCTTTAGATACGAAAAGAAAATCTGCCCACAGGCAAAATACATAAATAGTTGCTCCGGAATAAGTAGTAGTAATACAAAAATATTCGTTTCCTTCAAATGATTCACAGCTTCGACCATATCTGGCCAATTCTGATAAACCACGTACCCAACTAAAACCGCCGTCAAAATCAGTAGTATCGTCCGAAACGAAAAGCCCACGTGCTTTTTCTTAACCATGAAATGATTATAGCACAAAAAACGGGCCCCGCGAGGCCCGCTCATTTTTTAGCGTACTTCAACACGAATTCTTGGTAAAGACTTGCCCGAAAAATGAGTTTTCTTGGTCTTTACAAAAGTAACTACGCCATCCTTAGCAGCATGAATCGTAAAGTTACGTGACATATAAGTACCCGGACCAGCAATCTTCGTGGCACCAGTTTGGCGAACTAGAACTTCACCGTTTTTAACTTTTTGGCCACCAAAGCGCTTAACGCCGAGGCGCTGGCCAGCATTATTATGGACGTTTTTGGCGGTACCGCCAGCTTTTACGTGTGACATTATTTCTTCCTTAAAATTATTATATCTCTCGCTACGATTTGTTCAGGCCGATGATAAAGTAGCCCCTCGCGCGATCTATTATTAACATTATACCCCATAGTTTCAATTTCGTCAAGAATATCAAGCCGCTCATACTCACCGCTTCCCCGTAACCATGCCGGCACCGCAATCACTACTGGCGTGCCAGCCTCGATTTGCCCCGCCAAATTCTTCAAAAATCCTAAAACAATCGCTCCACACTCCTGTTTTTGTTCTTTTAGCGCCATTTCAGTTGGTACCTGCGAAAAAGGCTTCCCCAGATATCCCTCACACGCCACTGCATCGATTGGTTGCTCCCAACAAAACGAAGTCGCATCGCCTTGTGAGATCTGAAATAGAATATTTTCGGATTTCACGAGCCAATCGAGATTCTTTTTGCTATATTCCACCATCCGTTCGCTAATGTCAGTTCCATACGCTTGGTATCCCATAAGTACTGCCTCCTGCAGCACCACTCCAGTCCCGCAAAACGGGTCAAGAATCGTAGAGCCAGGCTTTAAGGGCCCGCAAAGATTTATTAAAATCTGCGCTAGTTTCGGCGGAAGCATTCCAACCTTTGCATCTCGCGCCGGCCGCGCCTGGTCGCGCTTCGCGTACGCATCAATGTCTTGCACGCCAATCACCCTATACCAACCGTTATCAACTTTTATTAGTTCCACCTTCCGTTCATTTTTGCCCGACAAACCATTATGAAGCGACGTCGCTGTCGATAGCGCCGCGTCTTTGTTTTCAACCACTCGCACACTCCGTCCGTGCCGCGTCAAAATCTTCTTCAATTTAAGCGCTTCTACTGTCGCCGATTTTCGCGATGCCTTCTTTGAATAATCTGACACTCCCAAAGTAATCTTCCCCTCCGGCAATCTTTGCAAATACTCTAGCGGCTTTTCTTCAAGCTTCACCGCCAATTTAAGGATCCCGCCAAAGCGATTGATATCGATACTGATATCGGATTCGAACTCAACATGAGCGGGTGACAGACCTGGAGAGGCCCCCCCGCTGAGCGCACGCGAAGTGGGGGAGGAAAAGGTCCGGCAGGACCCACTCAGAGTGAGTTCTGCTATCGAAATCTCCGGTTGCCTTCCAAGTACCGCTAAATACTTCATTTTACAATCAAGAACTTATTCTTCCCCTTCTTAATAATCGCTGTTTGGTTAAGCTCAACATCTTCGGACACTTTCACCCCATTGATAGTAATCGCCCCCTGAGAAATAAACTCACGCGCTTTTTTCTTCGATTCTGCCAACCCATTATTAACCAAGGCATCAACCAGCATCACGCCCTTTTTCACCGTTGGTAGATATGTAGCAAACTCGCTGATTTCATCCGCCGTAAACTCCGCAAAATTTGTATCTCGTGCAAAAAGTAGCGACGACAAACCTTCCACTGCTTCGGCCGCTTCTTTACCATGCACCACCGTCGTCGCACCTCGCGCCAAAGCATTCTGCGCGATCCTTTCCCCCGGATTTTCAAAATGCCGCTTTAAGACGTCCTCAATCTCGTCTTTTTCTAGCAAAGTATAAATCTTAATCAAATATTCCACACTTTCGTCCGGTTGATTTAGCCAAAACTGGTAAAAATCAAAGATCGAAGTGTAATTACCGGAGCCATTATCTGACGAAGCGAGCCACACAGCATTCCCCTCGGACTTGCCAAACTTTCGCCCAGTCACCGGGTCAATCACGAGTGGTGTTGACCACACATCCGCTGTTGCATCTTCAAGCCGCTTAATTAAATGTATCCCCGAGGTACAGTTACCGTATTGATCTGCCCCGCAAAGTTGCAAATCCACCCCACAAGTACGATACAGATGTAAGAAATCATAGCCCTGAATCAGAGTGTACGAAAATTCTGCATAAGATATTCCCGAACCGCCCTCGCCAATCCGTTTTTGTACAAACTGCCGATCCAGTAGTTGCGTCATCGAAAACACCTTCCCGACTTCCCTCAAAAAATCGAGATATTTCATATCACGAAACCAGTCGTAGTTGTCAACCATCGTAACCCGAAACGGTTGGGCGGGTCCTGCCGCCACTTTTCCCCCATTCTCGTCAAGCTCGATGGGTGACCCCCAAGTGGCGTCACCCGCCCCACTTCCTATCACGCGCTCAATCTGTGCCTTTATGCACAATTTATTATGCTCTACCTCGTCAAGAGACTTCAAATCTCGCTCGCCGTTTTCTTTCGGATCACCAATCTGACCGGTCGCCCCGCCTACTAATAAATACGGCTGGTACCCATGCCGCACAAAACATGCACACATCATTAAAGCCGCCAAGTTCCCAATTGTTAGCGAATCCGCCGATGGGTCCGCCCCCCAGTAAAACTTTTTTGACTCCCTAGTGTCCAAATCTGCTGGATTTTCAATCGTCGTTTCCGCAGCAAAACCACGATAGATTAATTCTTCCGATAACTTCATGTTCCCATTATACCATCTTTTACTATCTATAATGTGCTAAAATAATACTATGAAGATTTTATGGACCGACGGCAGCGCTGAGCCAAATCCTGGCGACGGTGGCTTCGCTGTAATTGAAGTTGTAAACGGCGAAGGCAAGCCAGTCGCACTCGGTAGCGACCAAGACACTACTAATATTCGCATGGAAGGCTCCGCCCTCATCGCTGCCATTAAATACGCTGGGGACGAAGGTTGCGAAATCCACACTGATTCTGAATTTTGGCTCAACGTCCTTACCAAATGGGCCGACGGCTGGGCCGCCAATGGTTGGCACAAAAAATCCGGCCCCATCAAGAATCTCGACCTCGTTCGCGAACTCTACACACTCTACCACAAGTATCCAGTTAGGCTCATCTGGACCCGTGGCCACGTTGGCACAAAATTCAACGAAATGGCCGACGAGTGGGCCAACAAAGCCCGCCTCGGTAGTGCTTTGGCGTAGTATAAAATATGCGTGGTTTAATTTAACACCACGCATATCCCACAGGTGAAGGCCTGCAAAAGAGACTAGCTACTTCTAACGCAGCGAATATAGAGCCCGCTGCTGCCCCTGTCGTGGGAGCCGTAAGTCAGGGTCCTACCGGTGTAGACCAGGTTGTAGCGGCCCGGGGGAGTGTCGGCGACAGACGACCACCAGTAACCGCTGCCGGTATAGTCGATATTACCGCCGTTGTAGTAGCCGCCGGTAACCGAGGAGAAGTAACGCTTAATCGGCAAATCTATTAGGCTATTAATAGAACCAGCTGGCTTAGTCGTGTCATAGTTTGGTAAATGCCATCCAGCCGGACAGATATCCTCAGTGGCAAGCGTTTTATTGCTGGTCCCCGTGATGGTTCCAGCTGAAGCTGAAGCGTAGTTGTACCATACACCCTTTGAATTATCTCCCGAATCATGGCACCTTGCTTCATCGTAAGAGTTGCCTGCGGTTAAGTCACCCACGCATGGGTTAAAGGTAGAATTTGTGCTAAAGTTTGAATATTGTGAGCTTACTGTATTGGTCAATCTTAGGTTTTGTGTCATCCAGCAAGCGTTTTGCAGGTATCGGACCGTATAATCGCTCTCGTCTCTTCGGTCATACACCGTAAAATTCCCGTCGGACGCAAGGGTACTACACTGAGTAGCCGTAAGGTCTTGCATATAAACTTTACCAATTTCGCTGCTCAGCGTCAGTGTCCCCGCCCCAGTCACATTAATAGTAGTAGGGTTAGCCGAAGTATCAGCAATCGTAACGTTACCAGTGGCCGCCCAGGCCTCAAACTCATAACCACCCGAAAGCGAAGCCGAAATAGTATGAGTACCATACGTGAGATTGAGTGTTGTACTGGCCGCATACGAAACACCGTCAACGGTCACATTGGCTACGCCCGTCGCCAAAGTAAGATTCACCGGATACGACTCAAGAGTACCGTCAGCATTACTATAGTTCGGATGAACCAAAGTGTATTTTACTTGGCCAACATAAGTATCAGCCGTTTGTGACAAAGTAGTCGCCACGGCATAAGTGGTCTGAAAACCTATCGCAGAAGGGATATTCACATCTCCGATATAGGTAATCACCTTAGCAGCCGTAGCTGGCACCACATGGTAGCTAGCATAAGAACCGTTACTATCGCTTAATATAGTTGGGGCAACAACGCCGCTCATCGGCATCAGCTTCAATGCCCAGTTAGATACCGTCGTATCGGTACTAGTGCCCGTCGGGATGGTAAGACTTGATGTAGAACCAATCAAATTAGTGTTGCCTACCACGTTATTACTATACCCCACCGCATAAACCGAAAAACCATCACGGTCGTTACAAGATACCAAAACGTCAGTAAGCCCAATATTAGGCTCATACGTACCAGCATTGATCAGCTTAGTATGTTCATTGCCGGTAACAATGTTATCCGTCATCGAACAGGAAACTGGCACCGTAATCGTCACTGCATCCACAGCAGGCTCATCAGCGCTCACATTGCCCGAAGTCAAGACAAAAAAAGAAAGGCTAGATAAAACGGCAAATGTAAGCATAAACATACATGAGGAGTTTCGCTTACCCATTAATCTAGCCATTACCATACGCCTTTCCTAATTGAATGTTAGATGTTTTCTAACATCTTAGATTAGCATAATAATTTTCGTTTGTAAATAATTTTTTCAAAAATTATTTAATAATCTTGTCGATAATCCCATAGTTCAAAGCCTCCTCGGCGCTCATCCAGTTGTCGCGGTCCATATCTTTCACCACTTGTTTCAATTCTTTACCGGTATTTTTTGCAAAAATCTCTGCCAGGCGTTTTTTCAGAAACACACCCTCTCGGAGCATTATCTCTTGATCGGTAATTTTGCCCTGCGTCCCAGACGACGGCTGATGAATCATAATCCTAGCGTTTGGTAAACAATACCTTTTGCCCTTCGTACCAGAGGACAAAAGCATCGCCCCCATACTCGCCTGAAGCCCTATCCCGATCGTTTCTACGTCCGGCTCGATATAATTCATCGTGTCAATAATCGCAAGGCCATCATACACCGAGCCGCCTGGCGAATTAATGTATAGCTTGATTGGTTTTTTCGCATCTTCGTGCGCCAAATACAACAATTGCGCAATTACTAAGTTGGCCGTATGTGCATTTACTTCCTCACCGAGGAAAATAATCCGGTCGTTTAAAAGCCGCGAATAAATATCAAACGCCCGTTCCCCCTTATTAGTTTCTTCCACCACCGTTGGTACTAAATAATCTTTCATTTTACTCCTTTACTAACTTTAACTTTTTTCCGACTAGTTTAAGCGTTGGAATATCCCCTTTCGTGAGCTTCCCCGCAATAATTTCTTCGCTAAGTAGCGACTCCACCTCATCCTCAATTTTGCGTCTCAAAGGCCGCGCCCCATTCTTTGGATCGTAGCCTTCGCTGATGAGATATTCTTTGGCCTTCTCGTCAACTTTTAAGCCAATTCCCTTTGTGGCAAGACGTTTTCTTAGATCATCAATCAAATTGTCAAAAATCTTCTCTACATTTTGCTTCGTCAACGCATGAAACACTATCACATTATCTAACCGGTTGATTAGCTCTGGCCGCATCGCTTTCTTTAAGGCTTTCATCGCATAGGATTTATTTTCCTCATATTCCTCAGCCAAAGCTTTTTTATCCTTCGCCGTTTTGGCGCTAAAGCCAAGTTCGCTTTCGCGATACATATCCGCCGAGCCCAAATTAGACGTTAGTATCACGATGGTATTGTTAAACTTAATCTTGCTCCCCTGTCCATCCGTCAACACACCATCTTCCAATATTTGCAGTAGCAAATTAAACACATCTGGGTGCGCCTTTTCAATCTCGTCAAACAAAATCACCGAATAGGGCTTCCGCCGTACCGCCTCAGTTAATTTGCCACCATCATCATACCCCACGTAGCCCGCCGGCGCCCCCACCAACCGCGACACGTTATGTTTTTCACCAAATTCACTCATATCAATTTTAACTAACGCATTTTCCCCGCCAAACACTTCGCGCGCTATCACCCGAGCCAACTCGGTTTTACCCACTCCCGTCGGCCCCATAAAGATAAACGAACCAATCGGCCGCCGCGAATCAGCAATACCACTTCGCCCTCGCCGAATCGCCTTTGCCACCGCCGCTATCGCCTCATCTTGCCCGATAATCGATTTTTTTAACTCATCCTCTAGCCCAAGTAGCATCTTCATCTCGCTACCATGGACTTTTGAAACCGGAATTCCGGTCTTTAGTGACACCGCCGTCGCCAAATTATCCTCCGTGAGCTTTGGATTTTCCGCTCGCTTTACGCCAGCTTTTTCAAGCTTCTTAATCTCTTGCTCCAACTTCGCCAGCTCGGTTTTATAATTGGCGGCCTTTTCGTAATCCTCTTTTTCGGCGGCTTCGGTGATTTTATTTTCGAGCGACGATTTTTCGATTTTTAGCTTCTTATATTTACCGCCGCCTTTTTTATCGGCCGCAACCCTACAAATTGCCGACGCCTCATCAATAATATCAATCACTTTATCCGGCATAAACCGATCATTAATATACCTCTGGCTCATCGTAATGGCAGTTTCAAGAACTGCGTCCGAAATTACCACACCATGGTGTTTTTCGTAATGTCCCTTTATGCCCTTCAAAATCCTAAGTGTCACCGCCGCTGATGGCTCCTCCACCATTACGGTCTGAAAACGCCTCGAAAGTGCCTTGTCCTTTTCAATCGTCTTGCGATATTCGTCTAGTGTCGTCGCACCAATCAAATTGATCGAATTTCGCGCCAGCGCCGGCTTCAAAATATTCGCCGCGTCCATTGAACCCTCACTTGAACCTGCGCCACAAAGCAGATGAATCTCGTCAATAAAGAGCAGTATCGAATCGTCCCCCGTCGCCTCGTCAATAATCCCCTTAATTCGTTCCTCAAATTCTCCCCGAAACTTCGTCCCGGCTACTACCGACGATAAATCTACCTGGTAAATATGCTTACCAATCAAATTCCCCGGTACCTGCGTCTTAGAAATCCTCGTAGCGAGCCCCTCCACGATTGCCGTCTTACCTACCCCAGCTTCACCAATTAATACCGGATTCGATTTTGTTCGACGAGAAAGTACCGTCACCACCCGCTCAATCTCCTGTTCACGTCCAATCACCGCATCTAATTTGCCCATTCTTGCTTCTTCGGTCAAATCCTTCCCGTAACGGCTAAGAAACTTAAGCGGCTTTTTCTTTAGATACTTCGCTTTTTCAGCTTTTAACTTTTCGTCTTTAGTTTGCTCCTCTACCAAATCCTCAATCTCGTCCAAAATTTTTTCATTATCAACTTTAAGCCCCATCAAAATCAGCGACGCTCGCGAGTTTGGCTGACTAAGTAGTGCATATAATATATGCTCCGTCCCAATTACCGTGAGGCCCTGCTCTTTAACGTAGTTTTGCGCCATCCGAAGCGTCAAAATCACTGCCTCCGATAATGACATCATCGCCATATCGCTTCCGGGCACCTCCACCGCTACCTTATTAAGGGCTTTTTCTACTTCCTCAAGAGTCGCACCTTCGTCTCGTACCAACCTCGCACCAGTCGACGTATCTATCGACATCACACCAAGTAGCAGATGTTCCGTCCCCATGTAACCGTTATTATACCTTTTACTATAAAAGTCGGCTTTTTGCAAAGCAAACCTCGCATTTTCCGACAAATGATTCATAATTTCACTAAATTCTGCTTGCATACCCCCAGTATAACAAACTAGCACTCTCACGTCAAGAGTGCTAGTTACCTATTTTTCATCTATTTGCGTCGCGCCGCTAGTCCACAATATGCTGCTATCATAATCGCGATAATACCCCCGGCCGCAATCGCCACATAGTCAATCGCCTCAGCACTTGCGTTCTCGGTTTTAGTATTACTACCCGTATTTGGCACCGGGATTTCTGGCTCTTCCGGCTCCTCTGGCACCACTGGTTCCTCTGGTAGTTGGTATGGCATTCTCAAATAAAATGGGCCAAAAATCACCGAGTCAGGTATCCCAAATTCTTCTACACTAATTAGTCCATCGTAATCCGTAACATCAAATATAGTCAAGATTCCAGTATCAGAATCAAAGCTGTAGTGTCCATCCTCGGTAATACTTCGACAAAATGTATGGCCAAAAAACGGCTCTACTCCAAAACATAAAAAGTTTAGCGGTGGCATTAATTGCACTTTTAGTTCTTTTCCATTTAATTCCATAGATAGTTCACTCGTATCAAAATCTACAATCTTACCGATATCCACATTAAAATATGTCAATTTTTTATTATTGGTTATGTCGACTTCCTCTACCAAATCTCCAATCTCTGCCAAATTCAAATGTTCAAGCTCAAGATTATGTGAAAGATCAATCGAGGGTATCCAGCTATACCTTAAAACAAGAACTTTTAATCCCAAAAGCTTCTCGACACCATCCGCACTTGTAATATTAGCGCATTGCACCTCCTCCAGCCTTGCTAGTTGTTCGTCGTTAAGCCCAGTCTCAGGGATGGCTTCGTTAGGATTCTCGACTATGAATGCAGCCTCGACGCAATCATAAAAAGTTTGGTCCGTAAATCCCGCCGACATACTCGCAAAAGCCTCCGGCGCACTAAAAAACCACGCGCCGCCGACTACCGCCCCGATTATAATTGCAATTGTTTGTTTTTTCATGTTGATGTTGCACCTTTCTATTTTAGAGCATAAACGTTTTTCAAAAAATTGTCAAGCCTTTTTATCACTATTTTTAACTTTGTGTTATAATCACCTTAAGTTTAAATCAAGCGAGGTAAAAATGTTAAAAATCAAAGGCCAAAAAAGAGATCCTTTTGTGCCACCACTCAGTATTTCAGCGCTCTTTAATCTATCCAGCTTTCGCCATTGGAACCAAATTGTCGTCAACCAAAAAGAATTTGATTTTACTCGCCGCGAGCTTAAATCTGATCGCAAAATTCTCGCCAAAGCTTTCCTTGCGCTCGGCATCAAAAAAGGCGACATCATCACTGTTGCAACCGGACGTAGCATGTATGACAACATCCTTATTTTTCTCGCCGCCAACAAAATCGGCGCCATCGTGAGTTTTTTGGACGAAAAAACTCCCCGCGAAACGCTGCTTCATTACATCCAAGAATTTAACTCTAAGCTAGTCATTACATATAAATACAACGACAAACGCATCAAAGAGCTAAAACACGACGCCAAAACCATCCAAAACATCCTTAATCTTGATGGCAAATTAATCGATGAGGGGGATATCGACGATTCGCAAGAAGAAGATATCGAAATGTCCGTCCTTGATCATATCTGGTTAGGCGCACAAACAGTTCGCAAAGTCGCCGAAAAATATCGCGGGCATATTCCAAAAAATATCTTCGGTGGCAAAAACGAAGCCATAGTTACTTTTACTTCTGGCTCCACTTCCGGCCCCAAGCCTATGGTTTTTACCAACAAAGCCCTGATTGCCGCCGCATTATTTTCCAAAGCCGCTTCCGGCATCAAAATGTGGGATAAAGAAATCCGCACTTGGTTTTCTTTTGTTAAATTTGACTGCCCCTACGGATTTTGGACCTCGGTCCTAACTCCCATCATTGGCGGCAGTTCCGTCATCCTCACCCCCGACTTAGACAAAGACAATTACCCTTATTACTTTGGCAAAGAAATTAACGTCGTCCAAGCCGTTCCGCTTCTCTTTTCAATGCTCCCTAATGTTTTACCAGAAGATCTAGACCTGTCTTCTGTCAAAATGTGTATTTCTGGTGGCGAGCGTCTCGAAAAGCAAGCTTCGCTCGATATTGCCGATTATTTTGCCGCGCATGGTGCCACCGTCAAAATGTGTAACGGTTATGGCGTCGGAGAATGTCTCGGCTCCATCACTGTCGCTGTTGGCTCTACTTACCACCCCGACACCGTCGGGAAAGTTGTCCCCGGCGCACACGTTATGGTTCTAGATCCCGAAACCGGCGAAGAACTCGACTTTGGTAAGACTGGCCTACTTTATGTCTCCGGCAAACACACCCTAAAACGCTACTTCAATCGCCCCGAACTCACCGAAGAAAAAATCCTGAAAATCCGCGGCCGTAATTATATCAACACCGGCGATCTCGCCACCGTTTCCGAAACCGGCTTCGTTACTTTAGTCGGTCGCGCCACTTTCTTCATTAACACCGTTCCAGCCAAAGTTTATTACGAAGTCGTCCGCGCGTCCATTGCAAGAAACGAAGTTGTCAAAAGCTGTTACGTCGTCAAAATGCCCGACGCTAAACTTGGCTGGGCTTCCTGTGCCTTTGTGGTCGTAAATGATGGCATCGGCAAAAACAACGAAACTCGTCGCAAAATTGCTAAAGAATCCACGACGCCCTTCTATATCGGCAAGCGCCGCATTACCCTAAAGGAATACGAAATTCCCCGTCGCGTAGTCTTCCTTGACGAGCTCCCCCTCACCCGCGCCAACAAAATCGACTTCCGAAAACTCGAACGCATGGCGAAAGAATTATAAAAATACCATTTTGAGGACCATAAGCTTGGGCGAGCACCCTTGAGCGTATCCGAAAAATGGTATTTTATAATTCTTATCTACAAACTACATTGTTTGCATGTAGCCAACCTTCAACCGAACCACCATCAAGATATTCACCGGTGGTTGGCGCCACCCGCATTACTCCGCCATCCTTAATATATTCATCAATCGGGTCGGTCACCATGTATTCCTGGTCCTTCGGTCCAAAATCATTCTCCTCAACATATTTTACGATTCGCTTTAGTAAATCAGGCGCCATAATATATTTCGATACATTAATTAGATTCGACGGTGCCTCCTCTGGAGTAGGTTTTTCCACCACGCCAACCAATTTCCCATCCTCTTCCGACAAAACGCCGTACTTTTCGACATCCTTCTTATCAATCTCTACACCTAAAATCGCCGACTCACCCTCACCAGCCGCATGGATCAAAGCCTCCGCTGCCGATTCACCTCCTGGATTCCAAATAAAATCATCGCCCATAAACACTAGCACTGGCTCGTCAATCTTATATTCTTCTACCACCATCGCAATCGGCACCGCCGTACCATATTTACCCGCCGGGTCCTGTACGGTATAGTGAATCGTCACATCATCCGGCAAAGTTTTTGCGAGTTTCAACCTATCCTCTTTACCCCGGTCAATCAAATACTGATTAAGCGCCAAATTATCTTTGTAAAACTCCTGCACCTGGCAAGGTTCTACATTGGATATCACCATATAAATATCCTTAACGCCAGCCTTTATGAGCTCTTGCACCGAATAGTCCACTAGCGGCCGATTCCCCACCGGGAGCATTGATTTTTCTATAATTTTGGTAATTGGCAGCCGCCTCGTCCCCCATCCGGCGACTGGAATAATCGCTTTAGAAATTTTCATAATACCCTGATTATAACACAGAAATCAGTGGCCGTCCCCATTCTACCGGATAGTCATCTTGGCCCAGCATTACCGCCACAGTTGCCGCAATGTTTTTAAGTCCCGCATCGTCCAACTTAGCGAGTTGGTATTTTTGTCGGTTACTAGTATGATCATAAATAATGCAGGGCACCTTGTTGGTAGTGTGTGAAGTTTTTTTCATGCCAGTTTCATCTAGTAGTTCTTCGGCATTACCATGGTCCGCCACGATAATCATTGCGCCACCTTTTTTATCAACTTCTGCCGCAATTCTAGAAAGCGCGATATCTATTGCTTCCATCGCCACAATCGTAGCTTCCATATCTGCCGTGTGGCCCACCATATCGCCACCCGGGAAATTTAGCCGTATAAACTTGTATTTTGCCAGATTTTCAATCACCGCATCTGCAATCTCCGCCGACTTCATCCAAGGCCTCGTCTCAAACGGCTCAGTATCCGATTCTATTTTCAAAAATTCCTCTAAGTTTGCTTTTTCGTAACTATTTCCGTTAAAATAATACGTAATATGCCCAAATTTTACCGTCTCCGAAACTGCTAATTGGCTAATCTCTTTTTTGCTCAAAAACCGATTTAGGGTATCCGTGATATTACTTGGCTCCACCAAACGGTGTTCTGGCACGTGCGTGTCCGAATTATATTCTGTCATCCCCACAAAATACACATCATCTGGCGTATAACCACCACGATTAAAATACGGAAAATCCCAGTACGTAAACGCCTGCGCTATCTCAATCGCCCGGTCCGCCCGAAAGTCAAAGTAAATTAACCCGTCACCTTTTTCAATCTTTCCAACCGGCCGATCCTTTTCATCAACCACCACGAATGCCGGCAAATCTTGATCCTGCACCGCCGGATTCAGCCGCCGAAGCGTCATCACCCCTTCCTCTGCCGACCTAAAATAATAGTCTGCCTCACCGTTTACCATCATATCCCAACCCCGCGCCACAACCGACCAATCGTTTTCGTACCTATCTGCCACCGTCGTCATCCGACCACCACCTGACGCAATCTTGATGTCGGCATCCGGAAATCTAGTCGCAAAATCCTCAAATCTTCTAATAAACTTTGGCTCCGACTGCGGCGACACATCTCGACCATCAAAAATCGCATGCACCCGTATTCGCCGAATACCCTCCGCATAAGCGCGCTCTATCATCTGTTCCAAATGCGAAATATGGCTATGCACCCCACCATCTGAGAAAATCCCTGCAAAGTGTAAAGTCGCAGGTGTCATCCTTTCATTATACCATACATCACTAGAATTGTCAACTGTAGCCACAATCTTGTTCTCTCTCGTAATCCGCGAAATCACCCCTCGCCAAGCGTCCGAGTTAAATATCTCGCCCGAATTAAAAGCTTCTTCAATTCTAGCAATTCCCTGCTTAATCGCTCTGCCCGCCCCCATTGTATTGTGCCCAACTTCGGAGTTGCCCATCTGCCCAGAAAGTAATCCCACCGCCTCGCCAGACGCATCTAATGCAATATGCGGGCACTCTCTCGCCGCTTTACCCAAAAACGAAGTTCTTGCTTTTGAAACCGCATTGCCCGGTCCATCCGGCGCCAACCCCACTCCATCTAAAATAGCCAAAACTATCGGCCCATCAAACGATAATTTATCCATAAACGTATTATATCATACCTTCGGGACTTGTTGAGTAATACAATGGATATTACCGCCACCAAGCAAAATCTCACGCGCATAAACCGTTTCAATCACTCTATCCGGGAACAACGCCTGCAAAGTCCGGATCGCTGCTTCATCATGCGGATCATTAAAGACGGGCAAAATTATCGCACCATTACAGTTGTAATAATTAATATAAGAAGCTGGCAACCTATCGCCCTCATTACGAGGAAAAGTCCCCTCCACTACATCAACACCTTCCGACTCTTCTTTAGTAATAGTTACCACATTCGGGACATGTATTTTTATAATTTCAAGTTGGCGACCACGCGCATCAGTCACAGATTGCAAATATTCTAAATCTCTCACCGACCGCTCATGCTGTGGATCGGAAGTGTTATCTTCCCAAGCCAGTACTACCTTACCCGGCGCAACAAACTGACATACATTATCAACGTGTCCATTAGTATCTTCGTCCTTATAAATACCGTAAGGAACCCACAAAACTTTCTCGGCACCACAATAGTCTAATAGATATCTCTCAATTTCCTCCTTGCTCTTACCTGGATTACGCCCTTCATCAAGTAGGGTTTCTTCCGTCACAAGCAAAGTGCCTTCGCCGTCAGAATGAACCGAGCCACCCTCAAGCACAAAATCATCTGTGCGATACCTGTCAACTTTCTCAATTGCCGCCATCTTACTAGCAATAGCATCGTCTAAATCCCACGGAAAATAAATCCCATTAACTAAACCACCGTAGCCGTTAAAAGCCCAGTCCACCGCACGCATTTCACCTTGATTATTAACCACCATCGTAGCACCAGTATCGCGAATCCACGAATCGTTGTTTGATATCTCCACTACTTGGACGTTTGGCAAATTCATCCCCAGCACGTGAGAATACTGAGACTGGTTTACCCCCAAAACCACCGGTTCATGCTTTGCTATTTTTTCAATCACTTCACGAAAAGCCTTCTGTGCCGGTTTAGCACCGCCTCTCCAGTTATCCGGACGCTCCGGCCATAGTAGATAAGTACATTTATGAGGTGCAAGTTCCGACGGCATATAAAAGTCGTCTTGTTTGGGAGTTGAATTTAGTCTCACTTAAAACCTTCTTTCTTTAACTTAAATAGTAGGGCATTACACCCTACTATTTATTATAAACTATTTGCGCCTTAAGCTCTAGCTTTTCTAGCTAATTTCTTACGCTTATCCTTCTGGACCATCCTACAAACCATCACTTCACCGATTACTATACACACCGCCGAGCTTATTAGCAAAGTAGCATTATCAGCAATCGCTTCTATACTGAACTCTGGAATCCAAGTAAAGAACAATGATACGAATAACAGCAACAATGGCACAATACCCATCAGCCATCGCATCACCGGACCGACTTTAATCCAGTAGCCATTTTGAACTTGTTTGCCTTTTTTGTGCAACTTGATAAATGCTGCAAACATCGGAATATAAGACAAAAGTAGACATACAAGCGACAAATCAAAGAACGCCCAGAACATATTTTGACCATCTTCCCACTCCGGGAAACAATACGCCAAAATAATACCAGCCACCGCTAAAATCGTAGCTACTACGCCAGTCCATACGCCCACCATATAAGGCACGCCATCTTTATTGCGCTTCTTCCAAGATTTCGGGAACATCCCATCTTCTGCTGCGTAAGCGATTACCGAATATACACCAAAGTTCCAAGACGACACATTTGAAATCAAAGTTAAGATAAACAACCCGCCCACTACGATTGTCACCGCCTGGATAGCCGCTTCGGTAAATCCAGCGTTTGCC
This sequence comes from uncultured Candidatus Saccharibacteria bacterium, assembly GCA_947166895.1. GTDB lineage: Bacteria > Patescibacteriota > Saccharimonadia > Saccharimonadales > Saccharimonadaceae > Nanosyncoccus. The sequence continues at coordinate 26,096 of CAMVFY010000004.1, forward strand.
ATCAGCACATTGTATGAATCAAGAAAACCTGTGTTTGTCTGAATCTCTTCAAACGGAGTCCCGACACCCATACCAAATGAAGGCAAGATGTAGAAGATAGCGATCAAAATCCCGCCAAGAATGATTGCTTTCGGGATTTGTTTCTTAGGTTTATCCATATCATCATAAAATGTACCGACCACCTCAAAGCCAAGCATGTTAAAAATAATAAGTGACACAAAGGATAGCCCCGCCCAATCAATCCCACCATCGGCTGACGCCAAAGGCACAAAATCGTGCCAAGACTCGATTGGATTAGCCGTACCTTTTGTAAACAACACATAAAACCCAAGAAAACCAATGCTAGCTAAAATCAAAATTTTTATTATTGCACCAATATTTGATACCCAGTCCGACTGAGAAATCCTAAGCATACCTAGTACAGTCACCAGTACGATATACCCCACCTGCAAAGCCAGCACCATCCAGAGTTCCATCTCGATGCCAAACATTTGCATTATCATAGTGGTAATAAGGTCGGCCAGCGACGCAATCCAAAGCGGATAGTTCACCCAGTAAAACCAAGCTACGCGCGAAGCCCACTTTTTCCCAAAGGCTTTTTTAATCCAAGTATACATCCCGCCTTCAGATGGATACTGGGTGCCAAGCTCGGCGCTAATTAGCGCATACGGCACAAAGAAGCCGATTAGCATAATCGCCCACCAGACATACATCGAATTTCCGATGGCTGCTGTTGGTGCTACGGCATCTCCAACCAAAATTATACAAACTGTCGCGAGCACTGCCGAAAACAGTCTGAACTTATATTTTTTCTTTGGCATTATTTAGCCTCCTTTTGTTGCTTTATGTAATCGAGCGCAGCTTGCGCAACTCGACCAAAATATAATACCAGCCCTCTCTGGGCGGTTAGACGGTTTTCTGCCTCGTCCCATGCCACCGAATTCGGACCGTCTAGCACCGAATCAGTTACTTCTTCGTTACGGTTAGCTGGCAAACAGTGCATGAACTTACAGTCTGGATTTTCGGTCGCCTTCATCATCTCATCATTCACTTGATATTTCGGGTAAAAATCTTTCATATATTCTTCTTTCGGTGTTTCCTTATCATATAATCCATACCAAACATCAGTGTAAATGAAGTTGGCCCCTTTCAAACAATCTGGATTATCCGTCCACTCACATGAACCACCGTACTTCAAAGCGTTTCTCCTGCCTATTTCTAGCCATTCATCCGTAATTCTGTGATTGTCCGGACCGTAGTGTATAAAATTAAAACCTAGCTTAGTTGTTATATCGCACAAAGTATTGCAAACTTGCGTTGCATCACCAACAAAGATAAACTTAAGTTCATTGGGCCTTTTACCGGTTGGCCAATGGTCAAAGACCGTAATCATATCTCCAACCCCCTGAGTAGGATGCACGCGATCACTCATACCGTTAATCACCGGAACATTAGCATATTTGGCTAAAGCCTCAATCGACTCATGTCGGTCGACTCTTGACATAATCATGTCACACATTCTGCCTAGCACTACAGCAGTATCTTCTATTGTCTCGTGCGCCCCAAGCTGGATTGCACCCGGAGCTAAATTAATCGCATGACCACCCAGCTGCACCATCGCCGTCTCAAATGAAACCCGCGTTCGAGTAGATTTTTGTTCAAACAGCATCGCTAAAGTCTTATGAAACAACAAATTTAAATATCCACCACCTTTAATATATTCCCTTACCACTCGCGACACTTTTATAATGTCAATTATCTCCGACTGATCAAAATCTACCGTGTCAATAAAATCTTTTTTGGTTGGCACTTGATGCCCTAAAGTGTACAACTTATCCATAAGCTTTATTATACCACAAAAAATAGCCCCGCGGGGCTATTTTTTTGCTGTTGCACTACAGCGAGAACAGACAAAGCACTACGATATTAATTACCGCAATACATGCTACCACTCTGATTCCCCACTTAAACCAAGTCGAATACTCAACCTTAGCCAGTGCAAGACCAGCCATAATTGCACCACAAGTTGGTGTAATGAGATTTACCAAACCGTTAGCTGATACAATCGTCATAGCTGCTACGTTGGTGCTGTAACCAAGATTTGCAGCCACCGGCGCGATAATCGGTGTCGACAAAGTCGCGAGGCCAGATGAAGATGGCACCAGTACCGACAGCACAATGTGCAAAATATAGTTAAGTGGTACGAACGCCATTTCCGGCAATGTCGCTAGGAAATTCGACGCGTTATAGATAATGTAGTTATCAAGCGAAGTCTCAGCCATTAGTACCGATGCTCCACGTGCTACCGCAATCACCAATACTACGCCGATCATATCGTCTGCACCATCAACGAAGGCATCTACGAACCCGTGTTCACCTTGGCGGTTGATAATCGAAATGAGTATCGCTGCGAGTAGGAACCACAATGCCGATTCAAAGAACCACCACTCACCTAGAGGCGCACCAGTCAACCACCCTGTCCATGATACGAAGAATTCAATTCCAAAGTCTTCCCAAGGAATAAACCCTACAATCATTACAAGGAAGGTCAAGCCAAATATAATTAGCGAAGCAATTTGTTTACCTGTTAGTTTTTCAATTTCGTCTTTGTTTTCCAAATACTTTGCGTATTTCTTTTCAGCTACCGCCTGTTCGCGAAGACTTAAGAATGTTGACCCTTTATCACGTTGCACCTTTTTTGCATATCTCACCACAAAGAACGCTGCAATTGCCAAAGTTGTAAGCCATAGCACCACTGCTATCAAAATGATTGTGCCCTGGTTAAACTCAATTCCAGCATCCTTCATCGCTGATATAGCAACACCGGTCGCAAATGGGTTGATTGTGGAACCTAGCACGCCTGCGCCCGAACCAAGTAGGATAGTTGCCACACCGACAAGCGGATCCATCCCTGCCGCGAACATAGTCGCCGCAATCAGTACATAAAACCCGACGCTTTCCTCCAGGAACCCGTAAGTCGTACCGAGTATCGAGAAGATAAACATGAGAAGCAGTATCAATAAATATTCCTTGCCATTCATCTTCTTGACTAAAATCTTGATCCCAGTTTCCAAAGCCTTGGTCTTTGCCATTACCGCTAGGAAGCCGCCGAGCACCATCACAAAGATACAGACGTCAATTGCGTTTTCAAACCCAAGAATCGGGGCCATCAAAACTTGATAGAGTTTTGCGCCAGCGACACCAGAGCCGTCTACGATTACACAGCCTTCCTCGCCATTAACCTCTTCACAAGCTTCCTTAGTATCGAAAACCTCGTCCGAATCCAACAAGTTTTCACCGATTGGCATCACCTCACCGCCTTCTTCGGGTGCATTTATGGCTTCGGGTGCAACCGGCTCAGCCTGACCAGGAAGTTCAGCTGGAACTTCATCGCCGACCTCGGGAGTAAAAGTTTCTCCGTTCGGCAAAACATCAGGCGCCTCTTTTACGCCTTCCGCCGGCACTTCACCTTCCCACTCACCAGGGCCAACTTCCACGCTTGGAACTTCATCATCAAGCGGTGCCGCCATGTATTTGGCTTTCGGCAACACATGCGACAAAATACCAAGCAAGATAATTAGAATCATGATAATCGAATATGCTGAGAGCATTGCACGACTGCGTCTCTTGCTTCGATTCTTCTTTCTAAACATTTGTTTTCCTCTTTAAGTTGATATTATCCCCCTAGTGATGTCTAATCGCTACCTATTCCTCCTCTCTGACTAATGCCATCGTCATACAGTGCGTCCCACCACGTCCACGTGACAATTCTGAACTCGGGATTTCGATTACCCTGATACCATGTTTTCTAAGCGCCTCGTTTGTAACGAAATTTCTATCATACGCCGTTACTACACCCGGCTTGATACAGAATAAGTTCACACCGTCGCTCCACTGTTCACGTTCGGCGTCAATCCTTCGGCCATTACCGCATTTAATCAGCTCCACCTTATTCAGATGTAAATATTTCTCCAGCACCTTCTGCAAACTTTGGTGAATTTCAACAATGTCGAGCTCTCCGCCAGCCCCCTTCGTAATCTCGTAAATCGTCGAAATATCCATAATCGCATCCTGTACTGCAAACTTATCTACATCTACTCGCGTCATCACCGTATCAAGATGCATAAAACTGCGTTCGTCCGGAATATCAACTGCCAGCACATATTTAAAGGTGTTTTTCTTGTCTTTAAACAGGTTTCTCGCAAAATCCGCAATCGCATCCGGTTCTGTCCTTTGCGAAATACCAATTGCAATTACTTCCTTCGACAAAACCATAATGTCGCCACCTTCAATCGAATACGGCTCCGTGCGATCATAATATAGTTTCGTATCAGTATAGAATGGGTGGTACTTAAACACATAATCAAAGAACATCGACTCGCGGTTACGCGTCGGCGCCCACATTCTATGCAACGTTGCGCCATAACCAATCGTAGAAATCGGATCTCTCGGACAGTAAATATTCGGGATTGGGTCTAATATCATTTTACCAATATCACGCGTCGCATAAAATCCCGAAACATTTCGGAGCTTCTTTAACTCGGTAATATCCGTACCCGCAATACATTTTTTTACCAAATCACGGTTGTCTTTGAAACTATTTAAGAATTCAAAACAATGTTTAGCTAGTTTCGCCGATGTCACTCCAGCCTCAGCGATAAACTGCTCAATGAATTTCTTTCGCACAGTCCTGCCACCGGCGTCTAAAGCCTCTGCGATTAAGTCCGTCACATAAACCACTTCGACACCTTCTGCTCTCAAAGCATTTGCAAAAGCGTCATGCTCTTGCTGTGCTACTTTGAGATACGGAATCTCATCAAACAGCAACCGACTAAGTGAATTCGGCGTCAAGTTCAAAAACTCTTCCCCTGGCCGGTGTAGCAACACCTTCTTCACAGGCGCAATTTCGCTGAAATTGCAAATTGTACTTCGCATTATTTTTCTCTCCTTTCATAGAGCGTTAAAAACATTACTGCTTTAATAGTATGCATCCGGTTTTCCGCCTCATCAAACACAATCGAACGTTCCGATTCAAACACTTCGTTAGTCACTTCCATTTCCGAAAGCCCAAATTTTTCATGAACATCTCGTGCCACTGATGTATTTAGATCGTGGAATGATGGCAACGCATGCAAAAACACCGCGCCCGGCTTCGCCCGATTCATCATCTCCATATTCACCTGGTATGGTTTCAGCTGTTCAATTCTTTCGCCCCATTTTTCCTTATCCTCGCCCATCGACAACCACACATCGGCATAAATTGCATCCGCTGTATCGTCTAGCGCATGAAGGTCACTTGTCACCGTAATAGTGCAACCATTCTTCTTTGCGATTTCCCGACATTTTTCCACCAACTCATCTGCTGGCCTCAATTCTTCCGGCCCGCAAGCAATAAAGTTTACACCCATTTTCGCGCTCATTGCCATTAAAGAATTTGCCACATTATTCCTCGCATCTCCCACGAACGCCAAAGTTAACCCTTTCAAATTCCCCAAATGCTCTTCCATCGTCATGAAGTCCGCTAGCACCTGAGTTGGGTGACATTCATCGGTAAGACCATTCCAAACCGGCACATCAGCATATTTTGCCAAATCCTCTACAATTTTCTGATCAAATCCGCGGTACTCAATTCCATCATAAAATCTCGCGAGCACCCGCGCCGTATCTGCAATCGACTCCTTGTGCCCCATCTGTGAACCTGTCGGATCAAGGTAAGTTACCCCCATACCGAGGTCATACCCGGCCACCTCAAACGAACATCTAGTTCGTGTCGACGTTTTCTCAAACAAAATCGCAATGTTTTTATCCGGAAAAAACTTATGGCTTCTTCCCTCATGTTTTAATTCTTTGAATTTTTTTGCCGTTGCCAACATATAACGAAGCTCGTCTTCGCTAAAGTCTAAGATTTTTAAAAAGTCTCTTCCGTAAAAATCCATTGTATCACCCTTTTTACTTAAGTCTATTGTAGCTTAAAATAACTTTAAGCGCAAGCTTTTTGCTTTACCTAACAATCGTTCCCGCCTTACCTTTTAGAGCCGCTTCCACATTTTCGATATCCGTAATTATTCCCGTTCCGCCTTTTTTTGCAAACGCCACCGCTGCTTCAACTTTTGGCAGCATCGAACCGGCTTTAAAATATCCATATTTTTTTAGCCTTGTCATTTCAGTCGCCGACACCTCACCCAAAGCTTCTTGTTCATTAGTTCCAAAATTCAAATACACATTTGGCACCGCCGTCACCGACACGAATATATCCGCCTTCGTTAGCTCCGCCAATTTTTCGGCCGCAAAATCTTTATCGATCACTGCGTCAATGCCCTTTAAGCGTTTCAATACTCGCGTCCGATAAACCGGAATCCCACCACCCCCGGCTGCGATTACGATCACCCCGTCCTTCACCAGTTCCAAAATCGCCTTCTTCTCCACAATATCAATCGGTTTTGGTGATGCTACCACTCTTCGCCACCCCCGCCCAGCATCTTCCTTTACCGTCCAGCCCTTCACTAATGCCATTTTTTTAGCTTCTTTTTCGGTATAAAATTGCCCGATTGGCTTGGTCGGATTTTTAAACGCCGCATCTGCCTTATCTACTACTACCTGAGAAACCACCGTCACCACCTTCGCATTCCGACCTTTTTTCAAAAATGCGTTATTTATCGCCTGAGTCAACCAATAACCAATTTGTCCTTGGCTCATCGCTACCGCTGTTTCAAGTGGCATCGCTGGAGCTTTCTCAGTACCAGCCGACTCCTCGTGGATCAAAATATTTCCTACTTGCGGTCCATTGCCATGCGCGATAATAATCTCGTATTTATCCGCTAGTTTCGCTACAATCTCCCCCACTTCCATCGCAATTGCTTTCTGTGCTTCCGCCGTTGCTTCGCCATTTTTTTGTAAAGCATTACCGCCTAGCGCTAATACCACCCTTTTTTTCATTATTTTTCTCCCATTAATTTTTTGAGCTCATTCTTATAAGCTTCTACGCCCGGTTGGTCAAACGGGTTCACACCAAACATTTTCGCCGAAATCGCACACGTTAGCTCAAAGAAATACACCAGCTCCCCAAACCCCTTCTCATCGTAACTAGATGGCGTAATCGTAAGTACCGGAATCCCCCCTTGCATATGAGCGATTTTTACCGCTTGCACCACCTTAGCATTCATCTCGTCAGTTGGATAATCAATAATCGTTTCAAACAGATTCCGCCTTCCGTCCTGCATGAATTGGCCCATCGAATGTAAGTCTGTCGAATAAATCACCGCCGCCGGGAAAATCCCTTGCTTATTTTTACCTTCCGACTCTCCAAATAACTGTTTCAACCACTCATTAAAAAACATTGTCGCCGGCTCAAAACTCGCAAACACTTCCGTATCATAACCCTTTGTGCCTAAGCTATGCCGCATCGTCGCATACTCTACCGCCGGCCGCACCGCCGACTCTACCGCTTCCGCTGCTCCTTCCAGTAGTTTGTCAATATCGACTCCAGCCACCGCCATCGGAAGTAGCCCCACCGCCGTCAACACCGAGTATCGGCCACCGATGTTATCCGGCACAACAAATCTAGCATAGCCATTTCTTACAGCCTCATCATGCAAAGTCCCCACCTTCGCATCCGTCGTCGCATAGATCCGACTTTTCCCTTCTTCCTCACCATATTTTTCAAACAATTTTTTCTTAAAAGCCTCAAAAGCTATCGCCGGCTCCAAAGTCGTCCCAGATTTTGATATCACATTAATCGAAAAATCTGCATCCCCCACCTCACTTAAAGCTCGTTCAAGCTCTCTCCGGCTCAACGAATTCCCGGCGTAGATAATCTTTGTCCCAGATTTAGGCCTCAAAGCCTCGATAATAGCTCGATGCCCCAAATACGACCCGCCAATTCCAATACATACTAAGTATTCGCTCTCTTCCTGAATTTTCTGTGCCGCCTCTTTAATCCTCGCGAACTCCCCCATATCATATCTACGCGGCAAATTCAACCATCCACTCATCTTGTCCCGAGCTATTTCCTTCAAAATCCCCTCGGCTCGTTTTTCGTCAATCTCAATCTTAAAATTGGTCGCTATCATGTTACCTCCAACTATATCTCTATTATATCAAATAAAAATCATTTAGCCTCTTGTGTTTTTTCAAAATGTATGGTATAATAGTAATAGAACTGATTCTAGGGGGATACACGTATGCAATACGAAGTAACAGTTCACTTAACATCAAACCAATCAGAGCTAATCAGAACATTGCTCGAAAAAAACGGTTTCGTAATTTATCAAATCAACAAATGGACACTCAGCTTAAAGCCACTGAAACACAGTAAAGTCATCCCATTTCAACAGCCAAGAGATTACTTTTTCTGTTGCATCTACAACGGAGAAAAAAGTCTCGAGGACATGCAAATTAATCGTCGAAAATTAGTGGAGCACCCGAGCTTTATAGATATGCAAGAGCGAACCAGATCTTCTACTTCCGTCGAAATAATTTCCCCCTTTTAACCTCCTGCTCGCCTCGTAACACCACCAATGACATCCTCCTTTTTATCCTCCTTTTACTCTTTTCTCGGCCTGAGTGCTCCCTAATTTTACCCCGGTGACAATAGCCACCGGGGATTTTTTATGCTATAATCTCTTTGTGCCCGAGTGGCGGAATTGGCAGACGCGCTAGCTTCAGGTGCTAGTGGTAGCAATACTGTGCAGGTTCAACCCCTGTCTCGGGCACCATCTACTCAACACCCACCAGGGCGTTTTTTATTTATGAACACTCTTGATTTTTTTAAAATCAACTTTCAAAACCGCATCGCGTAAAGCTTCTTCATTGCCATAATGCGTATGTACTCCCGGCGAATCCGACAACATATGTTGCGCAAACGGAAAACTCACCACTTTATCAAGCACCGCACCAAACTTTCCAACCCGAGACGAAGCTACATAAAAATGATCCACATCTTTTAATGGAATATCTAGTGCCTGCTTCATTTCTTCCGGAAAGAATGTCAAAGAAAACAAATCTCCGTCCGGCTCACCGGCAAGTCGCCCATAAGCAATCGACGTGTTCCCCTCGATCCAAAGCCTTTGATTTAATGGTCTCATTTTGGCATTCATCAAGTTCGCCAAGCACTCCACTTTTTTCGAACCATCCGTGTTTTTCATTTCACACACAAAATCCCCCTCACAAGTCGTCGTCATCACCGCACCGTGCACATCTGGCGATTTCAAACCATGTTTTTCGTCATACGAAATTGTGTCACTGATATAATCCATCATCACCCACGACAAAAGCCCAGTCTTAGTGTTCTCTGCCATCAAATAATACTCTGCCCTCGCACCCCAAAACACACTCGTATGAATCCGAAACATCGACACAATTCCGTAGTATTTTTCCTCATCACCCTCAAAGACTGCCGATTTCGCCGGCACAAACCCCTCAGGCATGAACTTTTGCACCCTCTCCGGCACCGGAATCTCGTAAAATAGAAACGAGCAGTACGGTTCCACCACAAACGGCATTTTATCGGCCTTTTTTGCTGATGAAACAACGATTTTCTTCTGCAGCCAAACCGGCATCTTTGCTAGTTTTGTCTGCATATAGTGAGCTTTTCCGACCATCACCGGGTCGACCAATTTTTCTACCCCCTTCGCATACGCCAAAACATTCATGCTTAAATTATAGCATAGGTATGCACTACTTACTGCTAAAATATTCCGTTAGCGTCCGCAAAACCGCTGGTTGATTTTCTTGAATTAACTTCACTCGCGCCCGAATCTCATTTTCACCAATTTGTATCGCCCTTGAAAGTGCTAGATCTCTTCTCATCGGTCCAAAAAACTTCACAAACTCGTCAAGCTCATCTTCAGTTCTCGCGAGTCTCGCCACGAACATCGGATAGTCACTAAGCGTCTTGTCCCCGCCAGTCTTTTTCACGAAATCCCAATTCTTTGTTAGCCACTCAAATGTCTTCTTACGCGCCTTCGGGTTACGGTAAAGATAAATAAATAAATACAACTGGTCTTGCGGTTTCACGATTTCAACATTACCAAGTAGCGCTAACATTTTTTCCAGCTGCTTTTCGTCTTTTACCAAACACGCCGCCGCGAGATAGTCAAACTTTACATCCGGATCTACCACCGACTTATACTTTTCTAAATAAGTCTCAACTATTTTCGGCTCTAAATATACCTTTGCACTCAAAATATCGTCACGAATTTCTTTATCCATCTCTTCGTAATTTTCAGAATACATCGCTGCTAGCTTCTTTAGCCGCGCCTCATCTTCCGCAAAATAATCAAGTCCGAGCAAATTTGCCCTCAGCCGAATTTCCTCTTCGCCATCATTATCACGAGTCACCAAGCCAACTTCATTTAATTTTTCGTCAACCAAATCCAACACGTATTTTTTTAGTAATTTTTCACCTTCTGATTCGGCGTCAAAGTATATTCTCAAATTCGCAATTAGTGACGATACCTTATTCCATACCGCCGGCGCCGATTCGTTCTTAAATTTTAAAGCCAGTGACACTAGCGATGCGGCACTCTGCAACCCCGATTTCGTAATTAAATCCCGGTCAATCAAAAGCCTCAACTTTTCTTCTAGCCCCAACCTGTCAAAATTCGCCAACCTTTCATTAAACTCGGTCTCACTCAAATTCAACACATAATGTCCCGACATATCTTCAGTAATTTCCGGTAGTGGCCAATCCGAATCCTCCATCGGCCCATCTAACAAAAACCGCTTCTGTGAATATTTTGTAAAATCGCCTTCCTCACTCGTGATTACCGGATATCCCGGCCGGTCAATAAACGCGTGCATTAATTCCTTCGGATCAAACTCCGCATAGGGCTTCAAACTCGCCCACAAATCATCACCGGCTGTATTTTGATATTTATATTTATCAAAATAATCCACTAGCCCTTTGCAAAAGTTCTCCCAACCCATCAAACGAATTAACATCAACATTAACCGCGCACCCTTAGCATACACAATTGCCGAATCAAACAGCGTAGCAATCTCCGCCGGATCGTTTACCTCCTGGTGCACCGACTGCACACCAGTGTAAGCATCACGGAGCAAAGCCGCATAAGTATCGCCCGTAAAAAACCCTTCAAAAATCTTATATTCTGGATGTATTGCATCGACCGCAAAATACTCCATCACGCTCGCAAACGATTCATTTAACCATAAGTCGTCCCACCACTTCATTGTTACAAGGTCCCCAAACCACTGATGCGAAAGTTCGTGCGCCACAGTTAGTGCCACAGACTTCTTGGTGCCGAGCGTGGCATTATCAGAAACTAGCATCATCGATTCGCGATAAGTTACTAACCCCCAGTTTTCCATTGCTCCCGCTTCAAAATCCGGCAACGCCACTTGATCTAACTTCTTTAGAGGATATGGTTCCTTAAAATTATCGTCGTAAAACTCCAAACTTTTTGCTGCAATCTCGTTTGCATAATCCACCGCATCAATGCTCTGCGCCAGAGTCGTATAGGTTGTAATCTCGACACCATGCGCATTTGTCACCGTTTTGCCGTGAAACTTTCCAATCACCCACGCCAACAAATATGTGCTCATTTTTGGCGTCGGTTCAAACACCGAGGTTAAAAGAACTTCCGGCGCATTGCGGAGCGCGGCAGCGCGAGCGTTAGCGCGCGAGCCCCGTGGCGACGGGCGCGAGCGACGCGGCGACGGATAGTTCTTTAACCTTGGTGTATTTGACAACACCAAATCATCCTTATCGGTCGTGATCGAAAGTTCAAACACGGCTTTCGCCGCCGGTTCATCAATACACGGAAACGCCTCGCGAGCATAATGACTCTCAAATTGCGTCGCCACAATTATCTCGGTCTTGCCATCATATTCATAGGTCGAAAGATACGCCCCCTCCATATTTTCGTTCAATCTACCATTATAATATATGGCAATCTCCGCTTCACCTAGCGGCACCTTAAAAATTGTAAGTTCCTTTCCATCCGCCTTAAATTCAGCCTTCTTGCCATCCACAAGAACATCCGTGACTTTTAAATCTACTGCGTGAAACTTTACCGTCTCGTCTAGCACTTGACCACTAACCGTCACCACCCCACTAATCGTCTTTTTGTGCTTATCAATGGCCAAATCTAATACGTACTTTTCTGGCTTAAAATAATCCAGGAACCTCTCCACAATTATCCTCCTTGTTTATTTGTAAAGCTTTGCTGTTTCTGGCAATTTTGCTGACTTCAAAATCGGCTCAAGCTCTGCCTCTTCAAGCGTTTCATGTTGCAAAAGTTCTTCGGCCAACTTATCTAACACCGCTTTGTTTGCTTTCAAAACTTCTTCCGCACGTTTCGCTGCTTCGTCCGACAGCTTCTTAATTTCCGCGTCGATTAGTTCTGCAGTTTTTTCCGAATACGGCTTATCAGTAGTAATAGTATAGTATCCAGTGGCTTCGCTCGGAAACACCAAGTTCCGCGTCCCCTCACCCATACCTTCCTCGAGAATCATCGACTTCGCAAGCTGCGCTACGTTTTTTAAGTCCGACGATGCGCCAGTCGTTACTGCATCTTTGCCAAAAATCAATTTCTCCGCCATTCGTCCACCCATCGCCCGCGCCAAAATATCTTTGAGCTCATAGATGTTCTTATAGCTGCGATCCTCTGGTGGCAAGAACCAAGTCACCCCACCAGTATTCCCACGCGGAATAATCGTTACCTTATGCACCGGGTCAGAATCCGGCAACACATGCCCCACAACCGCATGCCCCGCCTCATGATACGCCGTAATTTTCTTTTCTTTCTCGTTCATCACCTTACTTTTTCTCGCTGGCCCAATCGCCACTCGCTCAAAAGCCTCTACCACGTCTTTATTTGAAATCGCCTTATGTCCCTCACGCGCTGCACCAATCGCCGCTTCGTTCGCGATGTTTGCAAGATCCGCACCAGATGAACCTGCCGTCTTCTTTGCTAGCGACTCTAAATCCACATCTTCTTCCACCGGCTTACCCTTAAAATGCACTTTTAAAATTTCCAAACGGTCTTTTCGTTCCGGCAAAGTCACATTTACATGTCGATCAAAACGCCCCGGACGAAGCAGTGCTTTGTCTAGCATATCCACCCGGTTAGTCGCCGCCATCACAATCACGCCCGAATCATTATCAAACCCGTCCATTTCAACCAAAATTTGATTCAAAGTTTGCTCATCTTCACGCCCAGCGCCACCCTTAGCATCACGTTTATGTGCGACCGCATCAATCTCGTCAATAAATATAATCGATGGTGCATTTTTCTTTGCTTTTGAAAACAAATCTCGCACCCGACTTGCGCCCACACCTACAAACATCTCCGCAAACTCCGAACCAGAAATCGAGAAAAACGGCACATCAGCCTCACCCGCTACTGCGCGCGCCATCAAAGTTTTGCCAGTACCTGGATCACCGGCAAGCAAGACTCCACGCGGAATCTTCGCACCCAGTTTCTCGTATTTTTTCGGATTTTTCAAAAAATCAACAATCTCGGTTAAGTCTTGTTTAGCAGATTCATTACCCGCTACGTCCTTAAAAGTCACTTTCTTTTTATCTGGCCCATAAAGCCTAGCTCGTGACTTTCCAAACGACATCGATTGGTTGTTCGCCGCATTCGCTTGCTTCATCATCCAAGAGAAGAAAAACACAAGCGCCACAATCGGGAGCACCGTCAATGCAATATTTAGTACAATCCCCCACACGTCGACATCTTCCTTGTATTCGATTACCGGATAAGTCTCTTGGCACCCGGTAAGTTCCTCTCCTTCCAAACCGTCACAATAATTGATTAAACCTTGATCATATAACGTGCCAGATGGATCTTTGCGCGAAATTTCAGTCGGCTTGTCTTTACCTTTCAAAGTGATATCAAGCGAATTACCAGTGACGGTGATTTTCGCAATGTTTCCCTCTGGATCATTCGCCCGCTGAATCACATCCGAAATTGGCACTTCATCTTTTTTCGTATCACCATAATTCATGTTCGCAATCAAAAACGCTCCAAAACATAACAAAATAAACGTAAACAAAATACTCCGCACTGTATTCGATTTGTTATTTGCACCTGGCCTCATTATCGGCTTCTTTGGTAAATTTTCCGCCACTTGTGATCTCCTTTATCTCTTTTTATAATATCACATCGTAAGAGAACACAAAAGCTTTTATGTTCTCTTTTTTTGTGATATAATAAAACCATCTGGGTGTAGCACAGTTGGTAGCGCGCAACGTTTGGGACGTTGAGGTCGCAGGTTCAAGTCCTGTCACCCAGACCATTTTTTCAGGGTGTGGCGCAGTTGGTAGCGCGCGGCGTTCGGGACGCCGAGGTCGTCAGTTCAAGTCTGATCACCCTGACCATTCAGCTCCTGGGATTGGCGCAGCTCGGTAGCGCTTTACGCTGCGGGTACGTGAGGTCAGGAGTTCAAATCTCCTATAATTTACTGGGATTGGCGCAGCTCGGTAGCGCGCACGCATGGGGTGCGTGAGGTCAGGAGTTCAAATCTCCTATCCCAGACCATATTAACGAATGAAAAACCGGCCCACTAAGGGCCGGGTTTTTAGTTATCATAGGGATTATGGGGCGCATCAAATGGATCATATTGATCACCCCAACAGTAGCGATAAAAATAATTATAGATTCCGCCGCTCGCCTTGAAAAATAGGTGTGTAGCCGGCATCGTCCTGCCGACATCCTCTTCGGGAGCTCCCATATCCTCCAAAATCTTACGTGCAAAGACATCCCGCACAATCCAATCAATCCTCGGATCGACCTCTTTGCTCAAACTGTCTTCCGTGTACGTGCTAAACTGGTTCCGCGCAGACAAAATTCCAATTATAGAATCGTTCTGCTCGAACCCCGACGCACCAACACGGCCCAAGATTACCCACACGTGAGCACTCCAAACCGTTTGAGAATCTGCAATTAAATCTTCAGCCTGAACAATTTGCCCAGTTTGCCGAATTTCTTCGTCAGTATAGTACAGATAAAGATGTTCTTTGACCCATTCTAAATCAATATACTCTTCGACTGTCTTTTCTCCGAATTCTAGTTCTACCTTCTGCTTTTTCGCTCCTTGCTCTTTAGAATCATTCGAAGTTACGACTTCCAAATCCGGTTCAGCCGTGACCAGTTCAACCGTAATCGGTCCAACCGTAACCGGTTCCGTCGTAATCTCAGTTACCACGTCAACGTCAATTTCAGCACTGACATTAGTATCAGCACTGGCGCCAACACCAGTGTTGCACACGAAAACAACCAATACGGAGATTAAAATCGCCTCACATAAAAAAATTCCAATAGCCCTAAGTCTCAAAACAAAAACCTCCCATGATCTATAAAAATACTGCGTCAATATTTTGACTACCTCTTATAATTATATCACACTTACAACAAAAAGTCAAGCTAATACGTTTTATTCAAAAATCGGCAAATCTTCCGGGAATGGATCAAAATCCTCTTCTGAAAAATCAGAAAAATCCTTAAATCCGTCTCCGTCTTCATCTTTATACCCTGCCGAACCATACGGATTATACCCCAGCTCCATTAAGAATCTTGACGGCATATTATAGTTCCGATCACCAAACGTAAATCTCGAAACCGCATAGGTCAAAAACAGCCTCTGCATCGCCCTCGTCATCCCCACATAAGCCAACCTTCGTTCCTCTTCCAGCTCATCTTCGTTATCAAATGCTCGACTCCCCGGAAACAACCCTTCTTCCATTCCAACCATAAACACTACTGGGAATTCTAGCCCCTTAGCCGCATGCATAGTCATGAGTGTCACTGAGTTTCTTTCAGACGCTTCGTCTGCCGACGACATCAAACTCGCATCCGCCAAAAAGTCTTCCACCGTATCATACACCGAAGCATTGGACTGTAATACTTCCAGGTTTCGCATCCGATCCTCTGCCGCCGGCGTTCCGTCGTCGGTCAAAGTCTCAAAATCAAAATAATCCACCGCACGTTTCACCACGTCTCCCGGATTTTCAATCTGTCTGGCTTCGTGTAAAAAGTTCACCAGCCGAGAAAAACCGTTTCTGGCCCTGGTTGACTTTAATATCTCCACCAAATCTGGGTTAAATAAAGGCTCTTCGTCTTTCAAAGCATCAAATAAACTGATGATTTTATTTAGTGACACTTCTCCAATTCCAGATAAAACATTCTGCACTACTCGACCGAGACTCACTTTGTCTCGCTGATTTACGCATAAACGCAAAATCGCTAGCACATCCTTAACTTCTTTCCGATCGTAAAATCTTACCCCGCCCACAATTTTATACGGAATTTGCATACTCATAAATGCTTTTTCAAAAGCATACGATTGCGCATTCGTCCGGTAAAGCACCGCAAAATCCGCAAAATCCGGATATTCCCTTTGTAAATTCAAAATCTTAAGCGCCACAAAGTTCGCTTCGGCATTTTCATCCGGCAAAGATTCAATATCCACCGGCTCACCTTTCCCGGCTTCTGTAAATAGGGTTTTATCCGTCCGCGTTTTATTCTCGCGGATAATTTTTTGTGATGCCTCAAGGATATTTCCTGTCGAACGATAATTTTGCTCCAGTTTTATCACCTTCGCACCCGGAAAATCCTTCTCGAAATGCAAAATGTTTGTAAAATCCGCCCCTCGCCACGAATAAATTGACTGCCAATCATCTCCCACCACACAAATGTTTTTCTGATCGTTCACGAGCAGCCTCACAATCTGATACTGCACCGTGTTCGTGTCTTGATATTCATCGATCAAAATATGCTCAAACCTATTCTGCCACTTTTTTCGCACTTCCGGATGTTTTTGCAAAATCTCCAACTCTTTCAAAAGCAAATCATCAAAATCTAGCGCCCCTGCTCTGCTTTTTTCGACCTCATACTTTGCAAAAATTTTTGCGATTTTTTGTTGATTTGGATAAAAAGCGCTCGCCGCATATTCTTCCGGCCCATTACCTTTATTTTTTTCACTTGAAATAATCGACTGAATTGATTTTGGTTTAAGTTGTTTATTGTCCGACAACTTCAAATCTTTCATAATCCGCCGAATTAACGACACTTGGTCATCTGTATCATAAATCACAAAGTTCCGGTCTAGCCCCGCCGCGTCCGCTTCCATCCGTAGAATCTTCACTGCAATTCCATGAAATGTTCCCATATATGGCATAAAACTTCGTGGAGGTTCAGGAGCTTCTGTATGTTCAATTCGAGGGCTTCCGGAGGTTACGACCGAGGATGAGGGCGCGAGCCCCGTGACGACGGGAGCGAGCGACCCGTCCCGAGAGCGAACATACAGAAGTTTCCATAACCTCTCGCGCATTTCCTTTGCTGCCTTATTCGTAAAGGTTACTGCAAGAATCTGATGCGGCTGTATTCCGTGCGTAATTAAATTTGCAATTCGATGCGTCAAAGTTTTAGTTTTACCAGATCCCGCTCCAGCCAAAATCAAAAGCGGGCCACTAAGCGTTTCCACTGCTTCTTTCTGCGCCGGGTTCAAGCCTTCAAAAATCGCATCCATTTCACCATTATAGCATTAGATGCCAGTCAGCGGCGCAATGTCGGCCCCCAAATGTCGGAGTCTCAAAGCAAAATCCTGATACCCACGATTAATCGGATACACGTTTCTCAAGATTGACTTTCCTGGCGCCGCCAACATCGCAATCAATATCACCACTGCCGGGCGCAAAGCCTGCGGTGCCACTAGCTCCGCCGGGCGCCAATTTGTCGGCCCCTCGATATACACTCGATGAGCATCAAGTAGTTCTACCTTCGCATTCAAGTTAGACAATTCCGTAATATACACCGCCCGATTTTCGAAAACCCAATCATGAATGAGTGTCCTACCCTCTGCCACCGCCGCTATCACCGAGAAAAACGGCAAATTATCAATATTAAGCCCCGGAAACGGCATCGGATGAATTTTGTCCACCGGTGCCACCAATTTAGATTTCTTGATCGTCAAATCAACCAACCGTGTTCGCCCATTCGCCGACAAATACTCTTCCGATTTTTCGTACTCTGCATGCATATTTTTCAAAACTTCTAGTTCGATTTCCAAAAACTCGATTGGTGCTCGCAGCAATTTTATTTCCGAATGAGTCACTAGTGCGGCCGCAATAAAGCTCATCGCTTCAATCGGATCTTCCGATACGCAATAATCAACTTCCTCATTAAAATATGGTTTACCGTAAACCGTCAACCTTGTTGTCCCAATCCCAAATATTTTAATTCCTAATCTTTCCAAGAAGAAACACATATCCTGCACCATGTAGTTTGGTGATGCCCCCACGATAGTCGTTTTACCCGGATTCAGCGCTGCCGCCATTAACACATTCTCTGTCACTGTATCCCCTCGTTCAGCAAGTACAATATAACGATCGGATTTATCATTTAATACTTCACGGTTAACCTCCACCTCATAAAAACCGCTATTCTTCATTGCATCTACCTTAAGGCCAAAGCTTTCAAGCGCCTGCAAATGTGGTTCTACTGTTCGTGTTCCTAGCGAACAACCGCCGGCATAGGGGATATGAAATTTTTCGTATTTGTGAAGAAGTGGCCCCAAAAACATAATAATTGATCGCGTCCGTCTTGCTGCCTCAATATCCATTTCATCCAATCTTAATTCACGGGGTGATATAATTTCCAAATCACGACGTCGGTTAGTCCAGCGACATTTTACCCCAATCGACTCCAAAACTTCAATAATCCTGAACACTTCCTCAATCCGCGCCACCCTATGTAAAATTGTCTTTCCAGTGTTGAGGAGCGCCGCACAAAGGAGCCCCACCGCCGCATTCTTGGACGTGTTTATCGTGATTTCACCCGACAACTCTTTCCCACCATGGATCATAAAACTTTGCGAAGCCGAATCATTTATAGAGAGAATCTGATTACCCAAGGCTTCCGAAAGCTTCTTCACCATCTCAAGAGACACATTTTGCCCACCCTTCTCAATTCGGTGAATTGCCGACTGGCTAGAACCTACCGCCTCGGCCAAATCCTCCTGCGTCCACCCCTTTTCGAGCCGCATATGCTCGATGGTTTCCCCGATAACCTGCTGGTAATTCCTCACTTTTTTCATAATACCATTATATCACAATATGAATAATACTTTCATGAAAACTATAAAAGATGTTGACGTCAAAGATAAAACAATTCTCGTTCGTGTAGATTATAATGTCCCTCTGAAAAACAGCAAAGTCGAAAACGATCTCCGTATTCGCGCTAGTCTCCCAACCATTAATTATTTGCTAGACCACGGCGCCAAAAAAATCATTTTAATTTCCCATCTCGGCCGACCCGAAGGCAAAATAACACCTGAATTATCTCTCTCACCGATAGCAAATACCTTGTGCAAACTTCTTCCTCATCAAAAAATCGGTTTTTACCCCTTACCAACTCCAGGCGAAAAATTAAAAACTCCTGCCGATGAAAAAATCGTCCTGCTTGAAAATCTTCGTTTCGACCCTGGCGAAGAGCAGAATTCTTTAGACTTCATTAAAAATATCGTTACAGCTACAGACGCAGATATATTTATCCAAGACGGATTCGCCGTTATTCACCGCGCGCACGCCTCCACCGATGCTATAACGACTTTACTCCCCAGTTACGCTGGACTATTAGTCGAAAAAGAAGTCGAAAACCTCAAAAAAATACTCCAGAATCCAGATTCACCAGTACTTCTTATTATTGGTGGCTCCAAAGTCGAAGACAAACAGCCCCTGATTGATAAATTCATTAAAATCGCTGATCAAATCATAGTTGGTGGCAAAATCGCCGCTGATGGTTATATGTCCACAAACAAAAAAATCTACGTAGCCGAAGATTTCGACGAAAATTCCGAAGGTGCCAAGCTAGATATCGGCCCTCTCTCTACTGGTAAAATCGCCAGCTTCATCACTGATGCCAAGACTATCATTTGGAACGGATTATTAGGCTATGCCGAGGACCCAACGTACGCCACCGCTTCAACCATCACCGCCGAACTAATTGGAGAGAAAAAGGACGCAACTACTATTATTTGTGGCGGTGACACCACTGGCTTTGTCGAAAACCTCATGGAAAATCATCCAAGTCTAAGCTACTCTCTAGTTTCAACTGGTGGTGGTGCCGCTCTTGAATTTTTACTTGGCAAAGATTTACCCGGTCTTAAGGCTATATCTTCCTAACCTTAATTGTATCCGTACCAGCTATATTATTGTCCCCCGACACAACTACAACCAGCAAATCCTTCTTGCCTTCCTTAGTCTGCAAGTAGCCGGACGCTTTTAACTCTTCTGCTAATTTTATTCCAAAATCGTTTTCGTAAGGCCTACAAAACGCCGAACTAGCGTAGTTCAAGGCCAATTGGTTCGCTACTCTCTGATTTGGTGTCACCGATACTATTGGCAAATTTGGCCTCTGCGCCGCCATTGTCGTCGCAGTCACGCCCGACGCAGTTTGACAAATAATCACATCTGCCGCAATCCGCTCAGCTAATCTTGCTGCCGCATCCGAAATCGCATCATACACCTCAGACTTTTCTCCAATTGGTAAACCAGCAATTGATGCAATCCGCGAGTGATTTTGCGTATACAAAATCACTTTTTTCATCTCTTTCACTGTCTCTACCGGATATTTCCCGTTCGCAGTTTCATCCGAAAGCATTACGACATCAGCACCCTGCACCACTGCTGTTGCCACATCCGAAACTTCTGCTCGAGTCGGCTCCGGATTATCAACCATTGAACTAAGCATCTGCGTAGCCACAATACAAAGCTTCGAGTGGGCCCTGCATAGCGAAATCAATTTCCGTTGAACAATTGGTACCACCTCTGCACCCGCCTCCACCGCCATGTCACCACGCGCAACCATAATACCATCCGCCGCCTTCACAATCGCCTCCAGATTTTCCTCGCTCTCGACCGCCTTTTTTGTTTCAATCTTAGCTATTACTTTCGCATTTGAACCATAAGACAATAACAGTTGCTTTAGCCTTTGTATATCACTTGCTGATTGCACAAAAGACAACGAAACATAGTCATAATCCGAACCAGCTCCATATTCAATATCTGCCAAGTCTTTCGGGGTCAGAATATCACCACCAAAATCCGTTTCCGGCAAGTTTAATCCCTTACGCGACATAATAAAGCCATCGTTTAATATTTTGACTTTAATTGCAGTGTCCGAGACGATTTCCACCACTTCAGTCTTAATTTTCCCATCAAACATCGAAATCGGCTCCCCCACTTTAACCTTTTCCGCCAAATTATATTGTACCGGCACAATCATTTCACCGTTATGTTCAAATTCTTTGGACTCCAATATCAATTCATCACCCTTCGCCAAGTCTAAGCGATTATCTTTAATCATGCCAAGCCTTATTTTTGGCCCTTGCAAATCTTGGAGAATAGCCACCGAACGCCCTTTCTTCATAGCCGCCGCCCGAATCCATTTTATTTGCTGATCACGCTCTTCGTTTGAACCATGCGAACAGTTTAATCTACAACCATTTACGCCAGCCATGATCACTTCTTCTATCTTTTCTGCCGTATTAGTTGACGGGCCAATCGTTGCTAAAATTTTTGTTCTCTTAAAAAGTTTGCTCATGCTATAATCTTATCATAATATGAAACTTATGGTAATATTATTACATGGCATCTAAAAAACACCGTTTTACAACTCCACAAATTGTTGTGCTTATTGTTATCGTTTTGAGTATGGTCGCCGTAATCGCCGCAGCCATCTGTACCGTATTCTTAAAACCCGAAAATACCGTCAAGGATAAAATTTCCGAGCTTTCAGCCGATTATTACGAAAATTATCTCTACGAAAAATTCGACTTCAGCAACCTGTCCCCCGAAGACTACTTAGATTTCATGCAAAAATACGAAAAAACCGGCCTCACTGCCACCACCCTTCGTCAACTTCTTCTCTACGATCATCAAAAAAATGCCGAATTCGCCCCCCTCCTCAAAAAATACTGTGACGAAGATACTACATATATTAAATACTATCCCGAGCATCCATATTCTAAAACCTCCTACCGGGTGGAATACACATATTCTTGCGAATTCTAATCAAAAAAGGCTCATCTGAGCCGTTGGTGATCTCGGCGGGAGTCGCATCGAAGATTCGCATTCCCCGCTTTTTATCGCGCACTATTATGTGCGTGGTGATCTCGGCGGGAGTCGAACCCGCGTTGTCGGGATGAAAACCCGATGTACT
>CAMVFY010000005.1 GCA_947166895.1 uncultured Candidatus Saccharibacteria bacterium
TATATTGTTTATTTCGTTGCTCGATTTGTTCTTTACATGGTTATTTAATTTAATTTTAGGAAAGGCGTAAAATGGCAGTAAACCGTTATGATGATACCCGCGCTTGGTATGCTATCTCTACCTATAGCGGATATGAAGACAAAGTGGCTGATTCGATT
Organism: uncultured Candidatus Saccharibacteria bacterium; assembly: GCA_947166895.1. Taxonomy (GTDB): domain Bacteria; phylum Patescibacteriota; class Saccharimonadia; order Saccharimonadales; family Saccharimonadaceae; genus Nanosyncoccus. The sequence goes on from CAMVFY010000005.1 coordinate 159, forward strand.
AACCAGCGCACTAATACCGTCGAAATGGCGGATAAGATTTTTGAGGCGATCGTGCCAAAGGAAAAACAAATCGAAATCAAAAATGGTAAGCGCAAAATTGTCGATCGCAAAATTTTGCAGGGTTATGTATTGGTAGATATGAAGTTGTCCGATGAGACTTGGTACATTATTCGCAATACTCCTGGTGTAACTGGCTTTATCGGAACCGGCACTCAACCAACTCCAGTCTCCGAGAAGGAAATCGCCAAGATAAAAAAGCGAATGGGCGTGGAAGACCCGAAGTTCTCGGTTAAGTATGAAGTTGGTGAAGTCGTATCAATTACTGACGGGCCATTCAAGGGCTTTGATGGGGCGATCTCTGAAATCGACGCCGCAAAAGGTAAACTCAAGGTGATGGTTTCGATGTTTGGTCGCGAAACACCTGTCGAACTTGATGCTTTGCAAGTCAAACAGTTGTAATTTTAGCTAAAGTGTGATATAATAGATGTATTGTTACAAAAATGCTTCTAAAATACTAAATTAACAAGAGGGAAAAATGGCAGAAAAGAAAGTTATTGGTAACTTGAAGTTACGGATTCCGGCGGGTCGCGCAACGGCAGGTCCTCCGGTTGGCTCTACACTTGGTCAGTGGGGTCTTAACATGATGGATTTTATCAACCCATTTAACGAAGCGACTAAGGATTTGATGGGCAAGAACGTAATCGTTCACATCCGCGTGTTTGAAGACCGTACTTTTGACTGGAAATCACTTGGGCAGCCGGTTGACGACCTAATTCGCGAAGCGATTAAAATTGAGAAGGGCTCTGGTAAGCCAAATGTCGATAAAGTTGGCAAAATTACTCGCGCACAGCTCGAGGAAATCGCCAATAAGAAGATGGAACAGTTGAACGCGGTTGATCTTGAAGGTGCAATAAAGGTGGTTGCTGGCACTGCTCGCTCAATGGGTGTTGAAGTAGTTGAATAAATAATAATTGTGGGAGGGGTAACCCGTAACTACCACAGAAAGGATAAATATGGCCGAAGAAGAGGTCAAAAATGCAGAAGTTGTCGAGACGACAGATGAGGTCGCCCCGACTGAAACTTTTGCAAAATCAGGTAAAAAGTCTAAAAAGCACATCGAAGAGGTGAAGGCTGAGGAAGAACGCCAAGCTCGCAAAGTAGAGCGGGCAGCCGCTGAAGCGGCTGAGGCCGAGAAGCCAAAAGGCGCAAAGCCAGTGACTCGCCCGCGCATTGAACGCCGTGGCAAAAAATATCAGGAAGCGGCAAAACTAGTCGAGAAAGGTAAAGTTTACAGCCTAAAAGATGCACTCGAACTTGCTATCAAAACTAGCCCGGCAAAGTTTGACGCTAGCGTTGAAATTCACGCACGTCTTGGCGTTGATCCACGTCAGGCCGATCAAAATATTCGTACGACGATTGTACTACCGAATGGTAACGGCAAGACAGTTCGCGTAGCTGTGTTTGCTCCGGCCGACATCTGCAAAACTGCAAAGGCCGCCGGCGCTGATATCGCCGAAGATGAAGAGTTCTTGAAGCAGTTAGAAAAAGGTGAGATTAACTTTGACGTACTAATTTCTACTCCGCAATACATGCCAAAGCTTGGTAAATTCGCTCGGGTGCTCGGTCCTAAGGGGCTGATGCCGAATCCTAAGGCCGGTACCGTAACGATGGATGTTGAAAAGGCCGTGAAAGAATCTAAGGCTGGTAAGGTTGAATATCGCGTTGATAAACAATCGATCGTTCACATTGGCGTGGGGAAAGTTTCATTTGGTGCGGATAAGTTAGCTGAGAATGCAAATACTTTCTTTGACAGCTTAAAGGCGCAAAAACCAGGTTCGCTCAAAGGTACTTATGTGAAGTCCGTATTTATTACGACTACAATGGGTCCGTCAATCGCGATTGAAAATCTTTACAATTAAACACATAAGGCGGGATACGAAAATACGTATCCCGCTTTTTTGTGTTATAATTTGCTTATGGATATCAAACAAATAATAAATCAGAGCGAAAACTTTGAATTTGAAATGCCAGAAATATCAGTTATGATGGCGGTTGGATTATTAGTGTTGCTGTTTGGCTACCGCATCAAGAAAATCGCATTTTTTATCATTTGGTTCTTAATTGGTTACAACTTGATGGGGTATTTAATGCCAATTATCAATTCTGCGTTGCCACAAATTATCGATAATCAGCTCTTTCAGTTTTTGATACCTGTCGCCGGTGGACTTTTGGCAGCCCTTCTCGGCTTTGCGGTCGAAAAATTATGCGTGGGAGGAATCTGCTTTGGCCTTGTTATGTTAATCACCGTAAGGTATTTTGGGACAGAAATGCCCGTGGTGGTAATCGGGGCGATCATCGGTGTAATCGCGGCCGGGGCAGCGGTAACGATGATGAAACCAGCTGCTATTATTGCAACGGCCGTGGCGGGGGCCTATGCGTTGACTTTATCAATTCTGACTTTAGCTACCGGAATAGATGCGACGACCTATTACTGGCCAATGCTGATCGGTATCGCAACACTTGGCGCTGTTTTTCAGTTCGTAACCACCAAGCGGTTAAGTTGACTTTTTTAGTAAAGTTTAATATAATTAAGGGAGTTACCAAAGACAGCGACGGGGAAACCTTAATTATGTCGCCGAGGAAATTTCTTGAATTTATTTGGTGACGCTATTTAACAATTAGCTACACTTTAATTATTAAATTAACCAAAGGAACTTTTTATGGCAATTTCAAAGGATAAAAAGAATACATTGGTTGCTGATCTCACTGCGCTTTTGTCAGATTCAAAAATGGTAGTCTATGCGAAATATCAAGGACTTACTGTGGCAGAACTTCAAGAGCTTCGTAAGATGGCGCGTGAAGCTGGTGTCAAGATCAAGGTCGTAAAAAACCGTCTAGTTAAGGTTGCAATGAAAGAAATTGCAGCTTATAAAGACACCGAGACGGCCAATCTAACCGGACAACTACTTTATGCTCTAGGCTCTGATGAAGATTTTGACGCGGCAAAGGTTCTTACCAAGTTTGCTAAGACCCACGACAAAATGGAGCTCATTGGCGGTTTTAACGGCGAAGGTGCCACTTTGTCAAAAGACGAAGTAACCACCCTCGGTTCGTTGCCAACCAAGAACGAGCTGATTGCGCAGGTTGTCGATACGTTGCTTTCTGGCATCAACGGTGTGGTTTCCGCACTTGAAAATAAGCCAGAAACCGTAGAAGCTAAGCCAGCCGAGGAAAAGCCGGCAGCTGAAGCACAATCTGAAGCCGAAACACAACCAGAAGTTGAAACAGCGGAAAAAGCAACCGAATAATATTAATTAGAAAGGAATATTATGGCTACTGATATTAAGAAGTTGGCCGAAGAGCTCGTCAATATGACCGTGCTTGAGGTTAACGAACTCAAAACTCTACTTAAAGATGAATATGGCATTGAGCCAGTCGCAGCTGTGGCTGTTGCCGCCGCTGGTGATGCCGGTGCTGGTGCCGATGAAGGCAAGAGCGAATACGATGTTGTTCTAAAAGACGCCGGTGCACAAAAGATTGCAGTCATTAAGGCTGTGAAGGAAGCAACTGGGCTAGGTCTTGGCGAAGCTAAGGCTATTGTCGATGGCGCTCCTGCAACTGTCAAAGAAAAAGTCGCAAAAGACGAAGCCGAAGCGATGAAGAAAGCCCTCGAAGAGGCTGGCGCTACTGTCGAACTCGCGTAAGAAAAATAAGTGTAGTTAATTGCAAAGAACCACCCCGAAGGGTGGTTTTTTGTGTATAATGAATGTATGAATGATTTTGATTATTTAGGTGAGGGGGAAGTTTATTTAGATGCAGCGTGCCAAAGCCTTAGGCCGCGGCCAGTGATTGATGCGCTTAATCAGTACTATACGAAGCATAATTCTTGCGGTGAAAGAGTGAAGTATAAATGGGGAAAAGTGACCGACGAGAAAGTCGAGGCAACGCGCGAAAAAGTGCTAAAATTTTTAAAGTTGTCTGCTCGAAAATATACAGTTTCTTTTACGCTTAACACTACTTATGGGATCAATTTAATTTTGTCTCAAATTAAGGCCAATAAGTTTAAAAAGGTGATGACAAGCGAAATAGAACATAATTCACCGTTTCTTGCGACGATGGCTTTTTCGGAGCGTACTGGACTGCCACGCGAAGTAATGAAACGAAACGATGACGGCTCAATTGAAGTAAGCGCCTACGACTTTTCCGATGCGGTGGTGGTGATTAACTGCGCTTCTAACTTCGACGGGCGTAAACTTCTAAACATCAAGGAGATTACTAAGGCCGTGCATAAAGCCGGCGGGATTATTATTATTGATGCTGCGCAGGCCATGGCACACTCTGCAAATATTCTGCGCGGAGTCGAGGTAGACGCGGTGTGCTTTTCGGCGCATAAGCTCTACGCTCCGTCACTTGGGGTAATTGTTTGGCATGATGATTTGATGAAATTGATGATCGACGGATTTATTGGTGGCGGTATGGTGGATGACGTCAAGGAGTCATCTTACTTGCTTTCGGCGGAAGGTAAAGAACACCGTTACACCCGCTTCGAATCTGGCCTGCAGGCCTGGGGCGAGATTGTAGCGCTAGGCGTGGCGCTTGATTGGTTAGAAAAGTTACCAAAGTCGGCTTGGAACAACCTTGAAAATAACACCGCTACGTTATACAATTTTTTGTCGAGCTCAAAGAAGTTGCATCTAGTAAACAAGGAGGCTAACCCAACCATGTCATTTTATGTCGAGGGGCTGGACTCCCATCTTCTTGGCGAGGCCTTATCACGCGAGGGTATTATGGCGCGAACCGGATATTTTTGCGCTCATTACTATCTGGATCATGTCTTGGGATTACCACCGCTAATTCGTTTTTCTTTGGGACTGCATAATCGCTCGAACGATATAGAAAAAGTAAAAACGATATTAAACAAAATTATTTAATAATTTTACTTGTCGTGCTATTATTAGTATAAGCGCATTTGTCTTGTTGGTGCATCTTGGCGTGTGTGTAGAGTTAAACAAGAGGAGTCATTTTGAGAAGGGCACAAAAGGCATTAGCTTTTGTAGGTATTATTACGACGACTCTGTTTGCTGGTTGGCTATTCACGGAAGAGCCTGTTTTTGGTGTCACGGATGCCACTATCGGCATTAGCGTGAATCCACAAGTTTCGCTAAACATGATGCCAGGGGATTTTGGCTCGGTGTCACTTAATGTTGGCGTGACAACCGATAATTATACCGGGTATACAGTTAATTTAACTAATACAGATAGTACGGCGAGTCTAACCAACACGAATGATAGTACCCTCATGATTCCGACAATTGCCTTGCCAGATGGCTCCCAGTCAATTACATCAGATATGTTTGTTAGTGAATATGGAATAAGCACAGATGGAATAAATTATTTGCCAGCCCCGGTGTCATCCAACAATATCCAGATTGGCAGTTCTTCTAGCTCTGGAACTGGTCAACATGCTTTAACTTTTGGAATAAAGCCGGCGGCTGATACCGTGCCCGGACTATACGAACGGACCTTTGTGATAGTGGCACTCGTGAATAACCCTCAGTACTCAATCACCTATCTTGCTAACGCCGGCGCTGACACGGTTAGTCAGATGCCGAGCGATGAATCGGTCACCGTTTCGAGCACCGGTACTGTAACTCTACCCAGCACTATTCCGGTGCGTTCGGGGTATTTGTTCTTGGGATGGGATACTGACGATACGGCCACCAACCCAACCTATCCAAAAGACACTATTAACACAATTACACTTGAGCCAACGCAGTCAAATTCTATTAGTTTATATGCTATCTGGGAAAAGGAATCTGAGCCTCCGGTAATTGCGGACTATACCGAGGAATTCTCCAACGTCACCGGGCCAACCGCTACTGCAACTACACAACTAAATAATATGTCACCCGCTGACTTTGTCACCAAAATATTTGCATATACCAACAACACTGGTAGAACGATTTCTTCCATAAAAGTTGAGATAGTTTATTCCAAGTCTAATCAGGGCGCAACTAGCGGTTCGCTCATCGGTAAGTTAAATTACAATGGGACTATTTTCACAGCTAACCCAGTTACGGTGGACAGGGGGAAAGTCACAAATAAAACTGTGGAGATAGCTCAATTTAATAATCTCAATATCCCAAGTTCAAGTAACGTTAGCTTCACGATCGGCACCGATAGCGATTCATTCACGGCCGGCATTACAATTAGCAGTCAGACCATTACAGTTACTTTTGCGGATTAATATAATGCTTATTTTTTGAAAAGTATGATAGAATGATTATATTATGGTGTGTGTAGCAGCATTTATTATATTGGCTTTAATCGGTGTATTTGTTGCCGTAATTTCGATTTTTAGGCCGAAAGTAGGTAAAGCCTATTTAAAAATGTTCAAAAAAGCATGGGGGTGTCTATGGAAAAAGGTCCGTCTGCAAAAGTGCGAAACCGGTTTTAAAGATGATGTCAAAAACACAATACTTAGCCGCGTGATCGTAAAACATCCAAAATGGGTTAAGCCACTATCGGTGATTATCGAAATACTCTCGGTATTAATTGTAATTGTGGCAATTTGGGCTATCTTGACGGCGATCAAATCATTACTAGCACTTTGGGCGCTAGGAACTTGCAATGTCACCAAGCCTGCCGCGTGTAGTCTTGGCGCCGAGGTTTGCTCCATCGACGAAGAGGAGCCAAAGAACGTTTTTGAGGCGACCGGGCGATGGTTCACCGAATGGGGAGAGATCATTGAGGCAATTCCGGACAAATTTAAGACATACAATGCAGAGGATTATCCATTCAATTACATCACTATAAATCCTGATACGACTGAAAAGCCAATCGCAGTCGACATTTTGGATCCTGGTTGCTCGGTATGTTTGAAGTCATATCTGAATCAAAAGAGTTCTGGCTTTTTTGACCAGTATGAAGTGCGCCTAGTGCCGTTTCCAATTCAGGATGCCGATGGTAATTATAAATTTAAAAATTCGGGCATCATCGTGCGTTATATGTTTGCGGTAGAACAATTAAAGTCTGGCTTAGCTAGAAAAATTTTAGAGCATATTTTTGAGGACAAGGATGAGGACGGATTATCTTACCAGACACTATTTAATGAGGATTATTCAGAGGAAGAAGCCACTGCGCAACTTGAGGCGTGGCTAAAAGAATCTGGTTTAGATGATGGTGCAATTAAAGAAATCCGCAAGGTGGCAAGTTATCCGGAAATTACAGATAAGATGAACGAAAACCGTAATATTGTCGAAGAACAGCTAAAAGTGAAAGGTATACCGACAATGATTTACGACGGAAAGAAACATACCGGTTTGTTTAAAATGTAAAAATTACAACATTTTTCAGTTGACCGAGGTTTTTTTAGTGGAAAACTAATCAAAAAAATTCTTGACTTTGGCTGGATTCGGGTATAATATAATATTAATACTATATTTAGACAGGATGCGAGGTGATGTCTGAAATACCAGAAAAACAAATAAAACGATTGCGAAGTTTGCTCGGTGAAGCAGAGACAAATTTATCGGCAGCGAAAGAGTTATTGATTTCTATCATTGGAGATGGCGAGTCTATTTCTGCACCACGTGACACCGTGGTGTCCGGGCCAGAGGGTAAAGTCATTGAAGGGATCTTTGACGGTCAGATTATGATTGGTCCAGATGGCAAAAATTATCCAGTGCCTGCGAACTACGCTTCCAAGTCGAAGTTGGTGGAAGGCGACATTATGAAACTTACAATTACAGAAGACGGCAAATTCCTTTATAAACAAATCGGTCCCGTTGAACGTAAGACCGTGATCGGTAGTTTGACTCATCATGATGATAAGTACTTTGTTGAAGTTGGCGGTAAAGAATACCAAATTCTATATGCGTCTGTAACTTACTTCCATCTTCGCGAAGGTTCACAGGTTTCGGTGACAATTCCGGCTAAAAATGACGATGCGACTTGGGCGGCAGTCGAAGCTGCTTTGTAATGGCTAAGGCATTATATCGAAAATATCGGCCTCGGTCCTTGTCCGAAGTGATCGGGCAAAGACAGGTCACCGAACCACTAATTAAGTCGTTAGAACAGAAAAAAATCTCACACGCTTACCTTTTTGTTGGCCCAAGGGGTTGTGGTAAAACTTCCGTAGCGAGAATTTTGGCACATGAAGTCAATGATTTTCCTTATGAAATTGAAGATGATTATGTAGATATCATCGAAATCGACGGCGCGAGCAACCGCGGAATTGACAACATAAGAGAACTCAGAGAAAAGGCGGCCATCGCACCAACTAGCGGTAAATACAAAGTATACATTATTGACGAGGTCCACATGCTAACCAAAGAGGCCTTTAATGCGCTATTAAAAACTCTTGAGGAACCGCCCGCTCACGTGATTTTCATTATGGCGACTACTGATGCCTATAAGGTGCCAGTTACTATTACTTCAAGAGCGCAAACTTATACTTTTAAGCTAGCTGACACTAAGATTATGCTCGATTACCTAAAGACTGTGGCTACGAAGGAAAAATTTAAAATTGACGACGATGCCCTAGAGCTTATTGCTAAGAGGGGTGGTGGGTCTTTCCGAGATTCCTTATCTCTGCTTGATCAAATATCTACACTCTCCGACCAACAAATTACAAAAGAGATGGTCATCGTTGCGCTCGGATTGCCTCAGGATGAAAAAATTCAGGCGTTACTTGCTAATTATGCCGCAGGTGATGCTGCAAAAATCACAACTCTCATAAAAGATCTTTTGTCGTCTGGCGTCAAAGCTGAGACCTTGGCCGAAGAAATGATTGCTGTGATAATTGACGCCCCGCGGCCAGAGCTGATACCTCTACTTGCGAAGCTTCCCGACGTCAAATCCCCATTTGCAGAAGCGAAACTAATTGTAGCTCTGTCAGGGGTCCTGTCCGACATGTCTTTTTCTGGAGCGACTTGTCCGCCTTCGACGTCATACGCTGGGGCGCCGGCAGAACCGCCTGCTTCGCAGGCGAACCTGTCGGGCCCGTCAGGAATATACGCCTCAGGGCGTCCAAATCTGAAACGCTCCCTGAAAAAGACATCGTCGGCCACCCCTGACGATGCAATTAGCTTTGATTGGGGAGGGTTCATAGCACGAGTGCGTGACCTAAACGAGGCAATTTATGCACAACTTTTAAGGACACGACACACTTATAGCGGTGGCGTGTTGAATATTTTTCCAGAGAAACGTATCGTTAAGACGATTTTGGCGCGTGATAACAATAAACGCATTCTGGTTGATGCTGCCAGTGGTAATGTTAAAATTACAATTCATGATGTCGAAGATTACACCGTTGAGAGTACGAATGACGAAATCTTGGATAAAATTTCTGATATAATGGGAGGTGAGGTAAAAAACGATGGAGGAGAAAACCCGTTCGAGGAATGATGGTGGAAGGGTACCGCCACAGGATCAGGTCGCCGAGAAGTCTTTGCTCGGAGCCATTATGTTGCAAGATTCTGTGATGCCCGAAATACTGACCATACTAAAGCCGAGTGATTTTTACGAAAAACGCCATGAGGTGATTTTTGATGCTATGTCGAGACTATATGATCAGCATAAGCCGATTGATCTTTTGACTCTGACATCAGAGCTTAGATCACAAAAAAATTTGAAAGATGTTGGAGGGGCCCCATACCTCACCGAGCTTTCAAATTTTGTTCCCGCTGCTTCACATGCAAAAGCTTATGCCGATATAATCGAAAAGGCTTCCGTTAGGCGAAGATTGATTAAAGCCGGTAATGAAATCGCCGCAAAAGCCTACGAGGAGGGGGCAAACACTGGGGATTTAATTGGCGCCGCCGAGAGGCAGCTGTTTGAGGTTTCAGACAAAATCGTAAAAAGCGATTATGTAGCAATGGACGAATTGTTGGCCGACGCTTTTGATCGAATCGAGGAGTTGCATAAAAACAAAGGGGCACTTAGAGGATTAAAAACAGGTTTTCGTGATTTAGACAAAAAAACTGCTGGGTTTCAAAAGGGAGACCTCATTATTATTGGCGCACGTCCAGCGATGGGTAAAACAACGTTCGCCCAAAACCTGGCCTACAACATTGCTAGCATAAACAAGAAAGGTGTACTTTTCTTCTCGATGGAGATGGCTGCAAATGAGATTATAGACCGTATGATATCGGATGTTTCTGGTGTGGATAACTGGAAAATGAGAACTGGGAATCTGTCTGATGAAGAATTTTCGAAAATCGGTGAAGCGCTTGGCGAAATGGACGAAATCCCAATTTATATTGATGATACGAGCTCAATGACGATTGTTGAACTTCGCAATAAGGCGCGCAGGGCAATGCACGACCATGATATTGGAATTGTGATTGTGGACTACTTGCAGTTGATTGCTGGCTCAGACCGTTATGCGGGGAATAGAGTACAGGAAGTAACCGAGATATCAAGAGGATTAAAAATCCTTGCTCGCGAGCTCAAAATCCCGGTCGTGGCGCTTGCGCAGTTATCACGTAGCGTAACTGGACGTGATGACCCAAGACCAGTTTTGTCTGATTTGCGCGAATCTGGATCGATTGAACAGGATGCCGATCTGGTGATGTTTTTGCACCGTCCAGATTACTATAGGCAGAATGATGACAACTACGAGGAAACGCACATTACAGAACTTCTAGTGGCAAAGCATCGTCACGGCGCGGTAGGCAAGATCGAGCTCTACTTCCATCCAGAGTTACTACGCTTCATGTCGCTTGATAAAGAGCATTAGCGGTGCTATAATACTTATGTGAAGAAAATCGTTATTTCAAAGCTTTTTTTGTATAAGTATCGGTTTATTATCGGTTATATTGTTCTTGGTTTGGCTTTCGTGATTTTACTTTTTTTGTTGCCTTTTATTGCGCAAAATGGGCTGTCTGAGGCTGAAATCGAGTCTGCAACTGGTTCATATTATTTAGGACGAGAGGGAATCTTTAACGGTGATTTAGTAGATTTACCTTATCGGATTTTACAAAAAGTTTCCATCATGATTTTTGGCCTTTCGGCTTTCTCGGTTAAGCTACCTAGTATACTTGTTAGTTTGCCGCTGGGTTTCTTACTTATTTTGTTGCTGAATCGATGGTTTAAGAGCAATGTTTCGCTTCTGGCTTCTTGTTTGGTCATTCTCTCGACACCGTTTTTGTTTTTGGCAGGTTCCGGGACGCCGCTTATCATGCTAGTTTTTTGGCCAACACTTTTGCTTTGGTTAGGCTCGCGGATCCAAGGAGAAAAGCGCCCCAAGCCTTTTTATTCTTTCATTTTTGCTATCGCGATGCTATTTTCTATTTTTACACCCTATATGCTTTATTTTGCAGTTTTCTGTGTCTTTTTTGTTTTATCGCAACCACACCTTCGTTTTATCATAAAGGATTTGCCGAAACTGCCGCTCGTAATAGTTTGCCTATTTTTGCTGTCCGGTTTCGTTGTCCTTGGGATTAGTGTAATCAACCACCCACAAACTATAATGGAACTACTTTTTTCACAAAATTTCAGAATTGAAAATTTCTTCGGCAATATAATTGGCGGACTTGCTCCTGTGTTTTCGTGGCACGGTAACCTTGAAAGCGTTTTTCTCCCACCACTAATTAGCTTGCCAGTTTTCGCATTGGCTTTAATTGGGCTGTTCTCGACTACGAAAGGCTTTTTTGCTTCTCGTAATTCAATTGCGTCAATTTTAATTGTTTTTTGTGCAGTCATAACTGGATTTAACTCAAGTGCGATTATCTTCTTTATTCTGCCGTTTTCTATTTTAATTGCGCATGGTCTAAAATATATTTTGGAAAAATGGTACGGGTTGTTTCCAGAAAACCCTTACGCACGAGTTTCGGCCATCATTCCACTTACAATTTTATTTGGAATTATGATTGTTCCTAATTTGTTGCAGTATGTTTACGGCTATAGATATAATCCAAGTGTTGCAAGCGAATTTAATTATAATTTAGCTGTTATTAGGGAAAATCTAAGCGACGAAAGCTTGCTAGTAAAAGAGAAATACGATTTTTATAAAATACTTGAAGCTTCGACTGAGCTAAAAATAATCGATAACCCACAGGAGGCCGATAAATTAGCAATTATGGGAGCACCCGAAACAGCGCCTGATGGCTACGTGCTTGATCGAATTATAACTTCACCGATGAGAGATAATTCTGATATAATATATCTGTATACTGTAAACGAAATAAAAGAAGGAGAGTAAGATGGGCCAAACGATGGACCAAATGAAGCTTTTGAACCAACTAAGGAAAGCTCAAAAAGAATTAAAGAATGAGATTGTTGAGGTTGAAGCTGGTGATGGCGCTGTAGTGGTACAAATTAATGGTGAGCTCAAGGTTAAAAAAGTTAAACTCGATCCGGAGAAAATAGACTTCGATGATATCCACGAGCTTGAACGTTGGATTGAAAACTGCATGCGCGATGGTTTCGCTAAGGCTCAAGAGATTGCGACCGACAAAATGAAGCCACTAATGGGTGGTCTTGGTAATCTCGGTCTCGGAATGTAAAATGCTCCCGAAAGCTCTTGAAGATGTGGTCGAAGCGTTATCAATGCTTCCCGGAGTTGGACCTCGTACAGCAGAGAGGTATGCATATTACCTTTTTCGTTCTAATGAAAAAATTTCCGACAATATTGCTGACGCGTTAAGGAATCTTCATAAAGGAGTACGATTTTGCCCGATTACTTTTGCACTGATTAACGCAGGTGAAGATGTTTCGTGCCTGTATGACGATCCGAAGCGCGATAAAACAACCGTACTGGTCGTGGAAGAGCCTTTAGATATTTATGCAATTGAGCAAATTAAATCTTATAAGGGAACTTACCACGTGCTTGGTGGTGCTGTTTCGCCGATTGATGGAATCACGCCAGATCAATTACATATTGTCGAGTTAGTAAACCGCGTGGAGACTGATAATGTAAAAGAGGTGATTATTGCCACTAACCCCTCTGTTGAAGGGGAGTCAACGGCGCTACTCCTAGAAAAAATATTGCACGAAAAATACCCCAATCTAAAATTAACACGTCTCGCCCGCGGCTTGCCGCTAGGAGTAGATCTCTCTTATGCTGATCAGATAACAATTAGTGCCGCTCTAGAGAATCGGACAGGGCTTTAAAGTCAATTTTTGCTAGCTTGGTCCTGGGTAACACAGAAATAAACAATATTTCACGGGGAATTTCGTATTTTGCAAGATATTTTCTGTAAATACCAGCTAACTCTTTTCTGATTGAACGTTCAGAGGCGCCTTTTTTGGGGACCACAAACACTACTACTCTTTCGCCGCGAAGCTTATCTTCTCGCCCGACCGCTGCGCAACTCTCAACTTTGTCGCATTTCAGCGTAACGTCTTCGATATTAGCGGGATAAATATTGTAGCCATTTGAAACTATCATGCGCTTTAACCTCGACCTGAAATGAACAACCCCGCGTTCGTCCATATAACCAATATCGCCAGTGCGAAGATATTTCTTGGTGCCAACTTTAATAAAAGCATCCTCGGTTTCTTTTGGTTTCCCCAGGTAACCCTTCATTACGGCTAGACCTCTTACCAAAATCTCGCCGTCATCACCCAAGTTAGCTTCTTTTTTAGTTTTAAGGTTCATAATAATAACCTCGTTGTCTGGAATTGGATAGCCGATTACGTCAGGCTCCTCAGCGACATTGCGCGGAGAAAAGATGAAGCCACCCGATGCTTCGGTGAGACCATAACCGTTTTCTATAATTGCATTGGAGCCGTGCGTGCGCAAAAAATCATTAATAACTTCCTTGCTAGTCATGCTAATCATATCGCCACCGGACACGACATATTTAACATGTTTAAGGGCAGTTTTGTTAAACTTAATTTTGGTTAAGTAATCAAATACCGACGGTACACCAACTAAGATATTGACTTTGTATTTTGTAATATATTTTTTAAATTTTTTGGGATTAAATTGGGGAATTAAAAAGGTACGTGCGCCGAAATATAATGGCATATGGATACAACAACCAAGGCCAAAGGCGTGGAAATTAGGCAAAAATGCCATGAAGGAATACTCTGGTTTAAATAGTTCCGGTACGAGATATTTTGCCCCCAAAGCTTGAGCATTAAAGTTGAGATTAGAAAGAAGGATACCCTTAGGCTTACCTGTGGTGCCGCCAGAATACATAATTACGGCATCATCCGTCGAATTAACCCTAGCGTGGGGATTACCGATAAACCTACTCGCTCTAGATAAAAATTTATCCCACATAATGATATGTTGACTTTTCTTAATATGATTTTTACGACCTTTAGTCAATTTATAAATTGCACGTACGAGAAAATCCATAGATCTGGTGGGAGACACAACAATAACTTGTTCTACATTGGTGTTTTTAATGACGGCTTCGACCTTTGGATAAGCAATGTCCACGCAAAGCATGATTTTGGACTCGGCTTGGTTGAGGTAGTCCTCGATTTCTTTTTCGGAAGACAATGGATGAACCATATTGGCAATAGCACCGATTTCGTTTACGGCATAAAATGTGTAAACTGCTTCCGGAGTATTCGGCATACAAATTGTGATGCGCTCACCTTTTTCAGCCCCGATAGCTTTGAGAGCAGCCGCGACCTTGTTAATTTTTTTGATTAACTCTTTATACGTAATTTGGGATTCGAAATACTCTATTGCAATATTATGTGGCCACTTACAAGACGCTTCGTAAACGGCGTCATATAGGCTGCCGTTGAAGTATTCAATGTTTTTAGGCATTTTGTCGATGTAGCCATACTTAGCGCGTTCGATTTTCATATCGAGCTTACGCAAACTATTTTTAATCTTACGGTAAACAAATTCGAGCATATAATATATTATATCATTCCGTGTGCTATAATAAAAATATGGATAAGAACTTCCGGATAAGGGTACTGTGTGGCTTTGCTTTGTTCTTTGCGGCACTCCTTATGATGTACACTTTTGACGGGATTCCATTTAAGATTTTCTTCGGCGTATTTGCAATAGTTTCTGGGTTCGAGCTCCTGAGTTTCTTTAAGAAAAAGGTGAGTTTTTTAAACATCGTATTAGCGTTGCTCGAAATTGCTTTTTTGATATTCAGCTCGATTTTTGTCACAAGGATAGACGTTGTGCAGGTTTGGTATATTATTTTTGGCGTTTGTGGTTATGATATCTTTGCATACCTTTGCGGTAAGGCAATTGGCGGCAAGATTATAAAAAAATCGCGCCCATTTCCATATATTTCCAAGAATAAAACTTGGGAGGGGACGGTATTAGGATTAGTCTTATCGGTAAGTTTGGTGGCTATTCTAATGTTGGCACTTCGGCGAACCGATTACATTTATCTTGCCTGTGGGCCACTGGCACTAATCGGTGATTTGTTTGAAAGCTTCTTGAAGCGACAGTTCAAGATAAAGGATTCGAACGAGATTGTTATCAAAAATAAATTCTTCGAAAAATTAGAACTTGTGGTTGGTGGCTCAGAAGGGCATGGTGGGTTTCTCGACCGGATTGACTCAGCAGCCTTTACGATGACTTTGCTATTACTTTTTTCCATCCTTTGATTAAGTAATCTACGCCAGACAAAACAGTGAGAAATAGAGCAAAATAGAGAACGATGTTGCCGATAATAGCTAATGGTTCCTGAACAAAGATTAAATTGGCCAAGATAATAATTAGTGCAGTCATTTGTGAAATGGTTTTTAGTTTGCCAAGTATGGACGCCGAGATTGTAGTACCAGCACGCGCCGCCATCATGCGCATACCATCAACTGCAAAATCACGGACAAGAATGACGGCAAACACCCATAATGGTACTATACCGGAAACTGTTAAAACTAAAAAGGCTAAATTAACCAACATCTTGTCGGCCAGTGGGTCGAGAAAAGCACCGAGATCGGTAACAATTTTTTGTTTGCGAGCCCAGTGGCCATCGATTTGATCAGTAACGGCTGCTACGACAAAAACAACCAATGCCACAATGTGCGCCCAAAACTCAGAAAGACAGGCAAATACGACAAACACAATCGCGAGAACCATCCTAAGTATAGTCAAAATTGTGGGACCAGTAATCATACAACGTGTTTCCTGTGTTCGACCTGCCAGGCACGAACCTTGGCAAATCGAGCAGCAAGCACATCCGTAGACCATTTATCGCCCAACATCACGGTCTCGCTGGGTTTGAAGTGATACTTTTCCATAGCTTCGGTAAGTTTTTTGCTCATGGGCTTTTTTGCCCACCAGACACAATCAACACCAATTGGCTCACAAAATTTTTGCATCATTTTTTTGCGTCCATTATTACTAATGATCACGATCATGACGCCCGCTTTGCGACATTCAGACACCCATTCCGACAAGGAGTCGGCGGGTTCTTTCTCGGAATGGAGTCGAAGCGTGTTGTCTAAATCGCAAAGTAGCAGTTTTACGCCTTCTTTTTTTAGTAATTCTGGGGTAACTTCTTCAAATTTTTCAAATTTTTTATCCGCTTTAAAAATAGTCATGTATCTATTTTAGCATGTTATAATAATGTATATGTACCAAATTTTCAAAGACTTTTTGGAAAACAAGGAGAGAATCTGTATCATCCAAGCCGAGAATCCGGATGGGGATTCTTTGGGCTCAGCGATAGCTTTGGATTATTTGCTCAAGGATAAGGAAATCAGCCTGTACTGTCCGGTTGATATTCCAAAATATTTGAGATACTTTACGGACTGGTCAAGGGTAACAAATGAATTTGATTTTAAGGCGGATGGTTATATTATCGTGGACACGGCAGCAGAAATACTATTGTCGAAGTTGCTTGATGATACGGCAATCCGGAACCGTCTATACTCGATGCCGGTGCTCGTGATTGACCACCATGAAACTGAGGACGACATTTCTTTTCCTCACGATGCAATTATCGAGACTCGTCCTGCCTGTGCTGAGGTGATTTACCGAGTCGCCAAAGAATTAAACTACGAAATCGATAAGACGGTGGCTGAAGCAGTTTTTCAGGGGATACTGTCCGACACTTTGGGGCTCACAAGCGACTCAGTAACTGACGAGACGTTTGAAATTGCAGCAGAGTTAACTCGACTCGGCGCAAATATTTCTGAGTTGGAAGACCGACGTCGCGAATTTATGAAAAAATCACCTAGGATTTTGGACTACAAGGCCGACTTAATTAAGCGCATCGAATACCACCTGGAAGGTGAGCTGGCGACCGTGCACATTCCTTGGGATGATATTCGCGAATATTCCGATGAATATAATCCGAATGTTTTAATTCTCGAAGAGATGCGACTGGTTGAAGGCGTAAAAGTTGCAGTAGCGATTAAGACTTACCCAGACGGTAAGTTAACTGGTAAAATTCGCTGCAGCCTCGGGACGCCAATTGCCGATAAAATTGCGGGGTACTTTGGAGGGGGTGGGCATCCTTATGCGGCCGGTTTTCGTACCTACGATACTACTTACGATGAGGTGATAAGGGAATTGATAAAATTAATACCGGAGTTAACAATTAATGAGTAGCCAAAAATTAATATTGTCTAAAACACACGATTATTGTGCGAAAGATGAGCCTGTTTTGACAGTCGTGCTTATTCACGGGATTGCGTCGGATTCGACAACATTCGACGGAATCCTAAAATACCTTGAGGGACAAAAAACCCTTGAAAAGGTTCGTTTTGTGACTTTTGATTTGCTTGGATCGGGCAAATCAATGAAGGGAGATGACCTTAATTATGATTATGAGGATCAGTTGTCGGCACTGCACAACTCTATTGAGGCACTTAAAATCAATACGCCTTTGGTTCTGGTTGGGCATTCGTTGGGAACTTTTATCGTGACTAGATATGCCAGCGTTTATAAAAATGCCGTCTTGCGATTGATTCTGATTTCACCGCCCGTATTCACAGTTGAAGATCTTGATAATCCGGCTTTTGCGATAGCGATGAGGGCGTTTAAAGACATTATTGGCGCTAAGAATCCTGCAATTTTGAATGAAAAATCGTTTACAAATTCAATGGAGAAGATTGTGTTGAGCAGAGACAACTATCAGACTCTGGCTGAGCTAGAAGTGCCGACCGACTTAATTTATGGCGATGAAGACCAGTTGATAGCGTCTTATAACTTGCCAAAATTAATCAAGGATAATCGCCGGGTTACGGCCAACAAAGTACATGGGCGCCACGGCGTCACTAACGATAAATTCGCAAAGACTACGGCAATTTTGGAGGAACTTCTTAATGCTCAAGATTTATAATACAGCGTCAAGAAGATTGGAGCAATTTAAGCCGGCTGGCGAAGTAGTAAAGATTTACACTTGTGGGCCGACGGTCTACAATTTTCAGCATATCGGCAACTACGCTGCATATATTTACTGGGATTTGCTGATTCGCACACTAAAGATGGACGGATACGCCGTGAAACGTGTGCTGAATTTTACTGATGTTGGGCATTTGGTTTCCGATGGTGATGAGGGCGAGGACAAGCTAGAAAAGGGTGCCGCGCGGGAAGGCAAGAGCGTTTATGAAATTGCGAAATTTTACGGCGATGATTTTTTACGAAATTTTCGAGCACTGAATCTAATTGAGCCGGATGTGATTGCGCACGCTACGGATTATATTGAAGCGGATAAGCGAGCAGTCGATAAAATGACTGAGGCTGGTTTTACTTACGAAACGACTGACGGAGTTTACTTTGATACTTCTAAATTTGAACGATATGCGGATTTTGCGAAACTAGATTTAGAAGGACTAAAGGCTGGGGCACGAGTTGGTTTTAACTCGGAAAAACACAATGCTTCTGATTTTGCAGTCTGGAAGTTTATTCAGCCAGGCGAAAAGCACGCAATGAGATGGGATTATTTAGGTCGTCCTGGATATCCGGGTTGGCATCTTGAATGTTCGACCATTATTCATGAAGAGCTTGGCGAACCAATCGATATTCACACAGGAGGAGCTGATCATATTCCAGTACACCACACCAACGAAATTGCACAGACTTTCGCGATGACTGGCCGTGAGCTGTCGCGTTATTGGATGCATTGCAATTTCATTACGATTGATGGCGAGAAAATTTCTAAGTCACTAGGGAACGTTTACACGTTAGACGATCTGGCGGAGCGTGGGTTTTCGCCGATGGACTTTAAGATGTGGGTCTTATCTGGTCATTATCAGGGGACACGTAATTTTACCTTTGAGGGGCTTGCAGCCACAAAACAACGTAGATTGAATTGGCGCAACAGGATTGCTCTGCTATATCAAAAGGCCTCAACGGCGTCACTCGTTGATGGCGTATTTAAAGAAGTACTTTCTGTTGTTAATAATAATTTTAATTCAGCAGAGGCTTTTTCTATTATCGACACCTCGGAATTGTCTATGGAAGATTGGAAAGAAATTGACGAGTTGTTTGGGCTCAATTTAATTAACGATTCACCAGATGTTAACGACGCAGTACGCGATTTAATTTCCGAGAGGCAGGCTGCCCGCGAAAATAAAGATTTTGCCCGCTCGGATGAGATCCGTGAAGAGCTAAAATCATTTGGAATAGCCGTTGAAGACACTCCGACCGGTCCAATCTGGCAATACATATAATATATGGTGACGAAGTGCCGCTATATGTAGCGTATAAGGTGTCTTCCATACGCTACATCTAGCGTTTTTTGCCATAATAGCGTGATAAAAATGATGTTTTGTATTCATCAAAAACACCGCTCGAAAGCGTTTCGCGGATGCGACTAACGGTATGAACGATGAAGTGTTCATTATGAATTGAAGCGAGGATTTTGGCGGTAATTTCGTCGGTTTTGAATAGGTGGTGGAGGTAGGCTCTACTGTAATTTTTACAACATTCACAATCACATTCTGGCATAAGTGGCGAAAAATCATGGGTGTATTTGGCATTTTTGATATTGATGCGGCCATCGAGGGTATAGAGGGAGCCGTTTCGGGCCATACGAGTTGGGCCGACACAGTCGAAAGTGTCACAACCATATTCGGCACCGACAAATAAATCAATTGGTTCTTGCCCCATGCCTAGTAGATGACGAGGTTTGTTTTCTGGTAAAATCGAATTAACCGTTTGGAGCATTTCATCCATGCCGTCGGCAGTAAAGACACCACCGATACCAAAGCCGTCAACTTCTTTACCGGCACAATATTTGGCCGATTCGGCACGCAAGTCTAGGAATGTGCCGCCTTGAACTACCGCATATAAGTATTGTGACTGGGCGGGTCCTGCCGGCAACTCTCCCTCCCCAAAATTTTTGCTTCGCAAAACATTTTGGGGTCCCCTTCCGTTGCCGTCACCCGCCCATGTAAAATCATTTTTAATTCGTAGATGCTCGGCGACGCAGCGGTCGAGCCAGGCGTGTGTGCGTTCCATGGCTTCTTTCATGTCGTCATGACTTTCGGATTTTGCGAGGTGGTCAAACGCCATGTGGATATCGGCGCCGATTGCCCACTGTGCTTGCATGCTAGACTCAGGAGTCATCTCGAAATTCGCACCGTCTATATGAGATTTGAACTTGACGCCGTTTTCGTTAATTTTGACATCTGGCAGTGAAAAAATCTGAAAGCCACCCGAATCAGTAAAAGTGGGGCCGTGCCATGAACTAAATTCGGCCAATCCGCCAGCTTCCTGGATGAGCTCTGTGCCAGGGCGGAGAACAAGGTGGTAGGTATTTGCCAGGATGGCCTGGGAACCAAGCATACGCATCTGCTCCATAGTGAGAGCTTTAACCGTAGCACGTGTGGCGGCGCCAACAAAAGCCGGTGTCCTAATATCGCCGTGAGGAGTATGGATGACTCCTACACGGGCCAGGCCTTGTTTTTTTTCGATATCAAATTTTAGCATATAAACATCGAATCCCCGTAGCTTAAGAAGTTATATTTTTCGGCAACTGCATGGTCATAGGCATTTTTAAGATAATCCCAGCCGGCGAAGGCAGAGGCAAGCATGAGCACTGTGGACTTGGGGGCATGAAAATTAGTAATCAATGCGTCAACGAGCTTGAATTCGAAACCTGGATAAATAAAAATATCGTCTTCGCCTTCGGTTTTGCCAGTGCGAGCGTAGTATTCCAAAGTACGAGCTACCGTAGTACCAAGGGCAATTATTCTTCTTGCATTTTTAATTTCACGCAGTGTGTCTTCTGGGATGTGAAACCATTCCGAATGCATGTGGTGATCTTCGACCTTGTCGGTGCGCATTGGTAAAAAGGTGCCAAGTCCTACATGGAGAGTAAGATATTTAATGATAACGCCTTTTTTGCGAAGTTTATCTAGCAACTCGTCAGTCATATTAAGACTAGCCGTGGGAGCGGCAGCCGAACCCATATTCTTAGCCCAAACCGTTTGATAACGTTTTTTATCGTCATTCGTAGCATCGCGGTGAAGATAAGGTGGTAAGGGAACTGTACCGTAAATTTCGGCAAGATCAGCGAGGGGGGTGTCTGATTCAACTTCGGCAATGCCATTACCGAGAATTTGTTTTACGAGGATAAGCTTTTTGTCAGCCTGAGGACCGATAAAGAGTTTATCTCCGTCGTGTAACTTACCGCGATACATCACACGCTGTGGCTCGTCGCCGTGCTTTTCAAGGACTACAAGTTCGCGCTCGCGACCGTCGGGTAATTTGCAGAATAGCCGTGACTGCATTACGCGTGTATCATTTAAAATCAAAAGGTCACCCGGATTTAAAAATTCGTCGAGCTGTCGGTAGTGGGAATCATGAATAAAGCCGGTATTTCGATCAAGTACTAGCAATCGAGTGGAACCACGTTCTTTTGGCGGATATTTAGCAATCCGTTCTTCGGGTAAATTATAATTATAGTCAGAAACTAACATTACGCTAAATTATAACATTTTTTTGCTAATTAAACAAACCACCGTGATATAATAATCCCATGATAAAAGACAAACGTGAAAAGATGGTTATAAGAACGAGTGCAATTAGTATTGCTACGAATATTTTGCTCGTCATAATGAAAGCCGTTGTTGGTGTAATGGCAAATTCTATTGCTATTATTACTGATGCTGTTAATAATCTGAGCGATGCACTGTCTAGTATTATTACGATTGTCGGAACCAAACTAGCAAATCGAAAGGCTGACCATAACCATCCCTATGGGCATGGTCGCACAGAATACATCACTTCACTTCTAGTCTCTGTTATTGTGCTTTATGCCGGCGTGACCGCCCTAATTGAATCAACCAAAAAGATCTTTAGTGGAGATGCGGTTGATTATTCTTTTGTTACAATTACCGTTTTGATAATTGGTATCGTTGGTAAATTTATTCTTGGTATTTACGTAAAAGACGCCGGCAAAAAGATAAATTCAGGCGCGTTACGCGCCAGCGGTGTTGATGCTTTTAACGACGGCCTGCTGTCGATGTCAGTGCTAATCGCGGTGATAATTTACTTAGTGTTCGAAGTCAATGTCGAAGCCTATGTGGGGGCATTAGTGTCACTTTATATCATCAAAACCGGCGTGGAGCTTATAAAGGAATCGATTGACAGTATGATTGGTAAGCGTGTCGACCACAAAATAATTGATAAAATTAAAGAAGAGCTGCTGAAAGATCCACGCGTACTTGGCGTATATGACGTTATTCTGAATGATTACGGTCCCGAACAATACATGGGGTCAGCACATATTGAATTGCCTAACAATCTCACCGTATCCGACATCGATAAGCTTTCACGTCAAATAACTCAAACGGTCTTGAATAAGTATGGAGTGATTTTGCATACAATTGGTGTTTATTCCGTAAACCGAAAAGATCCTGAGTCTCGGACAGCTTACGATGAAATAAAGAAGATTGTGTTTTCCCATCAAGGCGTGTTGGAAATGCATGGCTTTTCGTTGGACAAAAAGAATAAAATTATCGTGTTTGATATAGTGGTAGATTTTAACGAGCCGGATCATGATAAATTGCGGCGAGAAATTTTAAGCGAAATTAGAAAAAATTATCCGGAACACAAGGTGAACATCGTGCTTGATGTTGATACCAGTGTTAGTTAACAGCTCTTCGATCACGTTCAATTTGTTTGGCGTAACGTTCTTCTTCAGAAAAAATACAACCGCAATATTTTTGACGATAAAGACCAAGATCGCGAGCTTTTTCTTGACCTTCGCGAAAACCGATGCGAAAATCACGATAAATAAATTCTAACCCTGATACTTTAGCTAAGCGCTCGCAAACTTTTTTAAGCTCTTCATGTTTTTGATAGGGTGAGACTAGAAGAGTGGTAGTAAAAGCAGTGTAGCCGTGCTCGACGGCATAGCGAACGGTTTCGCCCAGACGCTTGGGATAACAATAGTTAACGCAACGGTTCTTGATGTCGCCTGCGACGTTACGACAGAAATCATCGAGACCGTATTCTTCTTTTAAAATTAATTCGGCATTTACCATTTTGGCGTAATCTTTTAAACAATCACGGCGGGTTTTATATTCAATATACGGATGAATATTGGGGTTATACCAAAATAAGGTCGGCTCGATATCCTCTGAGCGCAACAAATCGATGCAATATACGCTGCAAGGCGCACAACAGGTGTGCATTAAAACTTTTTTCATCCACATAATTATAACATTTATGTTACAATATTCCTATAAAGGAGGTACATGTCAAAACACATCGAGTACGACACTAGGGCTTTTGTAAAATTTTGGTTGATTCCGCTTATCATTGCGGCGGTCTTGTTCTTTGTCTATAAAGCATTAACGGGGCTTGTGATTATTGGGATTTCGATTTTCCTAGCTTTGGCACTTAAACCGCTAGTGCGTAAGGTGAATGGGTTTTTCAATAAGTATTTTGGTAAAGATAAAAAACACCAAACTATTTCAGCGATTTTTGCATATTTGATTGTGGTCATCGTGATTGGCGCAATTATCGCAATTGTAGGCCCAGTTGTAGTAAACGAAACGGCAAAGTTCGTGCAAAATTTCCCTGAAACCTTCGAGAAGACTTTCGGAGGATGGGAAGGAATTAATAATTTTGGTAAAACCATTGGGATAGAAAATTTGCATGAAGAAATTATGTCTGCGCTCAACTCGCTTTCGAACTCGATGCTTGGAGTGCTAGGCAATAATCTGGTAGCTAGCGTTAGTGGTGTGGCAGATGTAATCATGAAGGTTGTGTTAGTGCTAGTGCTCACCTTGTTATTGTTACTTGAAGGTCCGGAAATGGTGGATACGCTTTGGAGGAGTTTATCAGCCGGCGAAGAGGACAAAAAACCAGTAAGGGTAGCGAAAAACGTGCTAAAGAAAATGGCTGACGTGGTATCAACATATGTTTCGCGTCAAGTCATAGTTGCAATGATTGACGGTCTGGCTAGTGGCTTAATTGTGTTTGTCATTTCGCTGTTCCTCAATATTTCAACTAGCTTAGCAATTCCGATGGGAATGACTACAATGATTTTCTATTTAATCCCGATGTTTGGCCAATTTATTGGCGGAACACTGGTGACCTTGATTCTACTATTTTCTAACCCAATTGCTGCATTGATTTTTGCTGTGGTATACATAATATATGCGCAGGTAGAGAACAATTTAATCTCACCGAAGATTCAGGGCGATGCCTTAAACTTGCGGCCGATTTTAATTTTGTCGGCCATAACAATCGGTATGTATATGTTTGGCTTGCTTGGGGCGATTATCGCTATCCCAATTGCCGGCTGTATCAAAGTGCTAATTGACGAGTATCCAAATATCAAATCCGCAAGAGCCTAAAATGAACGAAAAACCAAAAACAAAAAATAAAAAACTTGGTTTGGTGCCAAAGTTTATGCGGCGACGTCCGATTTTGGTGGTGCTGTTTATTCTGATGAATATCGCAGTGATCGCAATTACGGCAACCGTGGAATTCGGCAACTCGAAGGGTGCTGAGGATTTATCAAATGTCGTCATCAATTGGTGGATGCTGATTCCTGCATTGCTTTGTTTTTTGGTGGCTACTGCTCTTGATATTTATAAATACGTCATAATGATAAAAGAAATGTCACCCGAGCAACGACTAGAAAAACTTAAACTTTATCACGTTGCCAGCCGGACTGTGTTACTTGGCAAGTACTACGATAATGTCACTCCGGCCGCGGTAGGTGGACAACCATTTCAAATTTATTACATGAGAAAAAACAGTGATTTGCCAAATGGTTTATCAACCTCGATCCCGATTTTCGGAATGATTTCGCTCCAGATCGGCTTCATCATAATCGCAACAATTTGTTTTTTGTTTGGTGGTCTCGCCAAAGACAACCCGGCTTTAATCGTAACCGCCATTATCGGCCTATTATTTTACGCCTTTTGGCCGGTGATGGTTGCCGGCGTAAGCTTTTTCCCAAAACCCACGATTCAATTTATTAAGCTCTTGGTGGGATTTTTAGCAAAGATTAAAATCGTAAAAAACCGTGATGAGACTTCTTTAAAAGTTGAAAACGAAATTAGGGAATATGCAAAGTCTGTTAAGACGATCTTGAGAACGAAATGGCTGTTTATAAAAACGATCTTGCTGTCGGTTGTCTACAATTTTTTGGTGGCATCGATTCCGTTTTTTGTGTTGACTGCTTTTGGTGGTTCGGTAGATTTTATTCATTCGTTTGTCACCACGATTGCGGTAATGGCTGCAATTTATTTTATTCCAACACCAGGAAACTCTGGTGCGGCAGAGGGCACTTTTTTCGTAGTTTTTTCGGCGCTCTCTTCGGGTTATGTATTCTGGGCGATGTTAGTTTGGCGATTTTTTTCGTATTACATTTACATAATTATCGGACCAATCATTTATTTTCTTATGCATTTAGAGAAAAAACGTGATAAAATAGGTTAATAGTCTATGCTTAAGTTGTTCAAATTTTTAAAGCCATATTGGTGGCAGGTTTTAATCCTCGTGTTGTTCACGGCGGCGCAAGTTTGGACTACACTCAGATTGCCAGCCTTAATGGCTAATATCATCAATGATGGTATTGTGCCGGGAGATACGGATTACATCTGGCAGACGGGATTAAAAATGATGGGTTTGGCAGCGATTTCGGCCGTAGCCTCATTGGTTTCTAGTTATTTTTCAGCTAGAATCGGCACGAGTTATGCGCGCGATATCCGAAATGCAATTTTTACAAAGATTATCAATCTGAACGTTCTTGATATTAGAGATTTTAGTACCGCCTCACTTCTAACACGTACCACCAACGACGTCAACCAGGTACAGATGACAACCATCATGATCCTTTCGATGATGCTACGCTCACCGCTGTTTTGCATTATTTCAATTATAATGGCGATTCAAACCGCTCCAGACATGAGCTGGATTATTGTGGTTGGGGCGGTGGCCATTCTGGGATCAGTGATTTTAATTATGTCTCTAGTAATACCCAAGTTTAAAATCTTTCAAAACTTTGTTGACAGAATCACTTTACTAACTAGAGAAAATTTAACTGGACTCCGCGTGATACGGGCTTTTAACAACGAGGAGCTTGAAAAAAAGAAATTTGAGAAGGCCAACGATGCGTTAACTAAACTGCTAATCTACATTGATAGAATTTTGGAACTACAAAATCCACTGATAAATATTATTTTTAACGGTACAACTCTACTTTGTTCGTGGATTGGGATTTCTCTTCTTACTAAGGATTTTGCTTATCTCGGGAACATGACGGCTTTTGCACAATATGTGACGCACGTAATGATGTCGTTTTTGATGATGTCTATTTTGTTCGTATCGCTTCCGCGTGCAAACGTTTCAGCCGGACGGATTAATGCTGTACTGGCAAAAAAATCAAAAATTATTTTTCCGTCAAAGACGAATGGTGTGCCGACCAAAATTCCTTCAGTAGAATTCAAAAATGTTAGTTTTAGCTATCCTGGTGCATCAGAAAAGGTACTTGACGATATTTCATTTACCGCGCGCGCGGGTGAGACAACTGCTTTTATAGGCTCTACAGGTTCGGGCAAATCAACATTAATTAACTTGGTTCCACGTTTTTATGAAACTACAGATGGAGATATTTTGGTCAATGGAGTTTCAATAAAAGACTATGCAAAAACCGATTTAATTTCTAGAATTGGCTTTGTACCGCAACGGGGGATGTTATTTGCTGGCACGGTCGAATCAAATATTAAGTTTGGGGCACCGAACGCTTCCGACCTGCAGATGCATAAAGCCGCCGAAATAGCCCAGGCTAAAAATTTTATCGAAAAACTTCCCGATAAATACAAATCTCACATCGCACAGGGCGGAACTAACGTGTCGGGTGGCCAAAAACAGCGACTGTCAATTGCTCGTGCTATCTGCAAAAATCCGGAAATATACATTTTCGATGATTCATTTTCGGCACTCGATATGAAAACCGACAAAAAATTGCGGGAAGCACTAAAGCCAGTAACAAGCAATGCAGTTGTCCTTACTGTAGCACAAAGAGTGAGTTCAATCAAAGATGCTGAGCAAATTGTTGTCTTAAATAACGGTAAAATTGTTGGAAAAGGTAAACATCTAGAACTTTTGTGCAAATGCCAAGTTTATCAAGAAATCGTTAAGTCGCAACTTTCAGATTCGGAGTATGACCTTGAGCTTAAGCTAGCGAGGAAGGTGGTTCATGCCTAAAGCAATAAATTCCGATAAACCCAAAAATTTACGTAGCTCATTGAAGGTTTTTCTTGGATCGATTAAAAAATACCGCTTCGGCATTCTGGCTTCTGTACTTCTCACTGTCGGATCTGCCGTGCTCGGTCTGTTTATCCCGAAGCTGTTAGGCGATATGACAACTATTGCCGTTGATAGTTATCCTGAATTAGATTGGAGTGCCCTAGGGCATAAAGCGATTTTGATTATTAGCCTGTTTGTCGGATCGGCAATCTTAAATTACGGACAAGCTT
This sequence comes from uncultured Candidatus Saccharibacteria bacterium, assembly GCA_947166895.1. Taxonomy (GTDB): domain Bacteria; phylum Patescibacteriota; class Saccharimonadia; order Saccharimonadales; family Saccharimonadaceae; genus Nanosyncoccus. The sequence goes on from CAMVFY010000005.1 coordinate 27,993, forward strand.
ATATTCTGGCTGTGGTTTCCGCTCGTTATACTAAGGAGCTTCGAAAAAACATTTTGGAAAAGATTTCAAGACTTCCGATTGCGTATTTCGATAAGCACCAATACGGTGATACTTTATCGCGGATGGCGAACGACGTTGATGTACTAACCACCTCTATGTCGCAAGAGATTGCAGATTTATCTATGAGCTTCACTACACTGCTTGGTGTGATGATAATTATGTTATCTATTTCGGTACCGTTATCTCTTATTTCATTCGTGGTAGTGCCAGTCTCCGTGTTGGTGGTTGGACGAATTATGCGTTATGCACAAAAATACTTCCGTGAACAGCAAAATACTTTGGGCACACTAAATAGCGAGATTGAGGAAGATTATTCGGGGCAAATTATCATACAGTCGAACTCATACGAAGATGATGCCTTGGATGAGTTTACAAAGATAAATCAGAAATTAACTACCGCAACCAGACGGGCGCAGATTTTCTCATCGCTTTCATTCCCGGTAACACACATATTCACTAACTTAGGATATGTAGCAGTATGTGCACTAGGTGGTGTTTTTGTTATTGAAGGACGGATCAACATCGGCAACATTCAGGCTTTTATCCAATATGTTTCGCGTTTTAATCGTCCGATAACCGAAATCGCATCAACTACGTCAACTCTACAATCATTGTTGGCGGCGTCAGAGCGAATTTTTGAATTCTTAGACGAAACTGAAGAAACCCCAGACGCGAAACCGGCTAAAAAAATTGAAAAGGTTCGCGGAGAGGTTGAGTTCCATAACGTCAATTTTGGTTATTTAAAAGACCACCCAATTATCAAAAATTTTTCAGTCAAAGTTCAGCCTGGCATGAAAGTTGCAATAGTTGGCCCAACCGGAGCCGGCAAAACTACTTTGATTAATTTATTAATGAGGTTTTACGATCCGGATTCTGGATATATCACCATAGACGGCGTGCCCACTAGTGAAATGACGCGCGCAGACGTAAGGAGGCTATTCGGTATGGTACTCCAAGACACTTGGCTATTTACTGGCACCGTGGAAGAGAATCTCCGTTATGGTAAGCAGTCGGCGAGTTTAGATGATATAAAAAGGGCAGCCAAGGCGAGCAACGTCAACCACATTATTGAAGCGTTACCAAAAGGTTACCGATCAGAGATTTCCGAGGATTCAGATAACATCTCTGCTGGCGAAAAACAGCTCTTGACTATTGCTCGAGCAATGGTGGAAGAACCCCCAATGATGATATTAGACGAGGCCACCTCAAATGTCGACACTAGGACTGAGCAACTAATCCAGGATTCATTTGAAAAACTGACTTCTGGACGGACGTCATTCGTGATAGCACATAGACTCTCTACGATCCGAAATTCAGATTTGATTCTTGTTATGCGCGATGGGAATATTGTCGAACAGGGAAATCATGACGAATTACTGAAGCTAAACGGGTTTTATGCGGAACTATACAATTCGCAGTTCGCAGATAATTAATAGTCTTGTTTTGCGTAGAACTTTGTTATAATGAACATATGAACACGGATAAACAGCACGAGTGGGATGAATATTTTTTAAAAATTGCCGAGACGGTATCTACCAAGTCAAAAGATCCTTCGTCAAAAATGGGCTGCGTGATAGTAGACTCAAAGAAGCGCGTTGTTTCTCTCGGTTATAATGGCATGCTCCAGGGTGCCGATGAGTCAAAAATGACTTTATCGGAGCGCCCCATGAAATACTACTTCGCGATTCATTCGGAGATGAATGCCTTAATTTTTGCACATCAGGACTTGTCTGGATGCACGCTCTATAATCGTGTTGCCACCTGTGAAAATTGTCTTAAGTATTGTCTCCAGGCTGGCATTAAGCGATTTGTTTATAGGGAGCTACGCGTCCATTCACACATTACTGATCCACAAAAGTCTATGACTAATGTTGAGACCGATGAGGCTATTATCCGGCTCCTGGCATCGATGCCAGAGGTTGAAACGCTTAATCTCACGAATGGCAAAACCTACGTCGAGGATATCCTTGATTCTTACGCCGAAGATTCGCCAGAGCATAAGCGACTGAAGGCTTGGGTTTAATTACCAAATAATCTCATTTCGCCCGTTGAGTTTTAGATATTCGTTACATTTTGAAAATGGCTTACTGCCAAAGAAGCCATTATGAGCCGACAGTGGAGATGGGTGGGCTGATTCCAGCACTAAATGCTTTGAAGTATCAATTAATACCTTTTTCTTTCGTGCATCTCTCCCCCACAAAATAAATACTAAGTGTGCCCGATTTTGGTTTAGATATTTAATTACTTCAGTTGTAAAGATTTCCCAACCTTTATTGCTATGGGATTTCGGCCGATGAGCCTCAACCGTTAAAACAGTGTTGAGCAGGAGCACCCCTTGTTTTTGCCAATTTGCTAAATTGCCGCGTGGGTTGGTATGTTTTCCGATGTCGGAGTCAATTTCTTTATAGATATTAATTAGCGACGGCGGGATTGGTTGTGAATTTGGCACCGAAAAGGCTAATCCCTCTGCAGCTCCAGGTGTGTGGTAGGGGTCTTGCCCCAAAATCACCACGCTAACATCATTTAAGTCTGTGGCGAAGGCCCGAAAAACTAATTCTTTGCGCGGGAAAATCGTCTTTGTTTCGTATTCCTGATGCAAAAAGTTTGCCAATTCCTTAAAATAAGGTTTTTCGAATTCTGATTTTAAAAACGGCTTCCAACTCTCATGCATGCTATAATAATTATAGCATGGCTAAATTATATTTTAGATATGGGGCGATGGGGTGCGGTAAGACGATGCAACTTCTCCAGGTTGCCTTTAATTATGAAGAGCGTGGACATAAAGTTTGTGTAATTAAGCCTAAAACTGATACAAAAAACGGCACTAAGCTGCTGACTCGGATTGGCCCTGAACGTGAGACTGATTTTTGTTTTGATAGAAAAACCGATTTATTTGCGAAAGTCGCAAATAATTACGCCAATGTTCACTGCGTACTAGTTGACGAAGCGCAATTTTTGACGCCAGCGCAGGCTGACCAGCTAATGCTAGTTACCGTCGAATTAAATATTCCAGTTATGGCCTATGGTCTTAGGCTTAATTTTCGTCGCGAAGATGGTGGATTTGAAGGTGCAACTAGATTACTGCAAATTGCACACGACATTGAAGAAATCAAAACTATTTGCGAATGTGGACATAAGGCAACCTACAATGCACGTTTTTTGAATGATAAATTAGTTGCTGATGGTCCAAACATTCTGATTGATGATGGAAAAAACAAAATTGAATATCGTGCGCTCTGCCCAGCGTGCTATGAAAGGTACTTAAAATGTATGTAGTGATTGAAGGTCAGGACGGAACTGGCAAAGATACTCAGGCAAGAAAACTCAAAGAGTATTTTGAGTTTCAGGGAAAAAAGGTTGTGACTTATGCCGAATCGGGTACGGCGAGCGAAGATGAGTTTATTTCAGAAATTGCTCGGCTTAACTATGGTTCAAAACAGGACATTAGTCTTAAGACGAGGGTACTGCTTTTTCTGGTGAATCGTTATGAGCAGTGGCAGAAATACGCTGAGCCGGCTTTAAAAAGAGGCGACATAGTAATCACCACTCGAAATTGGTTTTCGACTTTAGTTTATGAGGGCTACGGTGCTGGCACCAGTAAATCTTTTATTATCAAACTTCACAAACTAGTAATGCCGTCACATTATCTCAATCCGGATAAAATTATACTGCTTACGCTGAGCGAAGAAGAACAACAGAAACGTTTGAATACCCAAGTGGATAAGAAGTGGGATAGGAAACAGGAATTTTGGAAATCAAAAGGCGGGGTCTTTCAGAAAAAGATCAATTCTGCATACTTAAAGGTCGCAAAAGAATATAATATAAAAACCATCGATGCGACCGGCACTATTGATGAAGTGTTTGAAAAAATTAAAGCCGAGTTATAGATTACGAAAATACAAATAACTCATACTGAGTTGTCCTGCTTTAGCTTATTTTAACCGCAAGGATTATGTTAATTTTTTTAGGGGTGAAAACAATTGTGCTTTATTTTGATTAAGTTGGGGGTTGAAAATCTATGTTATTGGTGCATATAATCTCGCCATTACTTAAAACAGGAGCAAAATGCGAGGTAAAATCCATATCAAGAAATTCGGTGGGCAAAAACACAAAATTAACGTAAAATTTTTAGCTATTGCAGTTGCGGTGATGCTTAGCGCGCGGAATGTAAGAATTAATGTAAATGCGGAGAGCTGCCCGGATTTAAAAGTGGTATTCGCGAGAGGTTCGGGTGGGGAATTAAACCGTGACCAAAATTATCTGGCATTTAAAACAGCGGTTGAAGAAAAACTGAAAGCGACACTGTTAAAATATGAGTTTATTGATCTGGATTACCCGGCAGTGGGAGTGGGCTTAGACAATTTAAAGGTTACACTCGGAGCGTATATCGGAGCGGGTGAGGCTTATGAATTCGGCGAAAGCGTGAAGTCTGGCGTGAAAAAACTTGACAATTTAGTGAATAATCCTGCCTGTCCTGACACGAAATATGTATTAGGTGGTTATTCACAGGGGGCAATGGTGGTATCGAAAACACTACCCAGCCTTAATGCCGACAAAATAATATATGCGGCGACTTTTGGCGATCCAAAAATATATTTACCTGAAGGTGAAGGTTTAATTCCGAGTGCTTGTTCCGGTAAAAATTTATCGGACTACCGGATGTATGTACCGGATTGCCATGCCCACAAGGGGCTACTTGGGGCGTACATTCCTTACGAGCCGGAGGCTTATTTGGGAAAATTGGGCACTTGGTGCAATAAAAACGATATTTTTTGTAGTTCACATTTTAACATCGACGACCACGTTTCTTATGTGTCGGATAATTTATACGAAGATGCATCACGGGTAATCATGGACAAAGTCGCTCGGTATTTTAAAATTAAAAATCATTATTATTCTCCCCATGATACGGCAATCATCATAGACTCAACTGGCTCGATGGCGAGCCTAATTGATAAATACAAAGCAGAAGCTTTTCGATTAGCAAAGGAAACACTAGATTCCGGTGGTCGGGTAGCGTTATATGATTATCGAGATTTAGACGATCCATATCAGCCAGTAGAGCGGTGTAATTTTGAAACTTGTACTATCGAAAGTTTTACGAAAGGGCTGGAGGGAATAACAGTAGACGGCGGTGGCGACGATGAGGAATCTCTACTTTCGGCGGCTTTTCATGTGATGCAGGAGCTAAGTTGGCGACGCGGTGCGACGAAGTCACTCATTGTCTTGACCGATGCGGGATTTTTGTCGCCTGATCGGGACGGAATAAGCTATGCCGAAGCAGTTCGGCTAAGTAAAACTATCGATCCAGTAAACTTTTATATCATCACCGAACCAGGGAACGAAGAACAGTATCAAAAGTTAGCAAACGATACTGACGGAATGGTAGTGACCGATTCTGAAAGATTCAGTCTACTGACCGACTACATAACTTCGCGTTACGATTCTCTGCCTAGAGTTGAAGAAGACGACAATTTGATTGACAGTCCGACACTATCCATAAAAAGTGTTGAAGCGGAAGGGGGCGGCGTTACGGTTAATTTTACCACTAATGCGAAGAATACGGTGGTAATTCTTGATGATGCGATTTTAGGCATAACAATAAAAAACACTATCACACTAAACGCAATGACTCCACACGAAGACCATATTTTAACTTTAGTACCGCTAAACGATAATCTTCGCGGGGAAGGAGTCAGTGTCGCCATAACGTTACGGCCTGCCATCAAAGCACCAAATACTGGACGGCGTTAGATTGGACTTTTTGTGAAAAATATGGTAGAATTGCCCTTATGACTTTAGATAAAAATAAAATTCGAAACGTGGCAATTATCGCACACGTTGATCACGGAAAAACTACTTTGGTGGACGGTCTTTTGAAGCAGTCGCATACTTTTCGCGATAATCAGGCCGAGATGTCGCAAACCCTCATTATGGATTCGATGGACCAAGAACACGAGCGGGGAATTACAATTACCGCCAAACAGACTTGTGTTTATTATAATGGCTACAAAATCAACATCATCGATACTCCAGGCCACGCGGATTTTTCAGGTGAAGTCGAGAGAACTCTTAATATGGCGGATGGTGTGATTTTGATTGTGGATGCGCAGGAAGGACCGATGCCACAAACTAAATTTGTACTAAAAAAGGCTTTGGAATTAAACTTGAAGCCTGTGGTTGTAATTAACAAAATCGACAAGCCGGCGGCACGCATTCCGGAAGTTTTAAGTGAAGTTGAAAGCCTATTTTTGGAGCTCGCCACAGACGAATCGCAGCTATTTTATCCGGTGTATTATGCTGTAGCAAGAGAGGGCAAGGCCGGAAAGACCACCGATTTAGACGACGATTTACATGTGATTTTTGATTCAATTATTAACGACATCCCCGCACCGACGGTGGACACTGATTCCGACTCGGCGCAACTACTCGTAGCGGCGCTCGCGTCCGACAATTATCTTGGCAAGTACTGTATTGGCAAAATCTTTAAAGGCAAATTAAAGAAAAATCAAAATGTAAAAATACTACACAATAATGAAGTTAAGGCTGGCAAAATTGATAATTTGTTCATTTACAAGGGGCTTGGCAAAGAAGAAGTAACGGAGGCGATCGCTGGCGATATAGTGGCTTTGACTGGTGTAAGTGAAGCCAATATTGGCGATACGATTGCGACGGGCGACAACCCGAAAGCGCTGCCAACAATCGAGCTTGAAGCACCAACGCTGTCGATTTATATTGGGCCAAATACTTCACCACTTAAAGGTCGTGAGGGTGAATTTACAACTTCGCGACAAATTGCCAAGCGGCTAGAACGAGAGCTCGAAACGAACATTGCTCTGAAATTGCAACCCGATGGTCTAGGCTATAAAGTATCAGGTCGTGGCGAGCTACATTTGTCGGTCCTGATCGAAACGATGAGGCGCGAGGGCTACGAATTGGAAGCTGGTCGTCCTGAAGTCGTTTACAAGGAAATTGACGGTAAAAAATGTGAACCAATTGAGGAGCTAACCGTCGAGGTTGATCCGGAGTTTGTAGGGGCCGTGTCGCAAGAACTCGGTATCCGTAAAGCTGAACTTAAATCACAAGAACTTACTTCTAGTGGTACCACAAGATTCGTCTATGAAATATCAACGGCTGCACTAATTGGGCTTCGAAACAATCTTCTTACCGCTACAAAGGGCACCGTTATAATGTCGTCGATCCCATCGGGCTACCGACCGGTAGAAGGTCGTTATAAACCAGAACGAAACGGCGCTTTGATATCGTTTGAGGATGGCGTGTCGACAGCCTATGCGCTTGACGCGGCGCAAGCACGAGGGATTCTATTTATCCCACCGCAGGTGCCGGTTTATCAGGGTATGATTGTGGGGCTTTCGAATAAAAAAGATGATCTCGATATTAATATCTGCCGCGAAAAACAACTCACGAACATGCGAACCCACGCTTCGGATGGCGCAATTCAACTGACCCCATATACACAATTATCGCTTGAACAATGTCTAGATTTCTTACTGGACGATGAACTTCTTGAAGTGACACCAAAGTCTTTGCGGCTTCGTAAGCGCCAACTCGATCCGATTAAACGAAAGCGGGAGAATCGTGTTAATTGATACCCACTGCCATTTGCATGATCGGGAGTTTTTTACCGAGGAGCAAGCAGAAGCTATGCTGAAACGAGCGTGGGATGCTGGTGTCAAGAAAATTATTTGCATCGGCACCAACCACGATGACTCGCTGGCCGCGTGCGACTTTGCGGCAAAACACAAGAACGTATATTGGACCTATGGTGTACATCCCGAGGGAGCTTCTGAAATTGTTTTTTCTTCAGCTGGACTTGAATTTTTAAACACGTCATATGCTGGTGCGCCGGTCGCGATTGGCGAAGTAGGACTTGATTATCATTATGATGGCTACGACAGGAAGGCGCAAATTAAGTTATTTGAAAAAATGTTGCAGCTTGCGGTTGATAGTAATTTACCGTTATCGTTTCACGTACGCGAGGCGTTTGACGATTTCTTTGCAGTGACGTCGAACTTTCCGTCAGCACGAGGCGTAGTACATTCTTTTACCGACAGCAAAAAGATTCTAAAACGGATTCTAAACGAAACTAAGTTTTATGTTGGCGTAAATGGGCTTGCAACCTATTCGACTTTACCGACACCACCACTTGACCGAATTTTGCTCGAGACTGACGCCCCCTTCTTGACACCAGTGCCTTTTCGTGGTATAATTAATGAATCGGCTTATATTCGCGAAATCGCCATGTGGCTCAGCGAAAAACTAGGCGAAAACTTTGAAGTAATAGAACGAGAAACTACCAAGAATGCTGAACAACTGTTCAGTTTTTAGCATCTGGCTATTTCTTAAAAAAGATAACGCTAAACTTTACTAACAATTAGATTTTCTTATGTTAAAATAATAATATGAGAAAGAAGCCTACAGTTTCAATTATTATTTTTATCATCGGCATAATTACGCTAGTAACCGGTCTGGTGTTATTAATCGTCAGGCTCGTCTCAGGACCTGCAACCGAAGATGGCGAGTTTTTGGTTAAAATCGGTGAGTGGGCTTTAGAAGAAAATTCCGACTGCGCAGAAAACGATGAAGCCGAGCAGGATTGTAGTAATAGCCCCAAAGTAATTTGGACTTTTACGGAAATTGGAAAAGGCAAACTCACCACGAATGGACATTTGAACGACTATGACTTTATTTGGGCGATTGAGGGTGGGAAGCTTAAAATTGAGACCGATTGGCTTTACCAATTAAACGACGAATACGATTACAAGCTCGACCAAAGTAGCAAAAAATTAACTTTAGATGACGAAATAGTCTTTATGGGCAAAGAACAACATGCGCCCGAACAAGAAACCGAATAGAAAACAAATTAATTGATATCTATTTCAGTGCCGCAGGTGACATTGATGCCGAGATTCGACAAGATAACCATTTCGTCATCAGCAAGCATATGGGTGGCGTGAAACTCGGCCCCTTTTAGCTTATCGAGACTTTCGAGTACTTTTTTGACGGTCGGATTGGTTGTCCCGCAGATTGATAAAGCAATTAGCACTTCGCCGAGTTTAAGGTAGCTTTCTTTGAAATTAGAAGTTTTATTTTTGATATCTAGAATTGGCTCTAAAACTGCAGGGGCAATCAGGTCGATTTCGTCTGGAATTTTGTTAATCGTCTTGAGGGCATTTAAAATGGTAGACGAAACTGGCGAGAGATAACCAGTTTTGCGACCGACGATATATTTCCGGCCAATTTCGATGCAGGCGCTGGGGAGATTTCCAGATGATTCGCGCTTGTTGGCGGCTTTTTTAGCAACCTGGCGGTCATCTTCGGAAACATCGAGCTCGTTCATAAGAAGTTTAATGCGCTCGGGGACTTCTGGGGTAACGGCACCTTTTTTCAGATCAACTAATGCTCGATAATAACGGCGAACAATTTCGGTTTTGGCGGCATATCGAGCCAGATCGTCATCCGTTATACATTCTCCAATAACGTTGACGCCCATGTCAGTGGGAGAATAATAGACGGCCTGCCCGGTGATGCGAGTTAAGATTTCCTTAAGCACCGGAAAGGTTTCGAGATCACGATTATAATTGACCGCTTGGCGGCCATATTTTTCAAGATGAAAGAAATCTATCATGTTTTTATCATTTAGGTCGGCAGTAGCGGCCTCATAAGCAATATTAACTGGGTGCTTTAGTGGCAAAGACCAGACTGGAAAAGTTTCAAACTTGGCGTAACCAGCGTTGACGCCTCGCTTAGATTCATGGTAGAGCTGAGAAAGGCTAGTGGCAAGTTTACCAGAGCAGGGGCCTGGAGCCGAAACCACTACGAGAGGCCTCGTGGTTTCGATATACGGATTAGCTCCGTAGCCTTCGTCTGAAACTATAGTGTCAACGTCAGTTGGATAACCTTTGGTGAAGGTGTGAAAATAGGTTTTGACATGGTAGTCCTTGAGGCGTTCGGCAAAGTCTTTGGCTTTTTTCTGACCTTCATATAGAGTGATTACAACCGAACTGACATAGATACCTTTGCTACGCAAAAACTCAATCAGCCTTAAGACTTCGGTTTCGTATGAAATCATGTGATCGGCGCGGATTTTGGATTTTTCGATGGCGCCAGCGTTGATACATAAGATTACTTCAGCTTTGTCTTTGAACTCCTGGAGCAAACGAATTTTGAGGTCGGGCAAAAAACCAGGGAGCGTACGGGCGGCATGCTGATCATCTATGAGTTTGCCGCCGAACTCAAGATAAAGTTTGTCAAACATCTTGATGCGTTGTTCGATTTTTTGTTTCTGGATTTTTAGGTATTTTTTGGCATCAAAACATTTTTTTGCCATCACTTAGCCTCCTTGTAACTATTTTATTGTAACACATAGGTTGGGTGCGACGAAGTAATTTTGCTTAGTTTATAAATCCACGAAATATGTTATAATATAAATATGATATATTTAGATCATGCGGCGGCGACACCAGTAGATTCGAGAGTGTTTGAGGCGATGGAGCCGTATTTTTTGCGTGATTTTTTTAACCCGTCAGCAGCGTATTTACCAGCAAAAAAGGTAGCTTCGGATTATGAGGCGGCAAAAGGCGTGATTGCGCATGCGATTGGGGCTAAGGCATCGGATATCGTAATTACCGCTGGGGCGACCGAGGCGAATAATCTAGCGTTTAGCGCTATAATAGCCAGTTTCGAAAAGGCACTCTCTCGGGACGGGTCGCTCGCGCCCGTCGTTACGGGGCTCGCACCCTCATCCTCGGTCGTGACCTCCGGAAGCCCTCGAGTAGTGCCTTTCCCGAAACTGGTTTTATATCTCGAAACTGAACATGATTCGGTGCGGAAGATTGCCGAGCGGTGCGGTGGCCAAGCGGTCAAGGTTTTGCCGTCTGGGCTAATCGATCTTGAAGATTTGAAAGCAAAAATTACCGATGAGACCAGGCTAATTTCAGTGGCACTCGTGAATAACGAAATCGGCGTGATTCAGCCACTTGCGGAAATTTCCGGGATTATTCGAGATGTAAAATTTGACAGACTAAAGCGTGGTGTGAAAGTTCCGCTGCTACTTCATTCGGATGCCTCGCAGGCTCTCAATTTGCTAGATATTAACGTGGCGCGACTAGGGGTAGATTTATTAACTCTAAATGCTGCTAAAGTTTATGGGCCAAAAGGTGTAGGTGCTCTGTATGTCTCACACGAGGTAAAATTACGGCCACTTACTTACGGCGGTGGGCAGGAAAACGGACTTCGCTCCGGCACGGAAAATGTGCCCGGTGTGATTGGTTTTGCCAAAGCGGTAGAGCTTGCGAAAGAGCATCTAAATGG
>CAMVFY010000006.1 GCA_947166895.1 uncultured Candidatus Saccharibacteria bacterium
CTTTGGTTTTCTCCGGCGCCATCTCCCTGGAATAATGCGCCCCCTTCCCGCGAGCCACTGCGAGCGTGGAAGAGGCGGCGCGGAACAAAAAAATAAATAAAGTGATAACGTATGCAAAAGAAACTACCGATGGATTGGTATTTACACCAACAGGATGCACAAAAGAAAAATGATGCTCGTCGGCAGGAGCCGGCGTCGGAGCTGATGAAGGTGGTGGCGGCGAAGGTTCCAGTAAAAAGTAAAATCAAGAAGGATTTTAGTGCTAACGAACAAGAGGAAATCCAGCAGAAGATACGGAAATTGGCGATACAGAAATCCACTGTTGAGAAGGAAAAGAGTGAGGAGACAATTGAGAGACGAAAGAAAATTGTAGCTATCAAGAAAAAAGCTAAGGAAATGGAAAAAGGAAATCAGTCGAAGATAATTTTGTTCCCTTCGTATTCCAGAGATTCTGATAAGTTGGAGTGGTATAAGATGGGGGAGTTTTCGGCGATGTATTATGTATACAGAATGGCGGCACGCATGGGTAGGACGGCAAAGCTACAGAAAGATACGGACAAATTTTGGAGGATGAGTACAGTTGCTAGTATTAAGATGATAGACAAATTTCTGGAGCTCGCGAAAGGATTAAATGAAATAGATCGACACGAGGAGACGATGGATGGATTTCATTTATTGTACTTGAAGAAGCCATTAACGGATGAGGAGGTGGGGGTACTGCGTCGGACTGAGGCCATGCGTAAAGAAATGATGCATAATGTTTTGAAACCGAAGAAAGCTGATACGGGAGTATACCAAGCGATATTGATGGTAGATAGGCAGGTGCTGCCTAAGGTAAATAATATGCAGAAGGGGTATTTTATAACAGTAGGTGATAAGATGGCGCAGAGTATACATGAGCTTACTACAACGTATTTTTTGTATGCGGACGGGGCGATAAGAGTGGAGTTGGCGCGAGAGAAACTATTGGAATCGATAATGTGTTTGATGTCCGGGGTGGCGTTACTTGGTGAAGTAGATGCGTGGAGTGCCGATACGGCAACTGCAGTAGGTGAAAACGTGAATCATTTGAAAAAATTAATACAAGAGATGAAGTGATGTTAGAACACGATAAAAACAAGCCTTTAATGTGCACGGGCGTCAGGAAAACAAATGCTGAAGCGACCAAATTGATGAGTAATGCGGACATGCGCGTACCAGAGAATATAACGAATAATGGATTTCAGGATTTTTTCGGTTATAAAAAATTGTATAGTGATGGCAACAATGAGGAATGGCTGGAAAATCCAAAAAACTTACTACTGTTAGAGTTGTATAATGCTGAGAAAATAGCACGGCGAGGTGGTAAACGAAAGACCATGGATACGCATGGGTTTGAGGTGAATCTGTTTGAAAACTTGGTGCGGTTAAGAGATGCGTTGTGGGAAGGAGTATATTATCCAAATAGAGGCACGGTGCATGTTATATTTGACCCAGTACAGAGAGAAATTTTTGCGGCACCGTATGTAGATAGAATTTTGCATCACTGGGTTGTTGGTACGATTATGAAATGGTGGGAGCCGAGACTTAGCTACGATTCTTATTCTTGTAGAAAGGGTAAGGGAACTTTGTTTGGAATAAAACGTTTGCAAAAACATATATTGTCAGTGTCTCAGAATTGTACCAAAACTGCCTACGTAATACAGCTAGATATATCCGGGTACTTTATGCATATTAAACGGGATATTTTATATGAAAAGGTGATGTGGGGGTTAGATCAACAATTTTCGCCTGAGAAAAGAGATAAACGATACGAGATACTCAAGTGGGCTATAGCGCAAATTATCTTTGATGATCCGACGGATGGGGTAAAGTTGCAAGGTTCATATAGGGATTGGATTGGACTACCGGAGGACAAGAGCTTGATGCTACAACCAGAAGGACAAGGAATGGTGATTGGAAATTACACATCACAGACTTTTTCTAATGTTTATCTAGATGGTTTGGACAGGTTTATTACTTTTGATTTGGGTTATAAACACTATGGAAGGTATGTGGACGATTTTTATTATGTGGTGACAGAAGAAGAGTTACCACAAGCAAAACAAGACATTCGGGCAATTGCAGATTTCTTAATTGGGTATGGACTTAGATTGAATTTCAAAAAGACGCGGATTACGGAAGTGCACAAAGGGGTGAAATTTTTGGGGGCAGTAGTAAGAGGACGACAGATTTTTCCTGGGGAAAGAGTCGTGAAAAATTTTCGTGAGGCAGTGCGGCTGGTGGAAACGGGGGAGAAAGACCCAAGCGTGGTTGTTTCGTATTTGGGGATGTTCTCACATTACGATGCGGGAAAGATAATTGCTAAGGCATTTGGTAGCGTGGGGTGGAATTATGTATACGACAAAAAGCGAAGGTGATATAATAATTTTGGAATGCTAGGGCGATAAAGAGGAATAAAAATAGACTTCGTCTTATCGTAAGTTCCTTAAGTGGAGATGGCGAAGAACGTACTTTGCGAGATAAGTTGAGTTTGCGACTAAGGTCAAACCTTCGGCTATCAAGGTAGCTTTGGTGGATTAAAAAGTGTTCTGTGGGCCGCATTCGCGGTTTTGTGTTTATTGAAGAGAGGCGTGTGCGAATTTCGCAGGGTTTGCTGGAAGATGACTCCTATCTACTGATTGGAATATCTACCCCTCTGTCGGGCAACTTCTACAATAGCTCGGCGAACAATCAGAATGAATGGGGCAACTGGTGGTCATCTACTTACAACAATGGCAACAACATGTACAAACTAAACGTGAATCCAACGAACGTCAACCCGAACAACAACAACAATCGCAACAACGGTAACTCGATGAGGTGCTTAGTAGGCGAGTAGCTGGTTTTGAGTTGTTTGGTTCCTTTGGTTTTCTCCGACGCCATCCAGAGGGTTAAAAATTCCAGAGGGGTAGGTGTTTTAGTTCGGGTAGAAATTATGGCTTCAATATTTACATCCTGTCGATGGATTCGACAAGGTAAAGAAGGGCCTCGGCGCGCCTTGATTCATCGGAGATTTCTTTGGCAGCTTTGTAGGCCGGCTCTAGAACAGTGTAGTCCTTGAGATTTTCGAAGATGTCGCGATAGAGGTTGAATTTTTGAGTGGGATCTAGTGAAAGATGATCTAGGAGCGGGACAAGGTCACGAAGGGCAGCCTCTTTGACCTGGTGCATGTTGAGGCTAGGTGTGGTGGTTGGAGTTTCGAATGAAGTAGGCGCTGTGGGGGCCGGAGCTACTGGAGCCGGAGCTGGCGTGAAGCCGGGAATCTCGAGTTCGGGAATGTTTGCGGTGTCGAGTGGAGCTATCGGCTCGGGCATTTCGGGCGCAGGAGCAACGACTGGAGGTTTTGGTTCGGGAAATGGACCGACTGGCTCGCCTAATTCTCCCGTGTCACCTTCGGGAACAGAAGAAGGAGCCGCTACGGGATCCGAAAAAACTGGGTCGACACTAGTCGTGTTAGTAATATCATCGATTGCTTTTTGTAGATCGTTGTCTACGGTTTGATTTTGGTCCATTTATGCCCACCTTATTATTATACTTATGTTTATGATAGCACGGAATTTCTAAATACGCAAGAAATTTACAATTTTATCGAGAAAATCGAGCTTAACTTCTTCCATAGGGAGACGTGCGCCTAAGTTATCCACAATGGCTTCGCCGCTACCTTCGGGGAAATACACTTTGACGCTGAGGCTAAAGCGTTTTTTGGGAATAAGAACGGCGGAAAAGTGCGAGCCTTCTTTTAGAATACCGAAGGCTTTGAAATCTTCATATTTGTGGAGATTGTTGCCTTCTACTAGGCCGTCTTTATTTAGGGTGTATTTGATCTTGCGGGGTGGACGAAAAGTGGAAACTAGGATGGCGACGACGCTTAAAATGACCAGGACAAGAAATGTCCACCAGCTTAAGAATACGGCTAAGACGGAAAGAGCGATGCCAACGGCGAAGAGACCAATATACCACCAGGTGTTGTGGTCTCTTAAGATGTATTCTTCGGCTTCCCAAGAAATGTCACTTTGTTTTACCATAAGTTAATTATAACACATCGGTACTTTTTCTGTAAAATGTGATAAAATAGAGTACATTGGAGGGTTACCCAAGTGGCTGAAGGGGACGGTTTGCTAAATCGTTAGTCTGGAGTGATCTGGAGCGGGAGTTCGAATCTCCCACCCTCCGCCATGCATCTAACGATGCATCATTAAAAATGGAATTCGGTTCTCGCTTCGCTCGAAGCGAATCTCCCACCCTCCGCCATGTGGACAATATGGAGAAGGGGTGGTATAATTGGATTATGAAAAACGTTTTGAAAGTGATTTTATCAGTAGTAATGGTGGGGTTGATTAGCTTGACGGGTTTGTCGACGGTGTCGGCGTTGACTTTGCAGGATGGTGCGGAGGCGGCGAAGTGCGATGGTTGCCCGGAGAATTTATTCGGTAATACGGGGGTTTTTAAGCAGGTCACAAACACAATTTTGTATATTGTGGGTATTATCGCCGTAATCATGCTAATTATCGGTGGAATTAAGTATGTGGTGTCGGGCGGTGACTCTAAGAAGGTGACCGATGCAAAGAACACCGTGCTTTATGCAATTATTGGGCTTGTGATTGCGTTTTTGGCGTTTGCGATTGTAAACTTTGTAATAACGGCGTTGCCGAGTTCTGAAACTGAGGAACAAACTAGCTTGATTTTAAATTGTACTAACGGCTAATATACCAACAGAGATTTGTGAAACTCCGGCTTGTCGGAGTTTTTTGATGGCGGCTTCCATGCTGGCGCCGGTGGTCCAAACGTCGTCGATGAGTAGATAGGTGGATTTTGGGTTGATTTTGATTTTGGGGTTGATTTCGTAGGCTTTGCTAGCTTGGGAAACACGATCTTTTTTGGTGGAGCCAACCTGGACGGTAGAGTTAGTGCGGATTAGGAGTTGTTTGACTTGCCAATTTGAGTGTTTTTTGGCAAGGTGCTTAGCAATGAGTTTAGTATGGTCGAAACCACGTGCACGGAGGTGTTTGCTGATGGTGGGGAGTGGAACGACGATGGTCGGGCTACTGATGTGTGGCAAGCAATTGTCTAGAATGTCGGCGAGCGGCATTGCGAGGGAACGGTTGGAAGAATACTTATAGTCGTGGATTAATTCGTCGATTAGACCGGCGCGCTCTGTAGCGACAAAGATAGGGGGAAGGTCTTTGCAATGGTCACAAATTCCGGTGGGGGTGCTGGCTTTGCATCTTGGGCAAAAGTTGTGGTGTTGGTTATAGATGTAATTTTTACAACGATTACATAAAGCTTCACCGATACACCCACAACCCCTACAAGAGTGGGGCACGAGAAGGTCTAAGAGTCCTGGAAATGTTGTATTTTTTACAATTAGAGGCATGATTCTCTTGATTTTACTACGCGGATGCTTTATAATAAAGCATAACAATATAAGTGGAGGAAATATGGCTCGTACAAACAGTGACGATTTGCTGATGGAAGATGACCTCGCTGCTGCATTCCTTGGCGGAGATGATGAATTAGTCACTCCGGCTACACCAGAGGAGGTAGCTGAAGTCCCAGAAGAAGTCAGTGAACCAGTCGAAGATGAGTGGGAAAATACCGACGACTTTCCTGGACAGCTCGCCGTAGATGTCTACGAAACCGCCGATAAGTTGGTTGTTAAAGCTCGTACCGCTGGCATCTCGAAATCTGATCTCGATGTCAGTATTTCCGACAATATTCTGACGATTTCAGGCGTATTGTCTGGTGGCGAGGATGAGCAGACGACTAGATGGCACATCCAGGAATGCTATTGGGGTGAGTTTTCGCGAACGATTGCTTTGCCGGTGCAGGTAAAAGAGGATGAAAATAGCGTGAAGGCCGAACTAAAGGATGGTGTGCTTACGATTACCTTCGAAAAGGAAAAGACGGAAGCTCCAAAGAAAATCGCGATTCAGTAGTTTTGTGAGATGACTAAAAAACGCCCGGCGGGGCGTTTTTTTCATGGGGGGATTTGATAGCTAAAAATATCTCCTCGGATTGAGGAGATATTAGACTCAAATTATGTTATTAACCGTTGATGTTAGCGATAACGAAGTTGACGATTGCAAAGGCAAGAATCACTACAACGAGGCCAATGACACCGTAAAGAATAGTGTCTTTGGCTTTTTTAACTTTGCCGGCGTCGCCGGTAGAAGTCATGTATTGGATGCCACCAATGATGATAACGATAACGGCCACGATACCGAGAACACCAATTACTACGTTTAAAATGTTGGTGACATTCCCTGTAAGGTCGGAGGAGCCATCACCTACTGGGTTGGGTTTGGTGTTTTCTGCTAACTGTATAAGAAGATTCTTCATTTTGTTCCTTTATACTTAATTTAGGTTAATTGTATAATTTATTTTAGTTTTTTGCAAGGGTAATTTGCAAATTATCTTTTTGTTATCCTTGGGGTTCCTTAGTTCGGCTGTTGGTTTATTCACCACCGATGTTGGCGATGACGAAATTAACAATCACAAAGGATAGGATAACTACGATAAGGCCGATAACGGCATAGAGGATAGTGTCGCGGGCTTTTTTGGCTTTGCCGGTGTCACCAGCGGAAGTCATATACTGAACACCACCGATGATAATGAAAATAACAGCAATAATGCCGGTGATACTAATGACAACATTGAGGATGCCTTGGACGGCAGATGGGAGAGAATTTTCTGAAACTTCGTTTCCACAACCGGCGGCTTCTTTGACGGATTGAGCAACTTTACAATCTGGGCTGCAGATGTTGTCACAAGAATTGGCGGCGAAGGCTGGGGATATTGCAACGCCAAAGCCGAGAAGGCTGACAATTGCGACTGTCGCTAGTTTAATTAATTTTGATTTCATGGACCTCCTTCGAGATGTAATTATCGTTTAATAAGCCGGTTTGATTTTGGTTGGCGTCGCGGATGGCGTTGGAAACAAAAGCGGTGATGACTGCGGCAAGAGCTACGATGATGAGACCGATGAGTGAGTACATGATCATATCTTTGGCTTTTTTGGTTTTGCCCGGATCGCCGGAGGATGTCATATAGGTGATACCGCCGTAGACGAGGAAGATGGCTGAGACGATGCCAGCGATGGCGGTGAACCAATTGATAAGGTTTTGGACGAGGTTGCTTGGATCGATACAACCGGAACCGGTGATAGAGTCACAGTTGGCGAGATTGCCATTTTGGACAAGGAGAATGCGAATGGTGCCCATGATGAGATTTGCCGACATGACAATGGCGAGGCCGATGAAAGCTTGGAAAAGAGTCTTTTTGCCGGCGGCGACTTTGCCTGGATCACCACCGGAGAATGTATAGAGATAACCGCCATAAATGACATAGCCGAGGACTAGATAGGCAGCAACAACAGTGATATCGGTGGCGATGTTGGCGACTATTTGCCAGATGCCGGTTTTTAAGGAATTTTCATCGGAAATATTAACACCGCAATCCCAAGAAGTGAGACCGAGAAAATTAGGGCATTCTTCGCCGTCGCGACCATCGAACGCGCGTGCGGCAAAGACGGGTGTAGAAATGCTCAGACAGAGAAAAGATATAATAGTTAGAGGAACGAAGATTTTTTTGAGTAAATTTTTCATGCTAAATCCGTTTATTTATCATAATGGTATCATAAAATGCGGAAAAATCCAACAACGAGGAAAACATAAGCTTGACTGAGGCTAAAAATAGAGTATTTCTTATTGACAAAAACGCTTATGTGTGCTATAATACAGTCACGCCTTAAAAGGGAGGCGATTTTCATTATGGTTATCAAAAAAAGATTAAAATCCGGACTGGTAAAGTTTGTTTTTGGTGTTTTTTTGGTAATGATGGGGCTAATTGGCGGCGTTACTGGTGTGGTCGGTGGCAACATGCCTGTATATGCCGAACCAGTTCCGCAAGCTACTACGGACGATGTGACTCAGCCGACACCTGCAACTAACGAGGATGACCAGGCGAGTAACCAGACGAGCCAAAATGCAGCGCATGGCGATAGCTGTCAGAGTAGCCTTGGTGCGATTGGTTGGCTTGTTTGTCCTACGACTGGTAAGATTGCTGAAGCGGTGGACTGGCTATATGACAAGATTGAAAATATTTTGGTGATTAATCCGGTGCCGGCGGAGGATGGTTCACCGATTTTTGAGATTTGGAAATATTGTCGTGGAATTACGAATATAGTATTTATTATATTCCTTCTTGTGGTGATTTATTCACAAATTACTGGGCTTGGAATATCGAATTACGGGATTAAGAAAACGTTACCGAAGCTAATTGTTGCGGCGGTGATGGTAAACCTATCTTTCTTGATTTGTTCGCTGGCGGTAGATTTGTCAAATGTGATTGGTAATGGAGTTCGAGGCGTGTTTACTTCGATTGCGGAGTCGGCGGTAGCGGGGGGTGCATCGGGGTTCGCGGCGGGTGGTGATTTGACGCGCGAAATGAAGATGTCGTATGCGGGGATGTACGGCTCGCTGGCTGGTGGTGCGGCGCTTGCAGTGGGAGCGGGGGCAATTGCGATTGAATCTGGTGCGATCTGGATGCTTATCCCGACGGTGCTGGGTGCGATTGTGGCTGTGGCGACAGGGTTAATTACTATTGCTTTGCGACAGGCGGTGGTAGCATTACTTATTATGGTATCGCCACTTGCGATGGTGGCAAATATTTTGCCGAACACGGAACAGTGGTTTAAGAAGTGGAAAGATTTGCTTTATAAGATGTTGATATTTTATCCAATGTTCTCGCTGTTATTTGGAGCATCGCAGTTGGCTGGATTTGCGATTATCGCCAGCGCTAAGGATGGCTTTGGGCTAATGCTGGGGATGGCGGTGCAAATTTTCCCGTTGTTTTTCTCGTGGAAATTAATGCAGATGTCGGGAACGTTCCTTGGGAATATCAATGCAAGATTGCGTGGACTTACGGCGGCACCGTTGGCGACGAACCGGTCGTGGGCGGAGTCGAGGCGGCAATTATCTAAACAGCGACATTTGGCGTCTGGACAGGCGTATACTCCGTCTTTGAGGTTGATGCAATTTATGTCAAATCGGAGAATTGCACGAGAGGCCGAGCTTGGTGAGGTTTCTGCTGAAGTAAAGAATAGAGGTTTGGCATATCACGCAAGCTCTCATT
This sequence comes from uncultured Candidatus Saccharibacteria bacterium, assembly GCA_947166895.1. Classification (GTDB taxonomy): domain Bacteria; phylum Patescibacteriota; class Saccharimonadia; order Saccharimonadales; family Saccharimonadaceae; genus Nanosyncoccus. The sequence continues at coordinate 9,154 of CAMVFY010000006.1, forward strand.
ACCGTAAAGATGGTACGGTTGCGCGGAAGGGCGAAAGGGCCTACGCAGGACAGGCTAGGAATATGGAATACCAAAGAGCTATTGCACGGCACAGTAATAATATGAACAAAGGCCTTGGCGAGTTGGCAAGGGGATCTAGCCAGAAAGCCCGACTTGATGCTCTTGACACAAAGAACGTTAATGCGTCGGATTATTTGAAGGTAGAGCAAGCTCGAGGCGAAAAGATTGAGTATGACAATGCGGCTAGCTTCTATAAGAGAATGGAAGACGCGATGAATGTTCATATGGACGCAATTAATGGATTTGAATATCAAAGAAACAAAGACGGAAAGCTTGTTCTAGATGAAAATGGCAATAAAATATTGGTACCGAAGTCTACATATAAATTTCACTTTGATCCTAATAATCTCGCTAAGACTGCGGAAATGGCGCGCTATAATGCGATGAAACAAATCATGGATGGGAGCGAGGCTGACGTTCAGTTTGCGGCAGCGACGGCGGCGCAGGCCTTTGATACCCAAAAGAAGATTGTTGAGACGAAGATGCAGAAGTACTTTGAACTGGCTCCTCCAACTCAAGACGTGGTTTATAGATTGACTGAGCTGACGAACAGTGCTAGTGCAATAAAAGAGATTGATTCCATTTTGCCTGGGCTTAGGATTTTGAATCAGCGTGGCGATACGGACTTATTAAGGCAACAAATGAAAAATATTTTGGACCAGGGGCTTGATCTTGGGACCCATGCTTCGCAAGCACTTGCCAGTTTCTTGATGTTCGAAGTAAAGGATAGTGATCCGTGGCTTCGACGGTTTGGTAAATACATTAACCTTGAGACTGCTAACGTTTTTAACGAGAATAAACGTCAAGAGATGAAGGTTACTTATGATGAGTATATTAAAGGCTATCACAAAGAGCCAAACGGTAAATTAATGTATGCAAAGAGGCCGATGTCGGTACTTATGGAAGGTACGTCACTTGATGGAGTTGAAAGAACAGCATATTCGAACTTTGATGATAGCCTAAAGGAAGTGTATAGCTATATTGGTGAGGATAAAGAGAAGCATTTGGATGTAGCGGAATATTTGAAAAAAAGAGAGGAAATACAGAATGCGATTGGTCCACAGTTTATTTCAGCAAGTTTGAAGTATTTGTCGGGTAGCGAGCAACTTAAAAATGCTGTTAGCTTTTTGACCGGTTATTCTTATTCCCAGGTAAAGAATGATGATGGAAGTAATGTGCTTGATAAAAATGGTGATGTTGTATATGAGTGGAAGGCGCGATGGGAAAAAGAAGGAGATACTCTGTATGGTAGTGATGTCGCTGAGGAATATTTCCGTAGAAAGACGATTGAGTATTTGAAAAATCAGACCCCGTCGCAGATTCTTGGACTCCGTTCGGATTATTATAGTTCGTTAGCGAATCATCTTGTAGAAGAATATGAAAATACAGATATGAAAGATTGGACTCCAGAAGCGATTGCAGAGCGAGAGAGTTTAATGAGGGAGCGTGCGGAAATCCAGACGCGGTATGGCGATTTACCAGCAGATAAAGCCCAAGAGATGCGTAAGGCGGATATGGCGGAGCTTAGAAAGAAAATGGCGGGAGCTCAATTTAGACAAGTGCTTGATTCGAAGGGGAAGTTGAACCAGATTTATAGAACGCGACGTTCTGGTGCGGCAAACAATGCGAAAGACTGGGTGCGAGATTGGCTCAATCTTGATGACGAGGCGTCGATTAACTTTAAGTTAAATGTAGATCGAGATAGGATGAATAAGCATCTTGATGAATTGAAGAAAAAAGTGATGGTGGAGAACGAAGCTGACCTAGATGGGCAAGTTCAGGGAAACGGGATTTACACTGAGCATGATACAGTGAGGTTTACCACTGGGATAGAGGATATTTGGGATGATCTTAAAACTGATGATGATAGTGCGTTTTATGAGCAATCACTAAGTTATCTAGAAGAAAATTTAGGCAAAGATAGTTATATCGTTGCGGAATATAAGAGATATCGTAAAGACGATCCATATGCAGATGGGTATACTTTGAAAGAGTTTCTGCTTAGCTTATTGAGTGATATAGATAATTATTAGAGTGCGCTGGCCAGTTAGTTATATTGACAAAATGAGGAAAATTTGATATAATAGTAGTGTAGGAAGTTTTTTGGTGGTTTAAAAAACTAGGACTTTTACAGAAAGAGGTGATTAAGATTAAGTATAAGAATGCGTACGAGAATTGTAAAAGATTGGTATCTTGTGGTGTGGGCGACAGAAGCCCTGGGTTTTCTGAGTACGAGGTATATGCGGATTCGTTTGGATGCGATTTAAAAGTGTATCGCAATGTGATAACGTATTTTGGCACTGGTAAAATGATAGAATCCATAAAAGTTTATCTTGGAGGAAGAGAGGTTTATCGCTTTAATGAAGATGAACCGAGCTGGGAATTCATTGTGAGAGGGTATTGGGAAAAATTAGTTGTAGAGCTTTGGCGTTATGAGTCTGCAATTTACTTTGAAGAATCTTATAGTGTGAATGGGGCGCTGGTTGAATTATGTAAAAGAGAATCGATGAGAAACCGCAAAATGTTTGACAAGTATCGCGAGCTTTGCGTGCCCTTTGCTAGGAAGAATGGAGCTAAACTAGAATCAGAAGTCTCGTGTTCGTACCGATTTAGAAGACGAGTTGAGGGCCATGATCTAGAAATAGACTTAAGGGAGATGCCGCCTAAAGAGAAAATCGATTACGATGATCGTATTGAGGTGTATTTTGATAAGAAGATTGTGTTTAAGTTCCATTATAATTGTAGTAACATTGGAGGTATTTTCGACGAGAAGGGCATGTACACTCCTGGCGAATGGGAGCAAATCGTCGAGAGGCTTATTAAAAATTCTTAAACACCACCAAACTTTCTAAAACCGTCAGATTGGGTTCTGGCGGTTTTTTATTGTGGTTGTGTTTTGAGAAGTGCGGATTTTAGTATGTTATAATAGGATTATGGCGCAATATAAGGTGCCTCAAGATGTTGAGGCGGACGATAAATTACTCGGGCCGTTTAGTTTTCGGCAGTTTGTTTATCTTTTGATTGCGGCAGGACTCATTGCTTTGGCGGTGGGCTTGTTTCAGCTTTTTCCGTTACTTGCGATTATCCCTTTGCCGCCGGTTTTGCTTTTTCTTGCGTTAGCTTTGCCGATCAAAAAAGACCAGCCGATGGAAACATATTTGGCGGCTTTAGTATCATTTTATTTGAAACCAAGGAAAAGAATATGGATGTCTGGGCAGAGAGAATCAACGATCACAATTACCGCTCCGAAGATAGTCGAGGATAATCGGACCAGAAATATTACAGGTGAGGAGGCTACGCACAGGTTGTCGTTTCTTGCAAACATTGTGGATACAGAAGGATATGCGATCAAAGGCGCAGCTTCTAACCCAATGCGCGAAGATTTGATTGCTGAGGCTAATGCTACGACTGATATGTTTGAGACGAGTCATTTTAGTAATTTAGAAAATACGATTGCTCGCGATGAAAGTGAACGGCACGCAGAAGTGCTACGTGAAATGCGAGAAGCGATTGCAAAGAGCGAAAGTATGGGGTTCGGTGGGGGATTCGATCAATCTGCCACCAATAAACAAAGCCAGCCAGGAACGAATCCTTCAGTAGTGGTGCAGCCTGGGTTATCACCAGTGGAAAAACCAGTGGAAAAACCAGTGGAAAAATCCGAAGAAGTTGAATCTCAGCAGACGAAACATAGTATAATGGAATTAGCAAATAATCCTGATTTTTCGGTTGCGACGATTGCGAAGGAAGCTAATCGAATAAAAGAAAGGGACGAGGGCGAAGTTTTTATTTCGTTACATTAGATAAATGAATCCACAACAAAACAGTCAACCACAAATGATTTTACCTAACCAACCAGTTCAGCAGCCTGGTGTTCAGCCTGCGATGCAACCGGCGATGCAACAGCAAATGCAACAAATGCCGATGCAACAATTTGCGCAGGCGCAACAGCAGAATGTGAATGCGGCGGGGCTTGGTTCGGCGGCAATGGTGGCTAATCAGGCTGCACCAGTTTCACCTAATAAGGAGTCGCCACTTTCGACACAGTCAACGCTTCTTATATCCGAACTTCGTGACAACGTGGTAATTATGAAGGACGGCTCGTTTAGAGCGGTGGTGGCATGTAAATCAATCAACTTTGACCTTATGAGCGATATGGAACGGGAGGGGGTGGAATATTCGTATCAAAATTTCTTGAACTCACTAAAATTTACTACGCAGATTTTGGTGCGTAGTCAGAGGGTGGACATTGGACCATATATTGAGAGATTAAGCGAGATCCGACGAAATAACGATAACATGTTGCTGGGTGTCTTGATGGATGATTATATTAATTTTATCGATATTCTATCGCAAGAAGCGAACATTATGGATAAGTCGTTTTTCATTGTAATACCGTATTATAGCTCGGCGGATGCAGAGAAGGTGCTTCAACAGACTAAAAACTTTTTCAAGTCTTTTTCGAAATCGAAAGCACCAGAAATAACAAAAATCGATCGGGCGACCTACGAGAAGGCACTGTCGGAGTTGACTAATCGGGTGGACACCGTGATGTCGGGGCTTTTCCAAATCGGAATTCATTCGGTGCGACTAAACACGAAAGAGCTTGCACAACTTTACTACAATTTCAATAATCCGGATACGGCCGTGCGACAACCTTTGGTTGATTTTTCGAAGGTTGCAACGATGTATGTGAAAAAAGGTGAACGCCCGAAGGAGGAGAGGTAATGGCTAGGAAGAAAAAACAATTGACTGCGGCGGAAATGGCAGCACAAGCCGAAGCGCTTGAGATGGCAGAGGTTCAAAGAGCATTTGAACAAGGAACTAATACTTTAAGAGATTTGATTTCACCGTCTGCAATTGAGATACATTCGGATTATTTTAGATTGGGGAATAAGTATGGACGTACATTATACATATATGGTTATCCACGTACGCTTTATACAGGGTGGCTTTCGCCGATTATCAATATTGACGAAGTGATTGACGTATCGATGTATGTTTATCCGGTTGAGTCGGCAGTGGTGATGAAAAACTTGAGGACAAAAGTAACACAGCTTGAAGCATCACTGAACTTGAATGCGGAAAAGGGAAAGGTACGTGATCCAGAGCTTGAAGCGGCAATTTCGGATGCTGAGGAATTACGGGACCAGTTGCAAGTAGGGGCGGAAAGATTTTTCCGTTTTGGGCTTTATGTGACAATTTGGGCGGACTCACTTGATGAAATGAAGTTTGTGCAACAAAAGATCGAAACGATTTTTGGCCAACAGATGGTGTTTTCGAAAGTGGCAAGTTCTCAGCAGGAACAAGGGATGAATTCTGTGATGCCGCAATGTACGGATCAATTGCAGATTCGCCGAAACATGAATACCGGTGCGATTTCAACTTCTTTCCCATTTACGTCAGCTGATTTGACGCAAGATAAAGGGATTCTGTATGGTATTAACATGCATAACAATGGCCTGGTGATTTTTGATCGGTTTAGTCTTGAGAACGCTAATATGGTGGTGTTTGCGAAGTCTGGTGCAGGTAAATCGTTTACGGTAAAGCTCGAAGCTCTTAGGTCGATGATGGTGGGAGCGGAAATACTGATTATCGACCCGGAAAATGAATACCAAAAACTTTGTGATGCAGTGGGTGGATCGTATATTCGTTTATCTTTAAACTCGGATGTACGGATTAACCCGTTTGACCTTCCTAAAGTGGTGGATGCAGAGGATGCTGGCGATGCCTTGCGTGCCAATTTGGTGACTTTGCATGGGTTATTTAGATTAATGCTTGGTGGTAATCAAGTGGCAGCAAATGGCCAGGTAATGCCTGCGCTAACCGCTAATGAAGAGGCTGACCTTGATCAGGCGCTAATTGATACCTATGCGAGAGCGGGGATTACGTCGGATCCTTTGACGCATCAGTCGACACCCCCAACGATTGCAAATTTGTATGATACTTTGCTTCATATGGAAGGAACGGGCCCACAACTAGCGCAGAGACTTCGTAAGTATACGACCGGGACTTTTGCGGGGATTTTCTCGCAGCAGTCGAATGTGGATATAAATAACCAAATGGTGGTATTTAATATCCGAGACCTTGAGGATGAACTGCGCCCCGTGGCAATGTATATTGTGCTTTCGCATATTTGGAATATCGTAAGGGCTGAGCAAAAGAAACGCTTGTTGATTGTGGATGAGGCTTGGCAATTGATGAAGTATGAGGATTCAGCGAATTTCTTATTCTCACTTGCAAAGAGGGCGCGTAAGTATTATTTAGGGCTTACGACGATTACACAGGATGTGGAAGATTTTATGGGTTCCAAGATGGGGCGCGCGATTGTGGCTAATTCTTCAATGCAGTTACTTTTGAAACAATCTGCTTCGGCGGTGGACGTACTATCAGACGTGTTTAAATTGACGGAAGAAGAAAAAAGACGGCTATCGAACTTTCCAGTGGGGCAGGGTTTGTTCTTTGCGGGGCCAAATCATGTACATATTCAGGTGATTGCTTCGGAAACTGAGGAGAGCCTAATTACGACTAACCCTAATGCGAAATAAATATGCTATAATGTAAAGTATGAGAGGAAAAAGAATTTTCCGAAAGACTTTAGTTACGGTTTTAATGGCGATAATAACTGCTTTTTCGCCAATTAATGCTTTGGCATTAACTCCGTCGCAACTTGAGATGTTTTCGCAAAATAATATTTTGTTTTATGATCCTGCGGGAAAGGTTAAAACTTGTTTTGGGACGCTTTCTGGCTCAACGCTTTACGAAAAGGTATTATCGTTTTTACTTTCAATTGGCTTGAATGAAATCGGTGCCTCGGGAGTTTATGGCAATATGATGAGAGAGGGGTTGGGGAGTGGACAGCTCTTATCACACGAGGATGGAGTTGACTCGCGGAGCGATATCGGCACGTGGTATAGTGCGGCTACATATTATGGCCCAAACGGATTATATGTTCAGGAAAAGGACGTTAGAGATTTGGATGATCCGAGCGTAATGCACGGATTGGGATTTATTCAGTGGTCTTTTGGGCGGAGAGTAAATCTTCTTAAGGCTCTTGCGGATGCAGGAGGGTTAGACCAATATGCAAGGGAGTGGGATGATGCAAGCGGGCGATATGTTTATGACGGAATGACGTATGACCAGTTGGTCGAATCTATAGGTCAAGATACGACTGATGGAATTTTGACTGCTGAGTTGGAGTTTTTTAATTCCGAGCATCAAGGATACAACGTAACACAAGATGATATTGATGCACAGGGCCTAGCGCAATATGGAATTACGCGGGGCATGGGCATTTTCGAAGCACTAAACTTGGTTTCTACGCCAGAAGAAGCGGCGGAACTGTTTTATACGACTTCAGAAATGCCTGGTGCAACCAGGTTTAATTCGACTGGGGAAGCACGAGCTAGCAGTGCAAGAGATGGCTATGATTTGATGGTGTCTGCTGGTATTATTGCGTCTGGAGCTACAGCGTGTGGTGAGGGTGGCGGTAGTATTGTTGAAACGGCCTTGGCTTTAGCATGGAATAGGGAAACTGAAGGTAGGCATGATAAGTCTGACCCAAAACCTGAATATGAGCAGGCTATGCATCAGGTAGGGACTTGGTGGCCAGGCGGACCGTGCGGAAGTGATGGCTCTTGTGCGCCAAACGGTGCTAGCTGCGATGTATTTGTTGCAACGGTGATGAGGTATTCGGGATCAGATCCGGATTTTCCAACTTATGGTCCTACACAACAGCGTGAACATATGATGAGCCACCCTGAAATGTATGAGGAAATAGAAAATTTGCAAGATGTATCGAATTTGCAGGCTGGTGATATATTTGTGGTGGATAATGCGTCGGGTAAACATATATTTATTTATATGGGGCTTGTTGATGGTAAATGGATGCAAGCCTCGGCATCGTTTAATGGGCGGACAGGCGAATATTTTGAGTATCAAAACTATACTGATTATGGCGAGTTGTACCGGATATTTAGGAGGATTTGATGGAAGATTTTATATTTAAGCACCGAAAAAAAATAATAGCTTTAGGAGTGGTGGCCTTGATCGCCATTGTCGCGGTGAGCGTATTCTTTATTGTGCGCGACAGATTATATTCGGTAACCATTAATATTACGGTGGCTCCAACGATCGCAAAAGTGAAAATTGGTGATGATGAATATGGGGCAGTGGGTGAACACAAAATCCGTCCCGGAGAGTATGAAATAGAAGTTTATGCCGAGGGATTTATATCCAAAACCGGTAAATTGACAGCTGTGGCAGATGAGACAATCAACTTTTCTACTTATCTTGAGCCGACTGAGGATAATTTAGACTGGTATAACAATCACCCGTGGGATGCAACCGTGCTTGGTGATATTAAAAATGACGATGAGATACAAAAATATTACAGTTTGCGTCAAACGGAACCGATTTTGAATTATGTGCCATATAGTACTTATACTTATTCAATTAATTATGAGTACGACTGCGCCGAAAACGGTGGGGGGATTTGTTTGGTTTTAGATGGTGATATGGGACTTAGAAATGTGATGGTGAGGTATTTACAACGAAGTAATGAGGATTTGTCTCCTTACGAAGTGAAGATTAAAAATTACGAAAAGCCGTTTAGTGATGCCGAGCTGAGTGTGCCGGAAGGTTTGGATTACGATGGTAATAGTGAAATGGATTTGTCAACGGAAGTGGCGGCAGTTAGGGAGTTGGCAAATAGTTTTGCTGAAAAACAATTAAGTATTAGTGGCTACGAAGTGAGTGTTGCTCAGATTAAATCTTACGGAAATTATTGTGGTGTGAAAGTTGATTTGAGCCCTGTTGGTGGCGACGGGAAGGTGTTTGATACATATAGGATGTTGATAGGTAAAATTGATGGTAGCTGGATGGTGATTAGTAATCTGGACTGGATACTTAGCCGGTTTGATAATCCAAAATTGCCGGCAGAATTATTGCGAGATGTGAACACTTTGTAAAAGCGATTGGCACTCTTGTATTTTGAGTGCTAGTGGTTTATAATAGTGATATTATGGCTGGAAAACGAGATTATTATGAAGTTTTGGGTGTTTCGAAGAACGCCTCCGATGATGAAATAAAAAAAGCTTACCGAAAGTTAGCAATTAAATATCATCCGGATAAAAACCCGGGAGATAAGGAAGCCGAAGCCAAGTTTAAGGAAATTAATGAAGCGCATGATGTTTTGTCGGATAAACAAAAGCGAGCGCGATATGATCAATTTGGCCACGCGGGCGTAGGCGGAGCTTCGGGTAGCCCGTTTGGCGGCGGGGCTGGGAATCCATTTGGTGGGTTTAATTACAATGGGCAGACGTTTAATTTTGATTTTGGTGGTGGAGGACTAGATGATATTCTTGGAAATATTTTTGGATTTGGTGCGGCAGGAGCGAGGCGGCCACGGCGAGGAGCGGATTATCAGACTGCGGTGACGCTAACTTTTGAGGAGGCGATTTTTGGGACTACAAAGGAAATATCGGCAAATGGTGAAAACATTAAGGTGAAAATCCCGGCAGGGATTGATGATGGAATGTCGATAAAACTACGCGGTAAAGGCGGTGAAGCACCGGAGGGTGGAACAGAGCGGGGCGATTTGTATGTGCGAATTAGGGTGAAACCGCACAAGTCATTGACGCGTGAAGGAGCGATTATTCTGTCGGAAGAGAGAATTGATATGGTTGACGCAGCGTTGGGATGTGAAATTGAAGTTGAGACAGTGGACGGTCCAATCACGATGAAAGTACCGGCGGGGACTCAGTCGGGTACACCATTTAAGTTGTCTGGGCACGGGGTGCCGTTTAGGGCGGATGGCGATCGCGGGCCGCACATTGTGACGGTGATTGTAGAAACGCCGAAAAATCTTTCGCGAAAACAAAAAGAACTATTAGAAGAGTTTAAGAAAAATAAGAAACGTGGATTCTGGGGTTAACTAATTACAAAAAATTTTCAACGTTGATGTAATTAGTTAAACCGATAGTCTTGTTTCTACTAGACCAGTACTAACGTCACGGACGATGAGATCGACGCCATTTGATGCTCGTTCAATACGGTGAGTAACCCAACCGGATGAATTACGGATTACCAAAGAATTTGAAAGCAAGCTACCCTCAATGTAGGAAGTGCCATCACTCGAACGACTGATAAGGCCGTTTCTTAAAAGCATTTCTTCTACATACGTCATTTTTACCTCCTTTGTTTTCATTAGTGTAGTCTTCTAGACGTGGATTTGCAAGCATGGGCGGTATTTTGTGGTATAATAGAGATGGAAATTTATTAATTTGATTTTATTTGTTAAATCGTTGGTATCAGGAAAATACCGACAAAACAATTAGAAAGGGCGATATGGAAATAGTAATCCCAATTATTGCCGCCGTAGTGGGTGTATGTGCTGGGGCTGGCGGGATTTTTGCATACAATAAAAGTAAGGAGAACGGCGGGAAGAATAAGGCTGAGGATTTGGTGCGAAAGGCGAAACACGAAGCTAGCGAGATTGTTTTAAATGCTAAAAAGGAAGCTGCGGCTTTGACAGAGAAGAATCAAGCCGAGGAAAACGATCGGCGCAAGGAATGGAAAAAAACCGAGAACCGTTTGGCAGAGCGTGAGACGTCTCTTGACGCGAAGTTGGATCAGTTGGAGAAAAAGTCAGAGAAGCTTAATCGTGAGGAAAAGGAGATTGACGATCTTAAAAACGAGATTCGTGATATCAGAGTAAAACAGCATGAGAAGCTGGAGAAGATTGCAGGTTTATCAAAAGAACAGGCACGTGAAAAACTAATGACGATGACTGAGAACGATATCAAGCAAGATTTGGTTGGGTTGATCGTGAAGGAACAAAAGGAGTTAAAGCACGATATTGATGAGACGGCGCAGGCGATGCTTCTTACTGCGATGGAGAGAATGTCGTCTGAGGTAACAGCGGACCGGACGATTACGGCTTTGAAACTACCGGATGACGATATGAAAGGTCGGATTATCGGTAAAGAGGGGCGGAATATTCAGGCTTTGCAGAGGGCAACTGGTGTTGATATCATGGTGGATGATACGCCAGGGATGGTGGTATTGTCGTCATTTGATCCGATTCGCCGGCAAGTGGCAAGGTATGCTTTGGAGCGCCTAATGAAGGACGGCCGGATTAACCCATCTTCGATTGAAGAAGCGGTGGCGAAGGCCGAGAAGGAAATCGAGAAAGAAGTAGTGCGTGCTGGCGAAGATGCGGCACGTGAAGTTGGAGTGGTGGGGATTCCACGAGAGATTTTGCATCTTCTAGGTGAACTGAAATTTAGGACTTCGTACGGACAAAATGTACTTTTGCATTCGATTGAAATGGCGCACGTGGCGGGAATGATTGCAGAAGAAATTGGTGCAGATAAAAGGATTGCGAAGACTGCAGCGCTGCTTCACGATATGGGTAAGGCAGTGACGCATAAGATTGAAGGGAAGCATGCTGACATTGGTGCGGAGCTCGCAAAGAAGTATGGAATGAGCGAGCCAATAGTGCATGCGATTGCGGCACATCATGATGATATTGAGCCGACTACGCCAGAAGCAATCATTGTGAAAATTTGTGATGCGATGAGTGCAGCGCGGCCGGGAGCACGTAATATTTCGGCAGAGAACTTTGCAGAAAGAATGCGTGATCTTGAAAATATTGCTACATCGTTTCCGGGCATTGATAAGGCCTATGCAATTTCGGCGGGACGAGAAATTCGTGTGATTGTGGAGCCAAAACAAATTGATGATTTGTCGGCTTTGAAGCTAGCGCGTGATATTGCGAACAAAATTGAAGCGACAATGTCTTATCCGGGCATCATCAAAGTGAATGTGATTCGTGAAACCCGGGCGGTGGAATACGCAAAGTAATTTTGATTTGATTGTGTATGTACGCGATTGCGATTGTGATGATTATTTTTCGATGTAGCCGGAAATTGTTTCGGTGTACATGTTGTCGGTGATAGGCTGATAGCGGTTGCCGGTGTAGTCGTCGGTGAAACCGTTGTAGGCTTTGTAAATTTCGCCAGTTTCGGTGTCGTAGACTCTTTCGTAGCCTAAGGTAGCGTCGCTTTGTTTTTGGCTGATGATGTCGTAGGAGTTATTGCGTTTGTTCCAGGAGTCCATAATCATGTCGGAAATTTGGTCGTAAACTTTTTGGTTGGCCTGAATGGTTTTTAGGAGGGTGTCTTCTTCTTGGTTGAAGCCGGCGATGAAAGCGTTACTAAACTGAATGGTCGACAAGCAATGATCCAGGGGCTTTTGCCAGTTGATAAATTCGGCTTCGGGGGCGCTCATAATCATAATATTGTAGATGTTGAGAGGGGAAACGTCGACCTGGGGGCCAAAGGGGTTCCAGATGTTTTCACTGATATAATATGTACCGACGGATTTTACAGCGGCGGTAAAGAGGCCTTCAGCGGGTTTGCCGTTAACATCGGTGTAGGTTGCGCGTAAAATGTCGCCGCCCATCATGTCTTTGCCGAGGTTGTCGACAACTTTGAAATTGTTTAGATGCGAGAAAAAGTTGGTGCCGAGGGAGCTGTTGTTGTAGTCAGAGTTTTGGTTCCAGATTTTATAGAAAGCTTCGGTAGTTTGGGGATCGATGGCGGCGATTTTGGAAAACGGAGCGTCAGGATAATAGCTGGCGTAAACTTGACGGGCACGTTCGCTTTTTAGGGCGCCTTCCATTTTCATGCCGAATAGGAACATGTAGGTAGGATTTTCGGGGTTGTAGGCTTTGAAGGTGTAGTGGATGTAGTCGACCGGCGCAACTTCGACCTTCCAGCTGGCGGGGTGTTCGAACGAAACGAGGCCGTTGTCGTAAGTTTCGTATTGAATTTGGCTTACTTCGGTTTTGACGATTTTGGCTTGGCCTTGATCGCCGATGGGGATGGAGTCGCTGCTGGGTTGGTTGGTGGCTACGATGAGGACGATGGCAATGACGATGATGGTGACGACTGCTGTGACAATGAGGATGATGAGGTTTTTGGAGGGTTTGGGGGTGGTTGTGGTGTTGGTGTTTGGCTTAGGCTTGGTGCTGGTCTTTGTGTTGAGGCCGGTACCGGGGGCTGTTTTGGTAGTTTTGGTTTGGCTGGTCTTGTTAGCGTTATTGGTTTGGCCGGTTTTGTTGGCGTTATTAGTTTTGCCGGTCTTGTTGGCGTTATTATGGGCGGGTTTTTCCATAAGCGTTTTTCCTATTAATTATAATTTATTTATAACATAGGATGAGGGGTGTTTCAAATGGGCGGTGTGTATGCAAGGCGTTCGGTGCTGGGTATTGTGATTTTATGGTAGATGTGGTATAATAATTGGAGTGAGCGGGCCGGTAGCTCAGCTGGTTAGAGCACGAGCCTCTTAAGCTTGGTGTCGTGGGTTCAAGTCCCACCCGGCTCACCATTGACTTTTACGCAATTAATTGCGTATTTTTATTGGCGTGATATAATTTAGGTATTATGAGCAAGGGTGTTATTTATATAATGACGACTGCGGTTACTGGGTTGATTAAAATTGGAAAAACGCAGACAAAAAACTTCCAGGAGCGTATGAGATTTTTGGAGGCAAATGGTTATTACAATACGGTTGGGCTGAGGAGATTTTTCGCTATTGAGGTTGAAGATTATGACGATAAAGAAGGTTTGCTACAAGAAGTTTTTTCTAAACATAGAGTAGAAGAAAGTGAGCTATTTGCGCTGGACAAGGATTTAGTGAAAAGACTTTTGTTGTCTTTTGAGGGGAAAGTGGTTTTTCCTGAAAATGTGGATAGAGAAAAAGAATTTGATGAGGTTACTGTGGCAAAAAAACAAGATGCGTTATTCACTTTTTACAGAAAGGGCATAAAAAATGGAGATATAATACATTTTATTGATGACGATTCAATCACGGCGAAGGTAATTGGTGATCGTAAGGTTGAATATGAAGGTCAAGAATATCTTCTATCTCCGCTTACCTATAAAATTTATGAAGAACGTGGGCATCTAAGGGACAGCGGTTCTTATCAAGGGGCGCGTCATTGGAGTTATGAAGGGGTGAGGTTAACGAAGATGAAGGATGTTTAGAAAATCACCCATATTTCAACTCTAATTCATCTTTGATCTTTTTCCAATTTGGGACGCGGGATTCTAAAAGAGTAAAGAAGTCCTTGTCGTGGTTTTTGTATTCTATATGGCATAGCTCGTGAGTTATCACGTATCGAATGGCGGCTCTTGGAGCTTGTAAGAGTTTTGGATTTAAGTTGATAGTATTATTTTTCTGATAGCTGCCCCAGCGAGTTTTCATTTCGCGAATTTTAAGTTTTGGGATAGTATCAATATCGTAATCCCGAATCGCAGATATTAGTTCCTTTTTAAAAACCAATTCGCATTTTTCTAAATACCATTTTTCGTAAATCGCTTTATTATGGTTGGTATTTCTTAATCCTAATCGCGTTTTTATAGTAATAATACCAGGTGATATACTGACTCCTTCTGCTGGGTTTTTCTCAACCTTTAGCATGTATTGTCTTCCCAGGTAGTAGAAGCTTTCACCAGAAACATAGTTTTTAATCACTTGATTTTTCTTATAACGATTAAACTCTTTTAGTTGTTTATCTAGCCAAGTCCATTTTTTAACTAAAAAACTATTAATATCCGAATTGGATGCATCTAGTGGTACACGTAAAGATATTCTCATATTTGGAAAAACGACTAGACTGAACGTTTTTCTGTTAGAACGTTCTAAAACATAGTCATAGGTATGCTTACCATATCGGAACTTTTTTTGTTCCATAATTATTTTCCGAAAAGAGTGTAGTTATTTTCGGCAAGCTCTAGAACTTTTTCGCGGATTTTTTTATTAGTAGATTCTGGAACTTGCATATTGTCGTAGATATAATCATCTAAGTAGTTTTCGATAATGCGTTTTTGGTCGTAATTTTTCCACCAGTCAATAATAGCATTGTTTTGAATAATTTTTGCTAATGATAAGATGTGTTTGTCGTATTGTTCTGAAGGAACGATGTCTTTTAAGTTGCGGTATAAAATATCGGCGCCGTTTTGTTTTTGAATGGCTTCTGGGAGCTCGTCGTCTTTACGAGAATTGATTTCGCTCGTAATAAGCGAAAGTTGTTTTAAGGCCTCGATATCAGCTAGTTTTTCTTCACGCAATGCGTCAATAATTGCTTGGATGCGATCTGAGAATTTTTGCCATAATACCACGTCACCATGTGCTTTGAAAATCTCGGTGATTCGGCGCTCTGTTTGCGCAGCAATTGCTTCGGCTCTAGATTTATTGCTGCCTAATTTTTCGATGGCTTTCTTAAATTCTTCTGAATTATTTATATCGATTGGCTGAATTAGTATTTCGGCCTGTTCTGCGGTGATATGGTCGTTTGTGATTCTTTTAAGCTCGCGTTCGTATTGGCGAAGATCTATTTCGTCACCAAACTCTAGCTTGGCAGTTCTCTTAATTTCGACAAATTTTTTGAGATCTGAAGCTATGTTATCTACGAATCTGCTGTCGATATCTCTCAAACACGAATACTCTGCGAAGGTGTTTAAGAGGGAATTGAGTTGGTCGATGAATTCGCGACGAGTTGCGTCATCTCGTAATACTTCAATATAATCCTGTTGCGAATTCAATATCTTACCCCTAAACATGTCTAGAAGTTTTTGATATTTTTCTTCAACTTCAGCTTTCTTTTCGTTTGCATCGATTAATGTGCCGTGGACATCATCTGGGTCAAAATTGCCAAATAACGCCATCGCTTCTTTAATTGCTGCAGCGTTGGATGAATAGTCTATTACGAAGCCAGCGGTTTTTTCAATCTTTTGGTTTTTGTTGCTAAATACTCGATTTACTCTTGCTATAGCCTGGAGTAAATTATGGTCTTTTAAGGGTTTCGCTAAATAGAGAACGGTGTTTCTAGGGGCATCAAAACCGGTTAGAAGTTTATCTACTACGATAAGTATCTCTATGCCTTCGTTATTATCTGTGAAATCGTCAACCACCATGTCCTCATAGTTTTTGAGACTAGAAAATTTATATTTAATTTCATCGAGATAGTCTTTGACTTCAAGTTTATCTTCATCATCGGCTGAGATTTCGCCGTTTTCGTCACTTATGACAAGGGCTGTTTTTATAGTATTGTCTGCCTTAAACCATTTTTGCATGAGGAGTGCGGATTTTTTATTCGGCGCAACAATCTGAGCTTTTAAACCAGTGTTCTGAAAGATTTTTTGGTAATGCTCTGCGATGTCGTAACATATTTCTTCGATACCAGCTTTGGCGCTACGCTTGATATCTTTCTCTACGCTTTTGGCAATCGATTCACGTTGCTCTTCGTTCAGTGTGGAGAGAAGCCTTTCGGCTTTGCGATTGATGGCGTTTTCGTCTTGTTCTAGAGGAATGAATCTTCCTTCATAAATTAGCGGGACGATAACTTTGTCAGCGAGAGCATCATCGATAGTGTATTTATCAATGAATTCGCCGAATTTATTCTCAGTTTTTTGTTTTTTGAGTAGGGGCGTGCCAGTGAATGCGATGTAACAGGCGTTTGGAATCATTTGAAGCATTTTGAGATTTGCTTCGCCACTTTGTGAACGATGGGCCTCATCTACTAGTACGAAAATGTTTGGATCTTCGTCGACAAAACTTTTACTGCGGTTACTGGCGGAATTAAATTTATCGATAATTGTAGTTAGTACGCTATCGTCCTTATTCTTAATCCTGCGAAGTAAATCTTCACCACTAACGGTGCGGACTATATCTTTTTTGAGCCCACCGTTTTCAAAAGTACCTTTGATTTGTCGGTCTAGATTGATACGATCGGTTACGATAATGACGCGGGGATTTTTTATATTCTCGTCTTCAATGAGAGCGCGAACAAGCATAACCATAGTAAGCGACTTGCCGGAGCCTTGCGTATGCCAAATAATACCCCCCTTTCTGCGATTCGGATTTTTGGGGTCCATGGTGGAGATTTGCCTCAAAGTCTTCTTGACTGCAAAGTATTGTTGGTAACGTGCGACTTTTTTATGCAACCCGTCATAAAATACGAAATTACGAATAATATCCAAGATACGGTCTTTTCGCAACATGCCATAAATAAGTTCATCTTGAGGAAGGAAGTTCCGCGGTTCGATTGGTCTTACATAGCCATTGAGATCAGATTTAATTTGTGTGAGAATATCTTGGCTAAGCTTGAATGAAAGGATTTCTTCGATTTTATCTTTAGTCTTTGCTAGCCCTAGGTCTTTTTCTCGCCAACCGACAAAGAATTCGTCTGGAGTATCAGTAGTGCCATAAACTGCATTTAGTCCGTCCATGGCAATAAGAAGCTGTAGAAAAGTATATAGCTTTGGTGAATATTCTTTGCGTTGATACCGATGTAATTGGTTAATGGCTTTTATGTAGCCTTCACTAGATTTTTTGTTTTCGATTTCGGCAATTGGAATTCCGTTGATGAAAAGTATGATATCGGCGCGAAGATTTTCTTCGTTGCCATTGACTTTGTACTCTACGGTTACATGATAGTCATTGTTTTCTGGATTATCAAAGTCAATATAGCGGATAGAACGGTCTTGGTAGGTGCCGTTTTCGAAAACTTTGATAGTCCCACCGCCGAGCTTCGGCATGATGCGGCCGCTGATTTCTCGGCAAGTATCGATAAGTCCGTTGAATTCGGTGTTTTCTAACTCGTCGACCTTGGCGGCAATATCTGGTTCGTCGAACTTTTTGCCGTCATAATCGTTGATGCGCATGAGCGCGTTTTTAGCGATATTGGTAAGAATTACTTTCCTTTGATCATTACCGCGGGCATTGTCGGCTTCTTCGCGACTAAGGTATGTCCAGCCGAGTTTAACTAACAATTCTACGGCTGGGAATTGCGATTCGTTTACTTCGTCAAAATCTACATCTATCATTTTTATTCCTTTCCTTTTTCGAGTTTAATATTACTAACATCTAAATCGCCAGGAATGAGGTGGTTGAGAAGAAACTGTTTTTTGAAGATCCATTGTGTATAGAATATTTTCATAAGTACTAACTATATTGTCTTCATCATTTAATATTTCAATGATTTTATCTATTTCTTGGTTATCTGGAACTGGCACTACAAAATTTTTTAATGTCTCAAGTTTGATATACGGCATAGCACTCATTTGTTTTTGATGTTCTACCATTTCCTTGAACAAACTTTTGATTACATAGTTTAAATACTGCCCTGATATTATAAAATCGGTTAAAACATATGTTCGTTGATATGCCTCAAATTTGCCGTTATAATAAAAAGATTTTCCAATTTCACCATTTCCGGCAATGCAAATTGCCTCTCCGTCGAAGGAATAATCGTTGCTCCAAGTATGTTCTTTTGCGCAAGTAAAAAATGGATATTTGCCATTGTCGCATCCTTGATTTACGTCTTTTTTACCAGTTGTTATTTTTGCTAAACTACATAGTTTTTCTGTCCTTGTATTTTCTTTGTTGCAGACTAATTTGTAAGTTAACCATCTCAGTTTGTCTTTTTCATGTTTTACTAGTTTTTCTACTTTATCAATGCAACTATCCCATGCCTCGAGAACTTGGACGATTTTTTGTTGCGTTTCTAAATCTGGTAATTCTGTAATCATTTTTTTTAGGTCGGTTACATGTATATGGACTATTGATTGCCCCTGGGCAGCTCGCCTGCGTTGTTTTTTCCATATCCTAGTTTCAAAATAATATGCTAAAAATTTTGGGTCAACTTTCGTTTTATCTGGGCGAAAAACAATTATATCTCCACCGGCATATCCTTCGCTTAACAAGAATGCTGCAGATTTGCCTATATCTTCTGATGTTTCGCCAGAACCGGCGAACAGGATGTCTCCATATTGTAATTTAAGCGAGTCGTCTGCGATCTTATTTGAAATTGTAGATCGTGTTTTTCCAGTAACAAAAGTATTATAGTTAGTATAAAGTTCGCCATATCTGACTGCTGGTAAGCTGCCAGAGTCAACGCTGTCTCTAGGAATACCAAACCCCTTGAAAAATCCGCCAAGTTTTTGTAGCTCCATCTTTTGCCATCTATTCATTTGAAACTCCTCTTTCCATCATCTTCAATAGTTTAGATTTATCAGGATCAAAACTGAACAATTCTTTATAGATTTGTTGGTAAAATGGTCTAAATTTACTATTGCTCGCTTTTGACAATTTATTAATTCTTTTTTTAATACTTGTGCGCGTCTCTTCGCTCGGATGAAAACAAGCCATTATCATTGTAGCGGCAGTGAGTGATTCATTTTCACCCTTTCTTGTGCCAAAGAAAAATAGATTAAAAGCAATTAACCATTCATTTTTTTCTAGATTGCTCTCCTTTTCCATCTTTTCCAGTAAAAGTAATACTATGGCGTTAGACCATATAAAAATGCCATCTTTTTCCACATTATTACTATCTATGTCTTCAATTAGATTGCTGCATATACAGTATGGTATTGTGTTAACTAATTGTCGAACAAGTGATTTATCATCGTATGCATTTAGTCTAATTTCTTTTTTGCTAATTTTATACAGGTCGTTCAAATTGTAATAGAATACATAGCAGCTCTTTTTTATATAATTCCAGTCTTCTTTTTTTACGTTATGGATAAAAGCAAAAAAGCTATCTATATATTTGCAAATATCGTGACCGAAGTATTCTATGTTTTTTTCGTCTGACCAAAATTGATACCATTTTTCGCCTCTTTCTTTAATGGACCCTTCTTCTAGGAACTCTGAGCGTATATTTTGTCGATAAAAGCCATGGAACGCCTCCTTGTTTTCTCCAGAAGAAATCCAAGCCATTATTTTAGTAATTAGAAAAAAGACAGTGCTAGTTGTAACGACAGTTGTTGCGGCAACGATTACTCTAGTAATTGTACTTCCTAAGCTATCGCTGTAAAATAACAAAAATTGTAATCCTGGTAGGATAAACGCACCTAAAAGCATGCCGAGGTACTTTATGGGGAAAATCTTTCTGAATAATATCTGTTTGTCTATATCTGGAGAATTATTCATATTTCCAATTAATAAAATAACCGCAGGTAAAAGTATGGCGACCAATAAACCATAGTATGCGATTATATTGTTTAGCATCCCGTCATATGTTGTGCTATTCATTTTTGCTTTCTCTTTTCAGCTGCTTTCTTGGCTGATTCCGGCATAATGCTATCATAAAGCGTATCTACTTCTTTTGGCTCAGTAATCATTTTTTCTGCAATAAAGTTTATGAGCTCAAAAAGCTTCGTGGCGATATTGACATTATCGGTCATGTCAAGATTCCCTGGGTGTACAGAATTATTGCCTGTTACTCTCAGAAGGTCCATTGCTTTTTGGACTTTTTCTGGTAGACCTTTTTTTACTAACTCGCTAATATCGTTATTTAAATTTTCACCTTTTTCTCCAAGATGTTTACAAAGCTTTTGAATACAAAGACGAAGAAGTGCCGCTGCCCCACGCGGTGATTTATTTAGGATGGAAGCTGCTTCACGATAATCATTTTTAATATCCTCTGGCAAATCTTCGTTTGGTTCATCTGTTATAATAATATCTGGGTAGATTAGCCCATCATTAAGCCACACGCAGATCCCACCGCAATTTTCGCAAGACGAGACTATCCAGTCTCCACTTTCATCCAATAGGCTTCTCCATTGAGAGGTCCCTCTGAGCCATCCGGATTCAGCTATGGGCGCTATCCTAGGAATTCTAGAAACTCCATTAGATGCCGACATATTACCCCATAATTGGCTAGATATTGCCCCGCAATGCGGGCAGGTGAATTTTTCTAATCTAGCTTTTGGTGGAATTATTTTGTTCTTCATGCTATTTTACTCCTAATTCCTTTAGGTATTCGTCCATCTTTTTCTCGAGCTCCGCCAACTTCGGCTTCAGCTCCGCAATCTTCGCAAGCGTAGCTTTGATGTCGATTTCTGGCTCGGGCTCGAAAGTGTCCACGTAGCGTGTGATATTCAAGTTATAGTCGTTTTCGGCGATTTCAGAGATTGGGACGAGGCGAGAGAAACGCTCAATTTCTTTGCGTTCATTGAATGTATTGAAAATTTTATCGGCGTTTTCCGGTTCGAGTGAGTTCATAGCCTTGCCAGGTTTGAATTCTTTAGAGGCTTCGATAAAGAGAATTTTATCTTCGTTTTCGCGTTCGCCACCTTTTTCCCGTGCGCGGTCTATGATCAAAATTGCGACTGGAATACCGGTAGTTTGGAAAAGGCCAGCCGGCAAACCAATAACGGCATCAATTAAGTTTTCTTTAATTAGGCTCTCGCGAATTCTACCTTCGCTAGCTCCGCGGAAGAGAACGCCATGAGGAACAATAACTGCCATGCGGCCAGTTTTAGGCTTCAATGTTTCTACCATGTGGGAGATAAAGGCATAATCGCCTTTCGATTTTGGAGGTAGACCACGCCAAAAGCGATTGTATTTATCACTAGAAGCTTTTTCGTATCCCCATTTATCCAGCGAAAATGGCGGGTTGGCGACCTCGATGTCGAATTTCATAAGATGGTCATCTTCTACGAGCATTGGTTCGTTTAAGGTGTCGCCCCATTCGATTTGCGCGGAGTCCATGCCGTGCAAATACATATTCATGCGGCAAAGTTGATACGTGGATCCCTTGGATTCTTGCCCGTAGAGGGCGAAGTTATTAGAGCCTTGTTTTTGGATTTCTTTACCAGCTAGGAGTAGGAGACCGCCGCTGCCTACCGTGGGATCGCAAATACGGTCACCCGGACGGGGGCGAGCAAGGCGAGCAACGAGTTCGGCGACTTGGGATTTGGTAAAGAATTCTCCCGCTTTCTTGCCGGCGTCGGCACCGAAGCGTTCAATGAGATACATATAGGCATTGCCAATAATATCTTCACTAGTATCGGCTAGTTCAATTTTATTAAAGTCGTTTAGGAGGTTGCGAACCATGCGGTTGCGGGCTTCAAGTTTACCAAGGACGGCCTCGGAGTTAAAATCTAGAGCGCCAAAGATGCCACGAAGTTTTTTGTCGTTTTGGTCTTCTACGGCGTGAAGGGCTTTGTTGAGAATCTCACCGATATTATCTTCTTCTTTCCTGGCGTAAACGTCTTCAAAGCGAGCACCTTCAGGTAAATAGAAGCGTGAGAGCTTCATTTTTTCGTTGATGCGATTTTCGTCGTCGCCAAAGCGTTCTTTGAGCTTTTTGACTTCTGCTTTGGATTTATCGCTTAGATATTTGAAAAATAATACTGCGAGCGCGTAGTCTTTATAGATAGAGGCGTCAACTTGGACACGAGAACTGTCGGCGGCGGCCCATAATGTTTGATTTAGTTGATCTTGAGAAATTGCCATTATTTTACTCCTTTTATAAGTTCGTTTTTTAATGCTTTGGTTAGCTTATCGCTGGCTTCCTTATATTTGGCTATCGTTATTTGGTAATCGTCGATCGTCCTGGTAATAATTTCGAGTTGGTCTTGCTTTTCTAGCGGGGTCTGGGGGCAATTAAGTAAGCCAAGCGAAGAAGGGGAGAGGATTGAAACGGTTTGGCCAGAAGAAAGGGAACGAAGGAACCGTTGGCTACCTGGTGCGTTGATGATTTCGGTTATGTAAGATGGTTTATAATTGGTCGAAGTTAGGTGGACGATAATCAGTGTATTAGCTGCAATATATCGATATTTTTGATTCGGAATTCTAAAAACTTTTGCTTCGTAGAGGGGCCCCCGGGATTTTACTAGGATGTCGCCGTTTTGTAAATAGTTTTGGTAGGAGTTTGGGATATGTACTTCATCTACGTCGATAAAATTCGACGCTAAATCTTTGGCGGAAACGAGGCGGACTGCTTGTAAGTTAGTATTAGAAATGTTACGGGAATTGTAGCCTGTGTGGATTGTTGAAAGATTTTGTAACCTGTCCATGCTTTTATTGTAGCACTAAGATAATGGAAAGTCAAGATTTTTCCTTGTATACAGTTTGTGTATTCACTTTTTATTGTCCTTGTGTATTGTTTCCAAGTATAGCTGCGTAGTGAAATCTTCTAAAGTTTCATATAAATCGTCGGTCCCGGTGTAAAAGTTGTATAAGTCGAGGGATGATTTTATGATGAAATAAATGATTAGTAAACCTATGGACGTTATTGTTGATAGCAGAATCGATTTAGCCATGGCTTCCGAGGTGTAATCTTTACTCGATATAAAAGACGTGAATATCGTTATGATTGCAAGCATTATTTCTGTGTGGTAATTTGGCTTTTGGCTTGAAACTTTTGCTAGGTAGTGGTTTTTGAATGCCCCGAGTGGTTCCTTTTTGAGGAGCTTCTGATTGCGAAAATAATTTTTTATTAATGCGTAATCTTTGCCCGCAAGACTACTACTGTCTACTTCTCCGCGTTTTTTATTGTCATGCGTAATTAATAATAATGATATTTTGGCGGTTATAATAGTAATTATAATGACTAATGACAGGAAAATAATCGTTTTTACAACTGGATCACCGGGAGTCACCGAGTTAATTACTAGGAATGAAGCTATTATTAGTGCGTAAACCGAAACTACTCTTTTTCTGAATTTTATCTGTTGGCTATTTTTCTTGTAGTATTTTTCTAGATTATCGAACATTAAGGACTTTCTACTCGCCTCCTTTATAAAAACTTCCCTATTTATATTGTATCATCGTATTGCTTAAGATGATGAAAAATTGCCACAATTATGTAGTGGCAATTCTACTTAGATTGTACAAGGCTTAAACTGATTTTACTTACTATTATAGTATGGATGTCCTGAGGTACCTGGAGTATAAGACGGGTCAAGGGCTCTGGCCTGAGAATCTGACACATATTTTACTTCGCCGGCGCTACTGGTGCAGCGATTATCGTCGTACGGATTTTTATTGTATGATGTAGCGTCAACGCAATGCCAAGAGATTGGTTGGGGTTCTTGTTTTGTAGGTTCTGTCTTAGCGGCTTTTGTTGTCGTGGTTGTAGTAGTTGCTTTTGTAGTAGTATAAGCTGGCTGCGTTTTTTTCGAATCGGTTCTCGGCGCTGAATTAAAGCTAATGCCGATAATCAATATAATAAAAGCAATAATAGCCAAAGTCCAACCTATAAACGAATTACTTTTGTTCATAAAACTCCTTGTGATAATATATCTGTATTGTATCATACTTTTGCTTAAATGTCAATAATGTGTGATATTTTCCGGCTCAGCCCAGAGCGAAAGCTTGTGAACGCGCCACTTGCCAATGAAGAACATTTGAATTGTCGCGTCATTCACGTCGCGGCTATTTAGTGCGCGTGGAATGTATGCGAGGGAAAAGTAGTACCATTTGTCATCTTCGGCGTCCAACCTCGCAAAAACACGCTTACCGCGCCCGAAAAGGCGCACGTCGAAGCGCTGTGCTAGTGTTTCTAGGGAATAAGTCTTCAATTCGTGGATCGCGTCGCGAACGGGCGATTTCATTAGCTCCATGCGTTCGAACTTGTCGTAATCGCGTGAATTGAATCTGCCGTTATGTTCGAGCATAAAGCTTTCGAGCTCACGAGCAGTAACCAGCATTGGTTCGCCGGGTTTTACTTTCTTGAACGTGCGGCGTTTTGCCATATTGCCTTTTCGGTTAGAGGTTGCGCACGAAGCGGTATGTATCATCCGATATATTTTACAGATTCGTAATCGCCAAAATTGTGTGTAGCTTCAAAAACGTTTTCATCTTTTTCACTTTTATATACTTTAAACCACGGATAGAGTTCACATCTAACTTCTACCCCGAAAATATTTGTTGCGGCTATCGACATATCGAATACATACGTTTTACCTTTTTCGAATTTGATTCTGCTATGTGGGGTTGTAAAAGCGAATCTAGCATAGCAGAAACCATGTTTGTTCTCGATCCACTCTTTATCTAGGCCAGAATCAGTGTGTTCTATTTCTGTACATTCTTGCACAACTTTCATAGTTGCTATTTTTTTCCATTTATAATCTTCTGTGATTTGATGAACGACAATATCTTTTTCTAGTTTTATGCTACGTAGAATATTGTCGTCGTATTCTCTAATTTTTAGTTTTAGAGTATTTCCCTTAATCCTTTGATAATCTTTTATAAAATTTATCTTAAAGAATTTCTCAGAAGCTATTTTGTCTGCTTCTATGCGCCGTTGAGTCTTTGCGATAGTAAGAGTGAAGTGCAAAGTTAGCAATCCAAGAGAAAGTGTAAGGATATCACTAAGCCATTTGATACTAGATGTATTGAGCCCCAATGTGCTCGGGAAATTAAATAAATCTAGCACAGATAAAACTATAAATACGATAAGGATTGCAACTAAACTTTTGTTTTGATTAGCAAACGACAGTATCTTCTTCATATTACTATTATATCATCCCTAGTAAGTCGGGCGTTCTCCCATCGATATTGTTATTCTTTTATTTTGTATAAATTAATAAGTATGGTTTGCCTACCATTCGGCATATGAAGAACTATTTAGATTAATGACAACGATATAGCAGACAGGATAACGGTGTTGGTATACTGAGTATTCTACTGGCTTTTGAGTTTAAATATGCTATAATTAAATAGGTGTAATGCCGAAACACAAACTAAAAATAAAAACTTGATATATTGCTATAAATATGGTAATATATAAACAATGTAGGAGTCATTTATGACAGAGGAACAAAAGACGAAGTTGTCGTCGAGCGAAATAAATAAGGCGTTGGTTTTTGCTTATCAAAGTCTGCTTAAGTTTTTGGCAGATACTGGTAATAGTGCCGATTTGCAGACAATACACTTTGAGTCAATTAAAGAAAATACGGAGAAGTCTGGATTATGGGATGTTGTTTTTAGTTATAAGCAAACCCATGGCGAAAATACAAATAGTAAAGTCACTGCTTTTGATGCTATCTATGGTAATAAAAAAGTGTATCAAAAATTTATAGTGAATCCAGAAAGAGAAGAAGTTATCTCTGTAGAAAGTATTGAATAGCCATGGTTTTACCACCGGTTATAACACCAGATTTTTTTGTGGATGTGTGCCGGAGAAACGGTATAGTACTTGATACTAATATGTTACTGTTATATTTCGTTGGCGTAGCAACGGAAGGAAGATTAAAAAGTTATCCACGAATTAAAGAATATACAAACGATGATTTTGAATATTTGGCCGCTTTGGTAAAGGAATCCAAGGGCGATAAACTTATGGTTTCTCCTCATTCGGTTACTGAAGTGCTGTATTTGATGGGAATTGATCCAAGAAAGGATGGTAGGGAATTTGGTACAGACACACTCGTTGAACGAATCAAAAATTTGTTTGATGTTACTTTGATGCTTTTAGATGAAGCCGAGGAATCTATTTATACTGACACTCCTAGCATCGTGAAAGAGAATAAAAAATGGAATATAAAGAAATTTGGAATGCCAGATCTATCATTTAAAAAGAGTCTATTGGAAAATGGGTATGCATTTTTGTCTTCCGATGGAATATATGTAAGCCATTTATACGAAAATGGTATTTGTGCAGCTTCGTTGGATATGCTGAGGTCAATAAAATATTGATTTTCTACTGTTGTTTTCTGTACGTGTTAATTTCTAATATTTGTCACTATTGCGTCATCGACATTGTATTTCTTTTATTTTCTTCATTGTCATTGTTTTAAGCCTCTGCGGCTCCAATAAAGCTATATTTTCTTAAAAGTTCGAATCTCTTTGCCTGTATATGTATACCTCAGAACTCGCAAGGCATCAGAATAGGGTAATCCTTTTTAGGTATAACCTTGATCTTCGCAGTGTATTCGGGGTGGTCGATACACCAGTCCACAACCATGCAAAGCCGAGCAACAACGTCTACTCGCCCCTCGCCGGATGGGAAGTGTTACTTTTGGAGAAAATATTGATTGATTTTTTGCATTTTTTCGTAATAGTCGTCTAGGGACCCATCTGGCTTTCGCTTTCCTTTAGTCGTAAAGTATCCTTCTACTGGGGGATAGTATTTTCCAGATTGATCTGCTTCATCTTTTAAATTTTCACGCCGACCATCTTTGTCTCTAATATCGTGTCTGTTCCACTGCACAATTAAATACTTACCAAAGTCCTTCTCTAATTGTTTTGCTATTTTAGATTCTCTTTCGCCACCGTCTATAATGACTGCTGCTTTTTGTATGCCGATATCATCAGCTAGAGTGAGAGCTAGTTTAAAACTTTCGCATCCGCCCACTCCATAACTAAAAATATTTATATCGTCATCCAGTTGTCCATCATTGCTCAGTAGACAGGCATCATCTTTTCCTTCTGTAAACAGTATTTTATCTGAGAAGAAAATTTCTTTTGCCATGATGTTTGAGTTAAATGGATGGTGCCAGTTATCTGCATGGACTAGTTTTTGATAAATTGAATACTCTTGTAGTTTATAAATATTGGATTCTTTTCCGTCATGCACTAAGCGATTAACCCTCGCGCCATTTTTAATGTATTCCCAGTCGACCATATATGGGCTATGTGTAGCAATTAAAATTTGGCGTTTGTATGATTGTTTGGCTAAAAGTTTTATCAATCTTTTTTGGGCTGTCGGATGCAGACTAAGCTCTGGCTCATCTATGACGAGCATAGATTTATTATTACTATTCATTAAATATGCCAGTATCAACATCACTGAGGAGACTCCATCGCCAAGAAAGTCTACCCGATGTTTTATTTGATTGTCCGTAGTTTTGTACGTAACATATATCTGATCCTCATGCTCGGTGGTAAAAGACTGAAAGTTTGGAAATACAGAACGCATAAGTCTAAGAAACATATTTCTTTTTCCGTTATCAAGCTGTATTGTATGGAAATAATCTGCGATTGTGCTATCATTAAAAGCCCCGTCATTTATTTGACGTCTTAGGCTCGTGTTCCTGTGTGAAAATGGAGTAGGCTGATTAGATGGATATTGGTTTAAAACTTGGGGGCTCCAATAACGTCTTGAGGGAATGAAAATTGGGGGGTTAGATAGATTAGCTCCTGTATTTTTAAGGACACAAGCATCTTTATGTAGTAAACTAAGTTGCTGGACCACCTTGCTGTTCATATCGTAAAAAGCAAAACGAATACTAGAGTTTAAGATATCTGATGAACGCAATGTTGAACTATCGATATTATTGTCTGCTGCAGAGAATTTCATAGCTTCCAATAAACTAGTTTTGCCGCTGTTGTTTTCGCCAACAAGAAAGGTAAGACCGCTGCCAACTTTTTTGTTTTTTGGGATTGCAAAAGATAATGTTTGTTTCTTTATAAAACATCTGAATGATTTGACTTCGAATTTAGAAATATACATAGATTAACTCCTTGGTATTTTTACAATATGGTATATTTTTCATCAATCATCCAATGTCCTCTAACTCTAAACGCCGGTATAGTGCCACGGATGGCTTTATTGGTGGCGGATTGAAGGTTAATGTCATTATTTTTCGCCCAGTCAGCTACCGGAATAATTTTCTTAGCAGTAAGTTTCGCAATTCTACGATAGAGCGCCTCAATCAAAAGACTCGCAAATAGTTCAGTTAGTTTATTTGCTTTGTTGGTTTTTGTATATTCATCAAGAGCAGGGTAATATTCATCAAATTTCGATTTATTCG
>CAMVFY010000007.1 GCA_947166895.1 uncultured Candidatus Saccharibacteria bacterium
GTTTCTGTGGTACTTTCCCTATCCTTACGGACGGTCGCCGTTAGCGACTACCTTGCTCTACGTTGCCCGGACTTTCCTCTTGAGAAATCTCAAGCGATTGTCTTTCTGGCTCAGATATATTATATCATATTTTAGGCGCCAACCCGGTCTTTGCCGTTACGGCGTGATGCATTGTGCTCAATGTATTCGATAATTTTGGAGGCGACATCGCGGCCGGTGACTTTTTCGATGCCAAAGCCGGGTGAAGCGTTAACTTCTAGTACTAGTGGACCTCGCGTAGAACGCATAAGATCGACGCCACAAATATGCAATCCCATGGCCCTAGCGGCTTTAATAGCAACTTTTTTCTCTTCATCGGTCAATTTGATAGGGGTGCCTTGGCCCCCCTGGTGAAGGTTGGAGCGAAAATCGTCATCGAGGGATGCACGTTGCATTGAAGCAACTACGCGATTCCCCACCACGAAGGCACGGATGTCGGTGCCGGCGGATTCTTTGATAAACTCTTGAAGCAAGATGTTGGTGCCGTCTTCATTATAGAGGTAGAAGGCTTGAAGAGCAGATTTAGCGGCTTTGCGCGTATCGGCCAAGATTACACCGTTACCGTGAGTACCAGTAGCCAATTTAATAATAACCGGCAAACCAATCTGTTCAAGAAGATCGTCGATATCTGATGTGTTTCGAGAGACTAAAGTTTTAGGGGTATCTACGTCATACTTAGCAAGAATTTGGGCGGCACGAAGTTTATCACGGGCACGGGTGATAGCTACAGATGCAGCTGAGGTGTAAACGCCCTGCATTTCAAATTGGCGAACTACTGCACAGCCATATCTTGTCATATTGTTGGAAATACGTGGCAGAATCGCGTCGTATTTGGGCAGTTTTTCGCCGTTATAATAAACATCTGGATGCTTATCATCAAGGGCGAGGTAACAATTTTTGTATTTTATAACCTCAACTTCGTGGCCACGCTTTTTGGCTTCTTCAACAAGACGTTTGGTGGAATAATTTCCTGGTCCGTTGGATAAAATAGCTAATTTCATTGTTATGCTCCTTTCTTTTTAACGTATTTTTGATGGAACCTATATGGATCTTCCTCTAATTCTTGGTTAAGATGATGGGTATCAGGATTTTTTTGGTGTTCTACAGATGACTTTGAAACATCAACTAAAAAATTACCCTCAATTGAATGCCGACCGATAAGTACTGGAAAATTGTTACGCGAGCGATTCGCGAGAGTAAAGGTAGTCTCAAAAGACTTTTTGCCAAGTTTAATAGGAAGCTTCACGCGATAACGAACCTGTGTATCGCCGTGAGACGAACGCACGATTTTAACTTTATAATCGTCAAACGTAAGCCTTTCGCCAGTGTAATATGTCGATTCAGGGCCAAACAATGAAAAAACTAACGTTCCATCTTTTTTCATGTCAATATCCGAAGCCCAAATCGAGGATGTATCAGCTCCGGTATCGATTTTGGCTGGGATTTTTTCATGCCCAGAAACATTAATATACTCGGTTGAACCAATAATCTCTAATTGTGTCACTTTTGGTGATTTTGTTGAAGACATATGTATTTATTATATCATAGAGCTTATGAAAAGTCAATCTTTTCGCATAATCCCGTCAATGGCAACATTGGCTTCATGATCGGCGATTTGGTTTTGGGTACGTGGTACATGCACAAACGAGACAGCTTCGAATTGTTCTAGCTTTTCCTGAATGTCCTGAAAAATTGGTAAAATGTCTTTATTCTTGACGTGGAAAATACCATTTAGCTGATTTACTACCATGAGGCTGTCGGAGATAAATCTGACAGTTTTATATCCCAATTCTATGGCTCTTTCGATACCCCTGCGCATGGCGTGGTATTCAGCAACACGAGAGGTAGCAAAGCCAATGAATTCGCCTTTTTCTTCAATTATCTGACCACTGTGATCGTAAATACAATAACCAATACCAGCCGGGCCAGGATTGCCGCGTGAGGCTCCGTCAACATTAATAGTAACGGAATTGGCTGTATCCCGTGGCGAGGTGTGACCAGAAGTGACTTTCCCCTCTTCGATTTCGAGCACCATCATACTGGTCTCCGTAAGCCTGGTATTTGAAGCCGACAGATCCTTAATAAACTTATACGCGGTATAACGCTCTTTGGGTCTAGGCTCAATTTTGCTATCAATACCGAGTTCGTAGACAATATAGAGATTGCTAAGCTGAGAAGCACCTTCAGGAGCAAGAAAAGTTACGACATCCTTTAATTTGACCGATGATGCGCTAAGACCGGTGTATTCGGTTAACGAACGAGCCATGGCTTCTTCGGGCTGTTCACCAAACTTAATCTTGCCAGTGGGGAGTTCCCAAAAAACCGGAGCCTCGGAACGACCTCGGTTGCGCTTGAAAACCAATACCCCCTCTTCGTTTTTAATAATTCCAACTACGCGAATTCTTTGTTTCATGCCCACCTTATCTTAAAAACCCTACCAGCCTGTTTTCCCCGTAATATTTACAAGGTGGGTAAAATCTTATGCGATATGACCACGGTCATAAGCCACGAAATCCCTAAAACATGATTATTCAGGAAAATCATGTTGCCGATAGGGCTAATTTAATTATAGCACGGAGACGGCAATAAATATACACTTTTGGGACACACTCGAGGCCGTTCGGCCAAGCCTATGGTCCCAAAAGTGTATATTTATTGCCCCACTAGCAAATAAAAGAAGTTTAATATCCCCTGCATACTGTTTATCATGAGATGAGAAAAAACTTCGCCGAAAAGAAAAATCATTAGATATACAATAATAAAGCCATAGCGCTCCATAGAGATGAGAATGTTGCGGAAGCCATCTGGGGCGATTGCATAAAGGATGCGCGAGCCATCAAGGGGTGGAATGGGGATAAGGTTAAAAATCATAAAACCTAGGTTGATAAAGACTAATTCGGTAAATATAAACTCTGGTATTTCCCCACCGCCACCGTAAAGGAGCCCTGAAAAATGGCCAATTAAAAAAGCAATGAAAGCGATTAAGAAGTTGGCGAGGGGACCAGCTCCAGCAACGAGGGCCATACCCCATTCGTGCCATTTTAAATTATGGTAATTAACCGGCACTGGTTTAGCACCACCAAAAACTGGAGCCATTAGCATATACAATACTACCGGCACCAAAATGGACATAACCGGATCGATATGTCTAATAGGGTTGAAGGTGAGACGGCCAGCATCTTTAGCGGTGCGATCCCCTAGCCAATAAGCAACCAACCCATGCGAGAGCTCGTGCAAAATCACCGAGACCACCACAATTATTAGGACTATTACGACGTTCATCTAACTATGCCTTCCGACGGGTCCCGTCGTGTTCATTTTAGTTTAACACCACTACTTCTTTAGTGGCAGGAAGACTGTCGAGACTCTTGATTTTGAGTTTCTTTTCGGTACGAGCGGTGAGTTTGAGGTCAGAGACCATGGCATCGACATTACCCATTGAGACGATGAGCTTGGGCTCGATTTCACGGATGGCGCGGATGCTAGATGTACAAAGGATGTCGGCAACGATGTCATCAAGATTCTCCTCGATGCCGCCAATGATACCAACGTGGACGCCGCCAATTTCGACATCATAAATAGTTTGATTGCTCTCGGTGGCGATACCGCGGATGGTGGCGTCACCGATTTCGAATTCGCCGGGACCAGTAATCTTACCAACAGCAAGTCCAGCATCAATGACGGCATCGGTGATATTGAATTTGATGGTGGTCTTTTTGGTAATAATGGTGATCTCGTCGGGGTTTTTGCTTTCTATCTCGAACATGTTGCTCCTATCCTTTTATTATTTTATCTGGGTCAATGATTTCGGTAATTTCCATCTCGAGTACTTCAGAGATGAAGCGGTCACGGACACTTTTTCTATAGGTAAAATCGTCGGTAGACATGATAACGTAGTTGATGGGCTTACCCTGCTTTTTTTCGATAACCTCGGCCCAACGGGTAAGCTTCTTGGTCTTGTCATTGCCGATAATGAGGAGATCAACACCGTCTTGGCCAGGCAAACGGTTGGTGACGATGAGGCCCTTTAGATAATTTTTGACTGGACGACAATAGTCTTCCCATGTCGTTTCCCTGACGTCCTTTTCACGGGTTGAATCAATTTTTTTTGAAAAAATATCAATGAGAGGACGCGAAAATGGATGTTTGTTGTTGGCTGAGTAATAAACTTTGTTGTCAAAAGTCTCGTTTTTGATGACACCGATAGATTCGAGGTTTAAGAGTTCACGACGGACGGAGTTGATCTGTTCGTCGATAACTCTGGTCATTTCGCGGACATAAAAAGATTTTTCGGGATTTTCAAAAAACAATTTAAGAAGCTTGGCACGCGTCTTGCTACCGAATAATTTTTCAATGGGAGTACTATTTTCTTTACTCATTCTGTATACATTTTAACACGAATGGATAAATTTCTTCAAGTTTTAACCATATGATGTTTGGATTTCTTTTGAACCAGGTAAGTTGGCGCTTAGCGAGATGCCAATCTTCATAAAAGCATCGCTCTTTGGCCTGCGTTAACGTCAGTTCACCCTGCAAATATTTCCAAGCAAATTCGTAAATGTCGCTTTTCATGGCTCCATTCTCCCAGCCGTATGCTTGTACTAACTTTGTAACTTCCTCGTACAAATCTGGATTAAACATTTGAGCAATTCTTTTACTCAGTCTTTCACGTAACTCTCTTGATTCCCATTTGATACCGACAAGCAAGTAGTCGCCTTTTATCTCTGTTCTGTCTGAACAAGTTTTTTGTTCAAAGTCGCCAACTTTCTCGCCAGTGGGACCTTTGAAATGGTAGTCATAAATTAGTGCATCGATATAAAGGCCTGTGCCACCAACGATGATGGGAATTTTGCCGCGCGATTTAATATCAGTGATTTTAATCTCGGCATATTTTTTCCAGTCAGCAACGGTAAAGCGTTCGCCGGGTTCGACTAGATCAAGGCCATAGTGAGGAATACCCTGCATCTCTTCTCTAGTGGGTTTAGCGGTACCGATATCCATGCCTTTATAGATTGCGCGTGAGTCAGCGGAAATTATTTCGCCGCCGATAGCCTTCGCGATTTCGATAGAAACGCCGGTCTTGCCAGAACCCGTAGGGCCTAAAATCACTATTGTAGTCATAGACGGGTCCTGCCCGAATCTATTTTTTCAACAATGGGACTTGGATTTTTAAGAACGTCATACGCTGGGCGTTCGGGAAAGACTGCCCTTCGGGCAGCTTTCTCGGCGCCGTCAGGAATATACGTTTTAAAAATCCAAATCATTTTATATTGTTGAAAAAACAGATTACGGTCACCCGCCATGATGCTACAATCCTTTCAGGAACGTAGCGAGGTCGGCAAGGGCGATTTTTTCTTCGCGATCGCGGAGGCGGATAGAGACGGCATTTTCTTTGGCGTCTTTCGGGCCGACAATGAGGAGAGCGGGGATTTTCATCTCGGTGGCACGCTTGATTTTCTTGCCGAGAGAATCGGCGGAGTCGTCGATTGTGTAACGAAGCTCATTGTACTTGAGAGGTTTATCAAGCACGGTGTCATCAAGAACCTCGGTGATTTTTGAAACATAATCAGAGATTTGGTCGTTGACGGTGACGATGCGAACTTGCTCAGGAGCACACCAAAACGGAAACCAGCCACCAGTATGTTCAATGAATACCGAAAGGAAGCGTTCGATAGAGCCTAACGTTGCGTGGTGAATCATGACTGGGCGTTCTTTTTCACCCTTACTATTGACGAACTCTAGTCCGAAACGTTCCGGCTGAACAAAATCTAGCTGAATGGTAGCAAGTTGATGTTCCCTGCCAATGGCATCTTCAGCCATGAAATCGATTTTCGGGCCATAGAAGGCGGCTTCACCCTCTTGTTCGAAATAATCGAGCTTATTGTCGATAGCGGCTTGTTTGATCTGCTTTTGGGCCATCTCCCAAAGTTTCTTGTCGCCTAAGTATTTGTCTTCATCCGAACGATAAGAGAGGCGAGCGCGGAGCTTTTGCATGCCCATAGTCCCATAAAGTTCCTTGACGATACCAACTAGACGCTTGACTTCGTCTTTAATTTGAGTAGTCATACAGAAGACGTGCGAATCGTCTTGGGTGAGGGAGCGGACGCGTGAAAGGCCACCAAGCTCACCGGTTTTTTCATCACGATAGTCGGTGGTGGCTTCCATATAGCGAACCGGCATATCGCGGTAAGTGCGTGGGCGAGAAGCGAAAATCTGAGCGTGGTGTGGGCAATTCATTGGCTTCATGGCAAAATCCTCGCCGCTAACTTGAGAATGAACCATAAATAACTCGTCGCCAAATTTGGCGTAGTGCCCGGAAGTTTTATAGAGGTCGGTTTTGGTGATGTGTGGAGTCCAGACTTTTTTGAAGCCTTCCCTACCGCGAAGCGATAAAGAGTAATTTGCCATCAGCTCACGAAGTTCGGTACCGCGGGGGGTGAAGAGCGGGAGACCGGCGCCGACAAGATCACTGAAGCAAAAGAGGTCTAGTTCTTTACCAAGCTTGCGATGATCGCGAGCCTTGGCTTCTTCCTGTTGTTTGAGATAAGCATCTAGCTCTTCCTCGGTGGCAAAGGCGACGCCGTAGATACGGGTGAGCATTTCCCTTTTCTCATCGCCACGCCAGTAGGCACCGGCTACGCGGACAAGCTTAAAAGCGCCAACATCCTTGGTATTCTTTACGTGGGGGCCTTTGCAAAGGTCGGTAAAAACGTCCCCAAGGTCGTAGAAAGAAATCTCGGCATCTTCGGGAAGCTCCTCGATAAGTTCAATCTTGTAATTTTGTTGATGGTCACGGGCCCAGTTGAGTGCCTCAGTTTTGGAAACGACGCGTTTTGTCATGTCGAGCTTGCGAGCGACGATGCCACGCATCTTTTTTTCAATCTTAGAGAGGTCGGCGTCGGAAATTTTGGTGTCACCAAAATCAATATCATAGTAAAAGCCGTTGTTGATTGCGGGGCCAATGCCAAAAGAAGCTGTAGGATAAAGCTCGCGTACCGCCGCAGCGAGTACATGACTTAAGGTATGCCTCATTTTTTCTAGATTATCCATCTTTATCCTTTCTGTTATACCTGTATATTATAACACAACTATCGTTGACGGAATATCGATAGACGATTCTGTTAAATATCTTACTGAATACTACTAGCCAAGGAGTAAGAAGATCATGAGTGGCATAGTGGCGACGGATAAGACCGTAGAAATGGTGACGAGTTCGGAGGACTCAATATTATTGCCACCGTATTTGGTGGCGAAAAGACCAAGTGAGGTGGCGGTGGGTAGAGCCTGGATGAGGGTGCAGACGCTGATGACTTCACTCGGAAAATTCAGTACGGTCAGCCCCCAAAACGTAATCAGGGGGCCAAGAATAAGTTGGGACAAAGCCACCACCACCAGTCGCCATTTGGTGACAATGGCTTTAAAATTGGCACGCGATAACATAAATCCGATACAAATAATCGATAGTGGCGTAGTAGCCCCACCGACAAAGCCAACCGAGTCCATAATGAAGCCGGGCAATTTAAGCCCGGTCAAAAAGAGTAACATGCCAAATATTACTGCTAAAATATTGGGGTTGGTGACAACGCTCTTAATAAGCTTTGCAGACAATTTGTGTTCAAACAGCCAAATACCATAGGAGAAGAGTGCAACATTAAAAGCAATAATGAACCCACAGTAGGCGATTACACCGGTGGGGCCAAAAGTATTAACAACGATGGGGTAGCCTAAAAAAGTCGCATTATTGAAGATGAAAGCAAATTGTGATTCAAAACGTAATTCGCCCTTAACCCACCATTTGTTAAATAATAGTCGAGATAAGATGATCAGGGCAAACATTATAATGATTCCAGCGACCAGCCCCGCAAAGAAAAGGTTCAGGGCACTTTCATCGTAAGTGGCGGGAAAGGCAACGAAGAGTGAAGCTGGCATAAATACCGTAAGAAGAAGGTTGGTAAGCTCTTTGTTGGTGCTAGTGCTGATAAGCTTCCATTTGCCTAGACAGAACCCAAGAATCAAAATAAGCGCAATGGTGCCAAGGCGGGCGTAGAACTCTGTTAGTTCAATCTGCATAAATTTATTTTAGCACATTTTACTTAGGCTTTTTTCCTAAACCACCACGGATGCGCAATAATTTACCGGTCCTCCGGATGGCATCATTAAAACCGTCGTAGATCTTGAGACTCGAGCCAAAATATTCTTTCAGTTCGGTTTTGATGTCGTCAAATTGTGATGAAGAATGATCTCCCGTGGATTAAAGCCTGAAGTCTTGGCAAGGAAAAGCTCTAGAGTGTAGCGAATTTCGGTAGCGGTCAGTTCCCCGTCGTCAATTTTTGTGGGCCACGAATCAAGATTGAGTACTTTAGTCTTTCTTTTGAGATGAAAGAGGAAGTTATAAAAATTGATGGTTTTTGAGACCGCTTTTGTCGACAAAATTAGAACATCGTGCCTTATAAAAGTATCGGGAACTTTGAGACTGAGACCGAGAAATTTTTGGTTTTTGAATTTGCGCTGAAAGTATTTGAGACTAGTGAGACTGAGTAAATAATTTGCAAATATGATTAGGTCTACCCTGCCAATATATGGCCTTAGGGACTCAAGTGCGATTTTTCTTGCCGAATGGGGGTTAGAAATTACCTTATCCGCTTCGCGCCAATTGATTACGCGAATTATTTGCACTGCCGGTAATTCTGCTGCTAGTTGGTCGGCGAAGAATTCCCCGCCATAGCCGCTATCAAAAACTACGATTTTTAACATCAAAATATCCTTTCTCCTCCGTGCAAGAAATATTAACACTTTTTTGGACTACCCTAGGAAAGTTTTTTCAAGAAAATGGACAAGTGTCCGAAAAGGCTGTTTTTAAAATAAACTGATAGTTTTTAGAATAAGGCAAAAGACCATATTTACTATAATAATGGTAGCACCAGTGGGGGTGTTGAGAGAATATGAGGCAACTAGGCCAATGAAGAAAGCCATAATTGAAACTAGTATACTAACGATGATGGTGGTTTGATAAGTTTTTGTGATTTGCCTGGCAGAGAGTACAGGAAAGACGATGAGACCGGATACTAGTAAGGCGCCCATGAGTCGCATGCCCAAGACCACGGCGATTGAACAAAGCATGGCAAAAACAAAATGATACAGTTTGGTGTTTACACCAATAGACTTGGTGAAAGTTTCGTCAAAGGTGATGCTGAATATTTGGTGGTAAGAGAATAAATACAACAAGAATACCATGGCGGACAAAATAACAGCCATAATAATATCGGTATCACCAATCGATAAAATGCTGCCAAATAAATAGTTATTAATGTCGGTATTGGTGCCGGTGAGAGAGACGACGAGAACACCAATTGCCAGTGCGCTGACAGACAATAAAGCGATGGCGGCATCACCGTGGATTTTACTGTTTTCAGTAAGGCGTAAAATGAAAAATGAGGTAAGCACAACCACGGGGATAGCAAATTGGAGCGGTGCTAGTCCGAGAACTGAGGCAATAGCGAAGGCGCCAAAGCCAACATGTGAAAGCCCGTCGCCAATCATAGAGTTTCTACGAAACACTAATGGAACACCAATTAGCGCCATGCAAATTACGAGCATAGCACCAACGATAGCCGCGCGGGACATGAACGAATACGAGAACATTTCGATTAAATCATTCATGGAGCATCCTTACATATTCTTTGGTAGAGCCGAAGAAAAAATCCTTACCACGCAAGGATAAAATTTTGTCGCTAATGAGGTTATCGTGATCAAGATCATGAGTAACCATGATGACTGCGATCTTGAACTCACGATTTAGCCTGATAATTAGCTGATAAAGCTCGGCTTTGGAATGCGCATCAAGATTGTTGGATGGCTCATCTAGGACTATCATTTTTGAGGTAGCACACAGACTTCGAGCGAGCAAAACCTTTTGACGCTGGCCACCGGATAAGTCGGCAAAACTTTCTTTTTTCA
The DNA here is from genome assembly GCA_947166895.1 of uncultured Candidatus Saccharibacteria bacterium. Taxonomy (GTDB): domain Bacteria; phylum Patescibacteriota; class Saccharimonadia; order Saccharimonadales; family Saccharimonadaceae; genus Nanosyncoccus. Next base: position 9,997 of record CAMVFY010000007.1, read on the forward strand.
AGTTTGCGATATTAAGGAGAGATAATTTTTGGAGAGCGTTCTTTTTGTCGACTGCGGTATAAAAGGGCTTGAAGTGTTTTTGAGCTAGGGTGCCAGAAAGCACAATTTCGAAAACGGAAGCCGGAAAGTGCGCGTCAACATGAGTTTCTTGAGGCATATAACCAATGGTGTTTTTTTTAAGATTGCAATAGGTAATTTTTCCTTTTAGTGGCTTGATGAGACCTAAAAGCCCACGGATTAAAGTGGTTTTTCCGGATCCGTTTTCTCCAACAATACAAATGAAATCCCCCTCTTCGACGTTGAAATTAAGCCCCTTCAGGACGGCGCGACCATTATAACCAAGAGCAAGGTTACGGCACTCAATAAGATTCATTTAGGGCCTCTTTTAAGGCGTTTAGATTATTTCGCATAATTTCAGCATAGGTTACACCTGAATCAAAATCGTTTTTTGAAATATTATGAGCGGAGTGAAATTCTAGAACTTTGGCTCCAGTAGACTTGGAAATCTCCGAGGCAATCTCACCATCGGAAAGTTCAATGTGAAAAATTACGGGAATTTTTTTTGCTTTAACTATGTCAACCAGGAAAGCAATCGTGCTTGCACTAGCCTCGGTTCGTTCGGAGCAACCCGGAAAGGCAGCATAATAGTCAAGTCCGTAGTCGTCGATAAAATAACGTAGCGGAAAGCGATCTCCGAAAACCAATGTTTTTAGCTTGGCGTTTTTGACAATTTCTTGGATGTCGTTGTCGATTAACTCCAGTTCGTTGATGTAGAAAGTGGCATTTTGTGAGTATTTTGGTTCATCTGGATTTTGGGAGATAAACTCTTTTTCAAGTGCTTGAATGATTTTGATGGAGTTTCTGAGGCTAGTCCAAACATGCTCATCAATATCGGAGTGATGATGATCATCCTCGTGGTCGCGATCTTCTTCTGGACCAGAAATGGGTTCTTCTTCCTTGGTTTCGACGAGATCTATCAACCTAATGACTTTGGTTTGATCCGGGTTGATGTTATTTAAAATATTTTCAACCCAGTGATCCGACTCCCCACCAGTATAGATGAAATAGTCACTGTTCTTAATATCGATAATATCTTGAGGAGTCGGCTCATAATCATGGATTTCCACTCCGGGGCTAACCAACATTTTTATATTTGCGTCTGGGATGCCTTTAGTGATAGCCCGAGCAAAATCGTAACTCGGGAAATTAGTAGTGACTATGCTGATATTTTCATCCTTTTTCTTAAGAGCAAGAAGCCCCGCCACCACGACGAAGGATACAATCAGTAAAACAACAATTGATTGAACGATTTTTTTCATTTGGCACCTCTATTACTGTTAATTATACATGAAGTGGTGGTAAATTCAACACGGTTTTATCTGTGATATAATGGTTTGGTGAAACCTGAATTTATTCCGGTAAAAACACGAGTTGTGTTACCACCAAAAGATGATATTTCGGATATCCTAGACACTCTAGACATAAAAGATGGGGATATTGTTTTTATTACATCTAAAATTCTCGGGATTCATGAAGGAAGAACTCGCAAAATTGGTGAGATAGAAAAAGAGGATTTGATTCGTGAGGAATCCGAGCGGTATCTTTCTTATGCGAACCAAGCGGGCGGTTTTCATGTTAATTTGACTGTAAATCAAAATGTCTTAATCCCGGCAGCGGGAATTGATGAGTCTAATGCCAATGGCTATTATGTAATGTGGCCGAAAGATATAGATAAAACTTGTAAAGAAATCCGAGAATATTTACTTCGTAAAAATCGGATTAATAAACTTGGTGTGGTAGCGACCGACTCCCATACTACACCTCTACGTTGGGGTGTGACTGGGATTACAGTTGGGCTATCTGGCGTAGAACCACTAATGGATATTCGGGGAAAACCGGATTTGTTTGGTAGACTCATGCATCTAACAAAAGTAAACTTAATCGACCCACTTGCGAGTATGGCAGTTCTGATAATGGGCGAGAGTGATGAATGCACGCCGATTGTAATCTTGAGAAACTACCAAGGTATTCCGTTCAACTCCGAAGCCTCAATGAAGGATTTCAAAATTAGTCCGGAAGAAGATTTGTATTCCCCGCTGATTGACGTGATCCCAAAAAATAAAAAATAGCCTCGAATACCGGAGGCATGGTGGGTGATGAGGGGCTCGCATCGAGCGAAGCGAGATACGATGCCCTGCTTCTTGAGCTTTTGTGAAACAAAATGGTGGGTGATGAGGGGCTCGAACCCCCGACCTTCTCGGTGTAAACGAGACGCTCTAGCCAACTGAGCTAATCACCCGTGAAATATATTGTAGCACAGAGGTTATTTTTTGACAAATTTACGTGTGACGTCGAACTTTTCCATGTAAAGGCCCAGCATAAGTCTAGTTTGAGCATAAAACGCCGCAAGAGACTGATAAAGAATAGAAGTGATTGGCATTAGCACCCACTGCAAAACCATAAGTAGGCCCTTCCCTTTGCGATACTTGGCAGGGCGTTTGGGCAGCATTTTCAGAGAAACCAAGATAGAGACGATGAGACCGATCGAAGCGAAAGTTTCAACAACACTCACAATGTTTGGCACATTATATGCAACCATGGCGCGAGACGACATATTCATAATCATTGGTACCCAACCGCCAAAAGCGACAATCGGAGCAAGAATAGCTAAGGTGACGTGACCATCAAGAAGTCGCCAAAACTTTGGAAAGAGTTGCCAAAATGGCACCAGCCGACGGTCGCGCCGAATAAATAGTTTTGTGCCAACATAGGCAACATCGCTGGCACCATAATACCAACGGCGTACTTGAACGAACTGGGCCTTGATGGTTTTCCAAAGAGTTTCATCAATTACCGCATCCTGATAAATGGGGATCCGAATTGGCAAAACCGAATAGTCACCATTGAAGAAAAAGAGGCTACGCCAAAATTGATGACCATCTTCAACAATGGTACGCTTGGACCAAAAATTCATGGCCTTAAGAGCCTGTAAAGGTTGCGAGTGCGAAGCAAAATTCCGCAGAGCGTGCGGGCGCATCGTAGAAATAACATTAAAGAACGAATTAGACACAGCAATGATACGCGTAGGTGCGGGTGCATCCCAAATGTTGTTCATGAAGAGTGAGACTGGCTGATAACTAAGATGCTGACGGTTGGGGTGAGTAATAAATTCGTAGGCCACAGAATCAAGATATTTGGGAGCCATTCGGTTATCACTATCTAGTGAAGTAACGATAATGTCCTCGATTGGTAGGCGCTCTCCCTCAACGTATTTAGCAAGTTGCTCGCCAGCATAGGCTAAATTTGGCCCTTTACCGATAACCTCACCGGGTAAGTTGGCAGGGTGCTTAACGATCAAAAAATCTTTAAAAGTATTTTGGTACTTTGAGGCGAGTTTTTTGGCGGTATTTTCCATGGCTTCGCCACCGCGTGCTTCATAGGCGAGAATAAAAATAATCCTGTCATTTGGAAAAGTGGTGTTTTTGACCGCTTCGATTGATGGGCCAAGTACCTCTTCCCCTTCATCGTAGGCGGTCATGATAACGGCATGGATAGTCTTCGCGGGGTTGGGGTATTCTTTGTTCATTGCTGCCATGAGTTTAAGATTTTCGAGATGCACACTAAAATGGTAACTGTGGTTATCGTCATCGCGCAGTCGTTCGTAGGCGGCATGGGGATGTTCAAGATCCTCCATGCGCTTTCGCCAATCAACACGTTCGGCGCGCTTTAAGACTTCGTATCCCTGGACAGTACGATAAGCAACGCTGACGGCTTTAACTAAGGTCGAGGCAATAATGATAAATAAATAAACGCTACCCAACACTGGGTCGAGCCAGGATAAGATGAACAATAAAATTATCGCACCGTACGAAATCAGCCCGGGCAAAATTTCAAAAAAACGATAAAGTGGAGTGCGTTTCCCCTGGGGTATCTCAAGGTTTTTGCGCATTAAACTTCTCCAAGTAATCTAATGAGAACCAGGAATGAACCAAGAATCAATGTGGTAGTGATAAGTAGAAAAAATTTAGTCATACCGCCACCGCGCTTATGAAAGATTCGCGTAGCAAGAAGATTGTGCAATATCCCGAAAATGACAGCAAAAATCGGGAAAGCAAGTAGATCCATCCAGCTACCGTCACGGTAGCCACCAATGTCACCATAACCAATTTTGACGACTGGCGCGTTGGGGTTAAGATTGATTATTGAGAAAATTAAAAGGATAATAGATAAGATAAAATTGACGCCCATCAGAAGTAGTGCCCCACGTTCGGATTTATAAATCTGGATAAAATCTGTTTTTATTGTTCTCATTTTGTGGTGCCGGTAAGTTTATCAACAATAGCATTAACGTGCTGAATAAACATGATGTCACCAATGATACCAGTGATACCAGTCAACACCATGAGCCAACCAATCAAGACCACCATTGAACCGGAAATAAATGTCACGATGACTCCGATAGCCAACATAATGAGCGCAATCAAAATAATGTAGCGCCAGGTGGAGATGCCAGCACTGGCGAGTTTAGTCGCGGTGTTGATACGTACGAGTGATTCGTAGATAATAAGGATGCCAATGATAATACGAAAGACGCTGGCGATATCTTCACCGATAGCAAGTGCAGCGATGCCGATAAGAGCAGAAACCACCCCTGAGAGAAGTCCATTGTTAAAGAAATCGTTTTGCCCCTTCTCCATGAAATAATTAATGATCTGGAAACCACCTTTTACAATGAAAAAAATACCAACAATGTAGGCAAGAATTGTAATAATAGTATCTTGAAGGACTACGAATAAAATCCCCAGGATGATTAGGGCGAGCGATTCAATAATTGCTGACCATGCTTTCTTTTTGATATCGCCACTAATTCTTTCGATGGGGCGTTTAATTATTTCCACCTTAGACATCAATATCTCCTTTGACGTTTATTATAGCACAGTTTAATCTTTGAACAAAAAAATGGAGCCGATGGCAGGGATCGAACCTGTGACCTGCTCGTTACGAATGAGCTGCTCTACCAACTGAGCTACATCGGCACAAAACAAATTGTGAAAAGGAGCATCGCATCGGCGTTCGTTCAATTATATCACACTTTGCGGGGTTTACGTTTTTTCTTGGGTTCGGTGGGTTCTTTGGGGTCGGTGATAATCTTGAGCGCGCGAAGAAGTTTAGTGCGGGCATGTGAGGTGAAGATTTTGCTAAGCCAAGACTGTTTAGGGGTTTGGTTTTTGGAGGTCAAGATTTCTACGATATCACCTTGCTCCAATTTTTTACTCAAATTACTCATTTTACCGTTGATTTTAACACCAACAACGTGATCGCCAATTTCGGAATGAAGCCTGTATGCAAAATCCAGTGGCAAGGCGCCTTTTGGTAGATCAATAATGTCACCTTTAGGAGTATAAACAAAAATTTTGTCGGCGAAAAGATTAAGTTTGAGTTTTTTGAGGTCAACTTTTTTGCCTTCGCGAAGTTTGGCAGCGGTAGTTTGAAGTTCAGTAATCCAGAGAAGGTTGGTTGGCAAGTGCTCGATCTTCCCCTGTTTATAATTTTCGGTGAGCTTTTGCTCATTGTAATAAAAACTAGCCGCCAGACCACGCTCGGCATATTCATGCATCTCATTTGTACGTATTTGAAATTCCACCACACGTTTGTCCTTGGTAATAACGGTGGTATGTAACGATTGGTAGCCGTTCTGTTTTGGTTTGGCTATGTAATCCTTGATGCGACCGCCCATTGGGGTGTAGAGCGAGTGGATGACGCCCAAAGCCAGATAGCAGTCGGTTATATCATCGACAATCACACGAAGGGCAGTCAAATCATATATTTCGCCCATATTCTGATTATGTTTGGCTAGTTTTTTGTGAAGTGAATAAACCGACTTCACGCGACCTGATATTTTAAAATTAATGGACTCTTTTTCTAGTGCTGCGGCAACTTCTTGTTCAATTTTTTTAAGAGACTTCTCGGCGGATTTGTTGTATTTGTCGATAAGGGTTTTTAATTCTTCAAAACGTCGGGGATCAACATATTTGAAAGAGAGGTCAGCCATCTCAACACGAAGACGGCCCATGTTGAGGCGATCGGCAAGCGGGGCAAAAACCTCAAGAGATTCTTTGGCGATTTTTTTCTGCTTGTCGGGTGGAAGGGCACTGAGAGTGCGGAGATTGTGCAGACGATCGGCGAGTTTAATAATGAGGACTCGAATGTCGTCGCCGAGTGCAATCATGAGCCTTAAAAAATTGTCTCTGGTGGCAGGAAGATAAGTATCAATGTCGCGCATACCATCGCGGGCGGTTGAAAGTTTCGTGACGCCATCAACGAGGAAGGCGACTGATTCGCCGAATTCCTTTTTTATGTCATCGAGCGCTAAATCAGTATCCTCGACAGTATCGTGGAGAATACCAGCAATGATGGTATCCTCGTCCATGCCCCAGTCTTCGAGAATCTTTTTAACGGCCAATGGGTGAACAATGTAGGGTTCGCCAGTTTTTCGGAGCTGACCTTCGTGAGCTTTTTTAGCAACCTCGATAGCTTTCTGAACACGTTCGGAATCCTGTTCCTTCATGTGTATATTATAGCAGATTGCGAATAAGATCTTTCAGCTCAGAGTCGGATTTGCATTTGAAAGTGAGAGAGCGGCCGATGATCTTGGCTGGTACATTGTATTTGGCGGTGAGGCTATCCTCATCTTTGTGATAATTACTTTGTTTGATAGCGGCAGAGCTGGATTTTTTCTTATTGTCTGCAAAATAGCGCTCGACTTTACGGGCAGTCCAGCCTTCTTCGATGATTTTCGGGAGGACTTTTTTGATGGTTGGCTCGTCCTGCGAAACAAGTGGGCGCATGATGCCTTCCGGAAGTTTTTCTTTTACCATGGTTTTTTTGACGTCGTCTGGAAGATTTAGTAGGCGTAGGGTATTTTGAATGGAAGATTCGGATTTACCAACTTTGGCGGCGATTTCTTCGGCAGTAAGGTTAAACTGAGTTTTTAATTTGGCATAAGCTGTAGCTAGTTCGATAGCATTCAAATCTTCACGTTGGGCGTTCTCGATAATGGAGAGCTCGAGACGATTTTGGGAATCTAGGGTTCGGATGATGGCGGGAATCTTATCAAGACCAGCGATTTTGGATGCGCGCCAACGGCGTTCGCCAGCGACGATTTTATATTTACCTTCTTCCCTGGTTACTACGATGGGCTGCAAAACACCGTGTTCTTTGATTGAGGCAGCTAGAGCTTCGAGAGCGCCTTTATCAAACTCACGACGCGGTTGGTTTTCGTCACGAACAATGTCGTCAAGTTTCAATTCTTTTAGTTTGCTTTCCTTCTTGTCTTCTGCAGCGGTGGGGTCGAACTCGTCATCGATGAGTTCCGTGGGGATTAAGCTTTCAAAACTTCTTCCTAAACCTTTCATTTTTTGGTCCTTTCTTCTACTTCTTTGGCGAACTCTTTGTAGGCTTTGGCACCTTTACTAAATTTATCGTAAGCCCCAACTGGGACACCGTGAGACGGAGCTTCGGCAACACGGACGTTGCGCGGGATGGTAGCTTTAAAGGTGAGCTGTTTAAAGTATTTCTTGATTTCGTTGTAAACTTGGCCACTTAGGCTGGTGCGTTTGTCGTACATGGTAGCAAGAACACCGAGCAACTTAAGGTTAGGGTTAGCCTGCTTCATGACAAGTTTCATGGATTCGAGGAGCTGGGCGACACCTTCGAGAGCGTAGAATTCGGTTTGGACTGGGAGAAGTAGGTAGTTTGACGCAATCATGCCGTTGACGGTAAGAAGGCTGAGGGATGGCGGTGAGTCAATAATGATGTAGTCGTAGTTTGCTTCAACACTGCGGACGGCGTCGCGAAGGCGAACGAATTTACGCTGCATTGAAGTGATTTCGACCTCGGCATTGGCAAGTTCAGGCGTGGTGGGAGCGAGGTCGAAATTTTTATATTTGGTGGAGCGGATAGATTCTGCGAGGCTAGCCTGACCTAGAATAACTTCCGTCATAGTAATGCCGAGTTTTTTAATGTCGGTTTTTTCGATGCCAAGACCAGATGTGGCATTACCCTGAGGATCAAAATCAATAAGCAGGGTTTTGAATTTATCTTTAGCGAGATAGTAAGCGAGGTTAACTGCGGTGGTAGTCTTGCCGACACCACCTTTTTGATTCGTAACACATATTACCTTCGCCATAATACTTAAGATTATATCATAAAAAGTGCGATTAGGAAATTATAAGTATTTCTTCGCTGGTCCTCGGTCCGCAGTCGTCAAAAAAACAACAGTCAGTTAGGCGATTTTTACGACTTCGATCTCAGAGTACTTTTGACGGTGGCCAGTTTCTTTGTGGACGCGCTTTTTCGCTTTGTAGCGGATTACGCGAAGCTTATCGCCTTTAACTTCGGGCGTTACTACTTTTGCTGAAACCTTTACGCCCTTTACTGTAGGAGTACCGACCTGCGTATTGTTGCCGTCGATCACAAGTAAAGCGTCAAGTTCGAGCTCTTTGGTGCCTTCCGGGAGGAGGTCCACCCGTAGGGTCTCTTTTTCAGTGGCGACGTATTGCTTGCCGCCAACTAAAATGACTGCTTTTTTCATAAATTATCCTTTATTACCCGTGTAGTATATCACATTTTATTGATTTTGTGAAGTATCGCTACCTGTTTTGTCTTTGCCTGCGGCAGAACTTTCGGTGGCTTTTAGAGCTTTTCTGGTACGGTAGAAGTAGTAACCACCAAACCCGATACCGGCAACAATGATAATGGCCATAACTATTTCAAGTGGACCAGTATTTGGGAGCTCCTGACATTCAGGCATTTCGGGATTGGTTTTACAATTTTTTTCCTTTTCGCACTCCGGTAGACCTGGATTAGTTTCGCATGTATCAAGAGGGATTTCTGGCTCATCGCAGCCTTCTTCTTTTTTGACAGTTACAGTGGCAGAGCTTTCCTTGCTATCGCCCGTGGAAACATTACTGTCGTAGGTTAATTTGGCGTTGTTTTTTAGTTCCTTGCCTTCGCAATCAAAATCGGGACCGGCTATTACCTTATATGTGATGTAAACCACATTACCGGTGCCTATGGTTCCAAGATTATAACCTGTGCCAAGTAGATTGTCGGAAAGAGGATCTTCCGTGGTTGATTCATTGGCTCTTAGTGTCACACTTCCTGGGACAAGTGACAACCCTTCGGGAAGGTTGTCTTTTACGATAACATTAGTCAGGGCGACATCGCCGGTATTACGAATAGTTAATCTGAACGTAGCTTCCTCGCCAGGTTTTAGGTTGAGGCTTTCTCCGAAGTTAACTCCGTCTTTTGAGACGGCTTTGTCGATGGACCCACCCAATTCCTCAGCTTGTAAAACATAGGTGACCACGCCATGATATTCTTCGCATCCGGGAATGACACCATTCAAAGCGTTTAGACCGACTAATGTTCCCTCTTCTGTAAACAGACTTGAGGGCATTACGCTTCCGTTTGCTTTCCAGTCGTTATAGATTTTTGCGGAGCCGGCGACATAGCTTAACAAAACTTTGTCGCTTTTAGTTGTCATATAAGCCTCGTCCCAAACCGAAAGTGGGTTGGAGTTGTCAGCGGTGATTGTACCGGTAATGGTTCCTTTTTCGGCTGGAGTAATTACGGTCGAGAAAGAAGATGACATACGGGTCCTAAGTGCAACCCCGGAATTATTGTGGGCAGAGTCATTATATGTGGAAGACGCGTTATTGTGGAAATAAATATAGACTAAGTACTGCTTGCCTGGAACAACCTCGATTTCATTCTTCAAGTTTGTGACATCTGCGTTTATTTCTCCAACCCTCACGAAGTCACGTTCATCACCGATGGTAGGATTATCCGTGATTGAGTTAAACGTTGGGTAGGTCGCCGGCCTGGCCATCGTGAAGGTGGGACGCTCTGGCCCCCAAGCAGAGGCTGACGCTAAGCTCACCAAGCTCAAGCCGAGCACGGCTATGACTGTACTTAAAATCTTGATGTGGTTATTTTTTCTCATGGTTTTCCTTTCATCCACCCTAGTTAATTCCTAGCTCGCTTAAAATGTCACCGAGTTCACTACCACCAACGTCTTCTGGCCCCGGAGCCTCTTCGATAGGAATCTCTCCGTTATCTGCTGCGGCCTGAGCTTCTTCGTTTGGCAGCACTGGGTTTGCTGGGGCATTTTCTTCATTTGCTCCACCTAAATCCATGCTGTACTCATTTTCCCCACTAATTGTGGGTTGGACTGGCTCAGCCGCCACTGATTCCTCGTTGGGTATAATTTCCGGTTCAGTGCCTTCGAAAACATCAGCGGATGGCCTTTCTGTGATGTCTTCTGGAGAGACTTCCGGTGTTGGTGTAACCACGATTTCTTCTGTGCCGACATCTTCGGCTATATCCCTGTGGATTATTTCGTCAATACGCCCAATGTTTTCTATATCCTTTGGAGCTGGATACTCAGGAGTTGGCGTCGGGATCGGAGTAGGTGTTGGGGTTGGAGTCGGGGTAGGAGTTGGTGTGGGAATTGGGGTTGGGGTGGGTTCGGGCGTTGGCTCTGGTGTGGGTTCTGGAGTTGGCTCTGGTGTGGGTTCTGGAGTTGGTTCGGGGGTTGGCTCCGGTGTGGGTTCTGGGGTCGGCTCTGGAGTAGGTTCAGGCGTTGGCTCTGGCTCCGGTTCGGGTGTGGGGGCTGGAGGGACTGGAACTACTGGCTCATCTTGTGGTGGTGGCGTCTCTTCGTCTGCCACCCATGCACAAATTTGGTTACCGCCAGAGTTGTCGCTATGAATTTCTAATTTTGTCCCTTCTGGCAAACCTAGATATGCAACTAAATAATCATTTAATGCTTCGCTGTCATCAAAGAATAAAGAGCCGTCAGCTTTGCGCAAGTCAACCCACTGTCTTGACTCGTTTTGCAAATTTTCATCTTCAAATTTGGTCGTATCTACGATTACAACTTCCATCCGTACATCATCAGATGTTTTGTCTATTGCGACCTGGACAGAGTAATACTGATCGGGCGTTCGCCCCATTACTACTGTACCGTTGTCGAAAATTTCATGTTGATCTTGTGCGACGAGGTTTTGCCATTTTCCAGTAAAGTCGGCATCGCTATTTTCAAGTACTTTCAGATAGTCCGATAGATCGATAACTTTACCGTCCTTTACTGCAGCGTCGCCCATAACCGTACCATGCATAATGAGTTCGCCCATAATGGTTGATGGGATATTGTTGCGGACAGCCTCTAGGGTGTTGCCGGACCAGGCTTCAAGTGCTCCTTCTTTGAAGTTGCGCTGTTCGTCTGCAAGTTCGAGACCAATTGGCCTTGCGCCGAGGCCACCGCTAAGCATCTTTGAATCATCAAAGAAATTCCAGGCGGTTTCTTTTTCATCGTATCGGTTTTCGTCGAGTTTATCCATTTCGGCGTCCCATTGTTTTTCCTCGCCGGTGACGTCCAAATCACGCACTCCATCATTATCATAGTCGACGCCGCCAGCGACGCTCAAGATGTCTGTTTGTTTTTCTGTTTCGCCAACTGTGGCTACTGTTTGATATGGCGTAGGTTCGGGCGCGACATTTTTATTGGTTTTGCGAGAAGCCAAAAATCCACCGATGGCGATGGAGGCAGCGATGACAATGAGTACGGCGGAGCGAAGAACTTTTTTGAGATTTTGCTTTTCCTTCGCCTTCTCTAGGTTGGCAGCGGACTCTGGGGAAAGCTCCGATCGTTCCGCGTCTAGATTTGCAGCCTCAATTGTTGCTGCGGCGGCAATAACTTCAGAAGGTTCAACGCCAATTTCATCCTTTAACGCCTTGTATTCGGCCTCCTCATCGGCAAGCTGGGATTCAAGTTTGGCAAGTTGCTCAAGAAGCTCTTTTTCGCGAGCCTCTAATTCTGCTTGGTTGACTTTTTCACCCCTCTCTTCGTTGATTTTGCGAGAAAGCTCGGCCGAGTTTTCTTCTTCACTCCCGCCATGATCGAAATTAAAATTTTCTCCGTTACGCATTTTGGTCTCCTAAGAAGTTAGTTGCAAAATTTTGCATGGTGTCAGCGATGGTTTGTTCGAGGTCGATGCCGGCCTTTTCGAAAAATTCTCTATATGCATCCTCGGATGGTTCTTCTTCTTGGTCAAGCATTTGGCTTAATTCAGCGTTTTGTTCTTCATTAAGTTGTTTAAAGATAGCTATACCAATTTTATCATCGAGTGCAGTAATACTTTTCTCTCTTAAATTGTTGAGCTCTTCCTCGTTATTTACGGGTAAGGGTTGTTTTTTAATTAATTCGTCGATAAACTGGCCGAGAGTCTCTCGATCGATTAGAGTATTGTCCATAGCTAACTTTTATTTTATAATGTTGACCTTTCTGAGTTCAGTTTAGCATAAGCGATACTTTGAGTCAACTATTTATGAATGGAATGGGCGTTCTAGTTAAAAAAATAAAGCCCGAACAAATGTTCGGGCTTTATTTTGTAATTTATGGTTTTATAACATGAAGGTCAACATGGATATGAAGATATATGCCACCTGAAGTCCTTCTGCAATGATTGGGATGGCTGGATATATTACATCGGGAAATTCCTCCGTTAAAGTTGATATTAGTTCGTCCATCTTATAAAGATACTCCTTTCGTTTGTAGGAAAACTGTTTGTTTTATTTATGACGGTTTTTAAGCTGCGAGTTTTTCGTTTCTACTGAAGACCGTAAGTAGTTTGTGGCCGCGTTCCCTATTAAGTTTGCGGGCTTTGATTTTTTCAATACTTACTTTGGATACTTCAGCAGGTGATATGTATTCCCTTTCTTGTTTGTTGGTGCCGTAGGTTTCGAAATCTAAATCTACGTCATCTCTCCAATCGGAGTTGATTACTTGGTTTGGTATTTTGAGTTGTTCCGTCATTTTTTTGTTTTCCTTTTTTGTTTTTATTATTTGTTAGATTTTTTATTTTATTTTCTAACTTGATTTAAGTGTAGCACACTTTGTGAAATTTGTCAATAGTGTTTATGCTAAAAATCAGCAGAAATGTCAAATTAACAGAGGGGGGTATAGGATCATAAAGCCTTCGCTGGTCCTCGGTCCGCAGTCGTCAAAAATACAACAGTCAGTCGAATTCTCACTGAAATTAGCAGTTTCAGATTCGAATTCGTGACAGCTGTATTTTTGACTGCTGGCGCCTGCGGGACCGTTCGATTTTATTGTATTTATATTTTCTCGAGGGAGATTGTGACGTTTTCGCCATTTAGTTTGACGATTTCGTCGTGGGCGTAGTTGCCGTCGTGGTTAATCTCGATGGCATTCACTTCGGATTTGATGAGGGATTCATAATTTGTAGGTATTTTGCAAGAAAGGGAGAGTTTAATCTGATCGTCAACCTGGAGGCCGGCGTGCTTACGGGCAGATTGGACAGCACGGATAATTTCACGAGCAGTTCCCTCTTCTTTAAGTTCGGGGGTGAGAGTTTTGTCGAGAGTAAGCTGTTCGCCGTTTTCTACAGTTTTGACATTGACCTCTTCGGCGATAATTTGCTCGTAGAAGTCGTCGAGCTTGTCGCCGGGGTAAGTAAGTTTTGACAGCGGTTGGCGGATTTTGATTTGGTCTTCGGTGTCGGATTTTTGCATGCGGAGAGCGAGAGCGCCCTCGATGATTTGACGGGTGCGGGCCATGTTTTCGAGAACTTCGGTATCAATAACTCCGGCTGTAGGCCAACTTAAGAGGTGGACGGATTCGTTTTTGCCGGTCATTTTTTGATATAATTCCTCGGCGAGGAAGGGAGTGAAGGGGGCGAGGAGCTGCGAAAGATACACTAGTACATAATACAGTGTGGCAAAAGCTTGGTTTTTGTCGGCGGTGTCATCGTTTTTGCTGAAACGGCGACGGGAGCGACGAACAAACCAGTTAGAAAGATCGTCAATAAACGGCAAGACACCCTCTAAGGCTTTTGGAATGTTGTATTCTTCCATGCCGGAAGTGATTTCGTCACGGAGCTGGTAGAGGCGAGAGATGATCCAGATATCAAGTGGGTTTGCAAGCACTTGCTCACCGTTGCGCTTCGCCGACGCCTGCCGTTGCAGGGTCGGCTCGCTAGTCCTCGTCGTAACTGCGGCAACGGTTCGCAAGCCTTGCAAACCCTCTGAATCTAGTTCCTCTACTTCGGCGTAGGTGGTGAAGAAATCGTAGACGTTCCAGATCATGGCAAGTTTACGATTAACGTCAGAGACATCTTTGTCGAGAAGAGCGAAGTCCTCGCCAGAGAGTACTGGGCTGGAGAGGAGCAGGAAGCGGAGGGCGTCGGCGGAATATTGATCCATCAAAATGTTGGGATCGGTGAAGTTGCCTAGGGATTTACTCATTTTGCGGCCGTCATTGCCGGCTAAGGTGCCAGTGGTAATGACATTCTTGTAGGCGTTCTTGGGGCCTTGTTTGGCCTTTTCGCCGAAGGCGCCGATTGAAGCTAGGGCAGTATTAACGGCGTGGACATAATAGAACCAAGCGCGAACCTGCCCGACGTATTCTACGATGAAGTCGGCGGGGTAGTTTCGTTCAAACTTGTCCTTATTCTCGAAAGGATAATGGAGCTCTGCAAAAGGCATAGAGCCGGATTCGAACCAGCAGTCGAGGACCTTTTCGATGCGGGTAAAGTGATCCACAACGGCACCGGACGGGTCCTGCCGGCCCTTCTCCTCCCCCACTCGCTGAGGCTCGCGGGGGGCCCCCTCCAGGGCCGTCACCCGTCCATGTTCGACATAAGCATCAAATTCAATATTATCCACCCACGGACGATGATAATCGTCAAGCTCTTTGCCGGAATACTCTTTGAGCTCTTCGTAAGAACCAAAAACTTTGACCGCACCAGTCTTGTCGCCTTTCCAGACTGGCATGGCGGTGGCCCAGAAGCGATCGCGGCTTAGGTTCCAGTCGGGGGCTTGTTCGATATTCTTCGCGAAGCGACCGTGCTTTAAGTAAGCTGGGAACCAGTTGATGTTTTCGTTTTCTTCAAGCATCATCTGTTTTTGGCCATCGATATCAAAGAACCAGGACGGGAAGGCGCGGTAAATAATACGTTCTTTTGAGCGGGGGTTAAAGGGGTATTCGTGCTGGATGTATTCAATCTTATAAATAATTCCCTTTTCTTCGAGGACTTTGGCAATAAACTTGTTACCAGCCCAAACTTGGATGCCGTTTTCGTCGGTGTCGCGGACGCCGAGCTCATGAAGTTTCGCGGCCATTTCAGGCAAATAGTAACCGTTTTCGTCGAGACAATCGACAAAATCAAGGGCGTATTTTTGTGCAAGAGCATAATCGTCTTCGCCGTAAGCTGGAGCGATATGGACAATGCCGGTACCGTCTTCGGCGGAAACAAAGTCGCCCGGAAGAACAGTGTAAGTGTCTGGACGAGTGACTGTGCCTTTGTCGCCACGGAGACCAAGGTCGAAGAGCCCGTCGGCGATTTCGATGATCGGTTCGTAATGTTTGCCGATAAGGGCTGTACCTTTGAAGGCTTTTTCGGGTTTTTTGTCTTTGAACAAAATTTTTGCACGCTCTAGGGCTACGATAAGCTTCTCGCCATCCACATCGTAAACACCGTAGTCTAAGTCCGGATTGACGGCGAGAGCCATGTTAGCGGGCAAAGTCCATGGTGTAGTCGTCCAGGCCAGGAGATACTCGTCGCCGGATTTGAACTTGACGTAGGCAGATGGGTCGGTGACCATTTGATAGGCGTCGTTATCCATGGTGACTTCGGCTTTAGACACAGGTGTGGCGAATTTGGTATCGTACATTAAAACTTTGCGGCCTTCGTAGATTTTGCCGGCTTCGTAAAGCTTTTTGAAGGCCCACCAGACAGATTCCATAAAATCTTTGTTCATGGTGCGGTAGCAGTTGTCAAAATCAACCCAACGGCCAATGCGGTCAATGGTTCCTCGCCAAGTTTCGGAGTTTGCGACCATGGATTCACGAGCTTTGACGATGTATTCTTCGAGCGACCATTTGGTGCCGATTTCGCGGCGGTCGGTAATACCAAGCTGTTTTTCGACAAAATTTTCGGCGGGAAGGCCGTGGCAATCCCAGCCCCAGCGACGTTCGACACGATAGCCGTTCATGGTCCAGTAGCGCGGAACGGTATCTTTGACAATAGAGCTAAGAAGTGTGCCGTGGTGAGGGTTGCCGGTAATGAATGGAGGGCCATCGTAAAAGACATATGATTTGTCGATTGGCCTATCTTCGACTGATTTTTCAAAAATTTTGTTCTTTTTCCACCACTCGCTGATGGCTTTTTCGTACTCTACGGCTTTTCGCCTCTCTCCAGCTCTATATTTCATGGAAAAAATTATACCACATTTCCCTGTTAATTTAAAATATTTGTGGTAACCTCGAAAGAATATAGCTATTTTTTGGCATGGAGATCGAGTTGGCTGTAGGGCAAGAGGATTTTGTGGGACGCGAGAGTGTCAACGATGACACCGAGAGAGTCGCGGCGAATCTGAAGTTGGTTCATGGGATCACAGGTGATTTGGATTTGATAATTAAGCGACGAATTAGTGATAGAGGCGAGGCCTTGGTCAATGACGGACGTGACGCCGTCAAGCTTTTGAACGTTTTTTGTGATTTCAGCCATGAGAAGCTTCGCTGCGGCGGGCTTGATGCGGAGTGGCAACGGGGCTTGAAGGTAAATATAACCGGTAACGACTTCGACTTGGTTGATGTTCCGATTAGCGATGGAAACGATATTCATTGTGTTGATATCTTGGATTTTGGTGGTGCGGAGATTGATGGAAAGGACTTGACCGACGTTGTCGCCAAATTTAATGACGTCACCAATATCGTAGTAATTGTCGGAAACGATTTCGAGGCCGCGAAAAATATCCTTCATGGCATCTTGGAGAGCAAAACCAATGATGATTGAAGCGATGCCGACACCGGCGAGCATCGACGAGACATTGATACCAAAGAGTTGCATGATAATCAAGA
The DNA here is from genome assembly GCA_947166895.1 of uncultured Candidatus Saccharibacteria bacterium. Lineage (GTDB taxonomy): Bacteria > Patescibacteriota > Saccharimonadia > Saccharimonadales > Saccharimonadaceae > Nanosyncoccus. Next base: position 26,945 of record CAMVFY010000007.1, read on the forward strand.
CGGCGATGATGACAATGGCTGCTACAACGATGCTCCGTAGCATCCGTAAGTATGTTTTGCGTTTTTTATTAGAAAAGACCTTGTCGGTTTTCTTTATGCCCATGCTTAGTATTATATCATATAATATAACACTTCATTAATGAGCGGCAAATTGCGGCCGCGCCAAGAAGCACGGACTTCGCCACTACCGCCTAAGGCTAGAATGGTAGGGTATTCAACCACATCGTAGGCTTCGCAAAAATTTATATTTTCATCAGGGTTCATGGTCTCTACTTCCCTGCCGGTTTGGCGGCGGAAATTTTCGAGCCACTCGTCGACCAAACGAGTGTAATCCTGATTATCTCGATAAATACATACAACACGCATAAGTTAACTCCTGGGCGGGTCCTGCCGACTTTTCCTCCCCCGCTCCAAGTTTTCGCGGGGGTCCCCCTCCAAAGTCGTCATCCGCCCATGGGCATCCCTTTGTTCTTTCAGGATGTTTTCGAAATCTTCAAGGGTTTTGAATTCGCGGAAAACAGAAGCGAAACGGACATAGGCAACTTCGTTAGTTTCGGCAAGGACATCAAGAACGGCCTCACCGATTTGTTTAGAGGTAACCTGATCGGTTCCGTAGCTGTAGAGGATGTCTGAAGCGCGATTGACGACTTCTTCGACTTCGAGTTCGGAATTAAAGAACTTGCCTACACTACGACGAACAGCAAGAAGTAGCTTATCGCGATCAAAATTTTCTCTGTTACCGCTGCGTTTAAGCACGGTAAGCGGAGGCATCTCAATCCGTTCATAAGTGGTGAAACGATGACCATCAGGAGTCTCACGTCGACGGCGAATCATGGTGCCATCGACAGTTTCACGACTTTCTAAGACTTTGCTATTTCCTATGCGAAGTTGTCGTTCCATGTCGTGGCTCCTTGGTTAATCTTTTTTCTTCTTACCTCTTAAGCGCTCGCGAAGTGAAGGTGGAATATCCATATCATCGTCGCTGGTAATCGGCTCTGGTTCTGGTTCGCTCTTGATGGAGTCCCACATGTTGGTTTTGTTCTCGAGGGCGAAATCCTTGGCCTCGGCGGTGGGTTTTTCGGTTTCGAAGTTTGGCGTAGAGGCTGGGGTGCTTTCCTCACTAAAATAGTCGGAGTCGAAGCCGGTAGCAACAACGGTAACGACGATTTCGTCTTCGAGTTCGGGACGGATTGATGCGCCAAAAATGATGTTGGCGTCAGGAGAGACGGCACCAGTAATAACTTCGGCGGCTTCTTGAATTTCGCTCATAGACATGTCATAACCGCCGGCGACACTAAACAGTACGCCGCGGGCGCCTTCGATTTTGACTTCAATTAGTGGCGACTCAACGGCCTGTTGGGCGGCAATGACGGCGCGATTTTCGCCAGAGGCACGGCCAATACCCATGAGGGCAGAGCCCGCGTTTTTCATAATGGCTTTGACATCGGCGAAGTCGAGATTGATGAGTGAATGTTCGGTGATAAGTTCGGAAATGCCTTGGACGCCTTGACGGAGAACATCGTCGGCGATTTTGAATGTTTCAAGAAGAGGAGTGCGAGGATCAATAGTTTGGAGTAGACGGTCGTTTGGGATTGTGATGAGGGCGTCGACTTGGCGAGCAAGCTTGTCGATAGCGACGTCAGCGTTAGCACGGCGACGAGCCCCTTCAAAGGTAAATGGCTTTGTGGCTACACCAACGGTTAGAATGTCTTTTTTGCGAGCCTCCTCGGCAACAATTGGCCCAGCGCCAGAACCAGTACCGCCGCCAGCGCCGAGCGTAATAAATACCATGTCGGCACCATCTAGGGCTTTATCGATGGCTTCCCTGCCCTCTTCGGCGGCTTCACGACCTTTTTCGGGATCGCCACCAGCGCCTAAACCCTTGCCAATGTGGACCTTGACGTCGGCTGGTGAATGATGTAAAGCCTGGGCATCAGTGTTGATGGCAACAAACTCAACTCCTGAAAGACCTACTTCTTTCATGCGTTCGACTGCAGAACCGCCGGCGCCGCCAACACCTACTACTTTAATACTTGCTTTACTCTCCACCTCTGTCGGTTTAACCTCTGGCATAATTTTACCTCGCTTTAATGTATAGCTCTAGTATACACCTAAACCATCTTAAAATCAACACTATTCTCGACGGGTCCTGCCGGCTCTTCTCCCTCCCCAAAATTTTTGCTAAAGCAAAACATTTTGGGGCCCCCTTCCAGAGCCGTCACCCGTCGATGTTAGAATTTATTGAAAATCTTTTTAATGAAGCTGAGTGGGTTGGGACCACTAGATTTGGGTTGTTTTTTGGATTTTTTAGTTAAGGTAGGGGCTCCCTCGGCGGATTCGGCGGCAAAAAGGGCGAGGCCGACAGCAGTAGCGAATTCGGGTTTTTCAATGGATTCGGCAACACCACCGAGGCCTTTTGGGGTGCCGATTTGAACGGCAGCTTCGAGGGCCTGCTTGGCAAATAAATCGATGTCTCGCATTTTGGCGCCACCACCGGTCAAAACGATTCCCTCTGGCAGGCGCTGGTCGTATTTGGCGGATTTGAGTTTTTTTCGGACTTCGGCAAAAATTTCGTCGAGGCGAGCTTTTACTACTTCTTCAACTTCTTTACGGTTAAAATTACGCTCTTTGCCTTCTTTGCCTACTTTGATGGTGAGGCTTTTTTCGGCGTCAAAGTTTCCAGTAATAAAACGGGTTTTGATTTCTTCGGCGAGATCGGGACTAATGGCAAGGACGATAGCCAAATCGTTGGTGATATTGTTGGAGCCAATAGGGACGACGCCTACATATTGCAGGTCGCCTTCTTCATAGATGGCGATTGAGGTGGTGGTAGCACCAAAATCGACTACGGCAACACCGTTTTCTTTTTGGCGCTCGGTGAGAACTGCCTTTGCCGCCGCCACTACGCTAGGGATAAGGCGCTTAGCTTCGACATCGGCAGTCATGGTGGCTTTCTTCAGGTTTTCACAATTTGGAGTGAGAGCGGAAATAACACAGGCGCGCATTTCGAGACGAGCGCCGGACATACCAAGAGGATCCTTGATGCCGCCCTGGCCATCTAAGGCGTATTCGAGCGGAACAACATCTAGCACATCACGATTGGCCGGGATACGACCGGTAACGGCAACGTCTTCGACGCGGTCGAGGTCGTCGAGATTTATCTCGTGCTCGACGGCGCCGACGGCAATCATGCCTTCGGTATGAGTGGAAATGACAGTGGAACCATTAATTGAAACGTAAGCACTGCGAACATCGTAGCCACCCATGCGTTCGGCGTCGCCCAAGGTTCGGTCGATAGCTTCGGCAGGACCAGTGAGATTGGCAGGAATACCCTTGCGCATGCCGGCAGATTTGCCCTCGTTGTAGCCAACTATTGAGACTTCGCCGGATTTGTTGACGGTGGCGATGACGGCACGGATGTTTTCGGTGCCGACGTCGAGGCCAGTGACAAAACGTTTATCGTTATCCATGAGAATATTGTATCACATACTGATATTTTGTCGAGAAGCGAAGCGAGGTGTAAGCATTCAGCCACGTTCACCGGGTGTGATTCGGTAGTATTCTAGGTACTTTTTAAATTTGTCCTGGCCGGCTCGGCAGGTTTCTATTAAAATAGGTAAAACCAGCTACTCGCCTACTAAGCACCTCATCGAGTTACGGTTGCCGCGATCGCGGCCGCTGTTCGGGTAGACGTACGTAGGATTCACGTCTAGACTGTGCATGTCGTAGCCATCGTCGTAAGTAGACGACCACCAGTAGCCCCATTCATTCTGATTGCTCGCCGAGCTAGTGTAGAAGTCGCCCGACAGAGGGGTAGATAGATTATGTTGTAAGGAAGCGACGTTAGTGGCGTCCATGGTAGTGTTGTATTTGTTATAGAGGGCTGAATATTCGCCAGTTGATCCACCAGTAGGCATTCTCCAGTTGGCTGGGCAGAGGTCTTGATCTGCGTCTATATTAGTGTTTGGTAGGTCTACGCCTTGACCTAGTGCATAACAGTAGGTTCCTACAGTAGCAGCACAGTAATTATAGTAGATACCGACCTTAGCTTGGCCATTAGTTGAGGCTGGGCCATAACTTGTGACGAGAGTGTCTTTGCTGGCGTTGTTAATGCGTGGAGTAGTGTAGCCACCTACCTGGTTATTGGCTGAGTCCTGGAAGTCCGTATCTACATCAGCTACGGCAACACTAGACCAACCAGCAGTATTGTTGTTGTTACCACCATTTAAGTAATTGGTGATAGCTTCATTGGTGGCATTAGTGTTTCCTGCATTTAGGTTTTGGGCAGTAGTGTTATCAGTGGGATCTAGAGCTAAGTTATCTAACATCCAACAGTTACCGTCTTTTAGTTTACCAACCATGTAGGTACTGTTATCACGAGTATCTT